>CAYUDP010000001.1:0-15422 GCA_964443725.1 uncultured Candidatus Saccharibacteria bacterium
TCTTGAAAACCGGCATATCGCAAGGTATCGTGAGTTCGAATCTCACCGCCTCCGCACTCAAAAGATGGCTCAAATGTTGAGTCATTTTTTGTACCCGCGGTAAGATACGACCTTTTTTGGTAAAATTACAACAATGAAAATTTACAATAAATACATCCTACCAAAACAATTGAACAAAAAGATGGGTTCTGACGAGTTCAATGAGACAAGAAAAGAAGTTGCTGGCAAAGCTGTCGGGATTGTTTTAGAAATTGGAACGGGGTCTGGATATAACTTTCCTTTTTATAAAAATATACAAAAGCTGTATGCACTTGAACCATCAAAAGAGCTCTATGATTATTCAAGGGAACGAGCCAAAAAAGCTGAATTTCCTATTGAACACTTACAAGTTCCCGCTGAAAAAATTCCATTAGCAGATAATACGGCTGACACTGTTGTTTCAACTTGGACTCTCTGCAGCGTTTCAAATCTACCAAAAGCTCTTAAAGAGATATACAGAATTCTTAAACCAGAAGGTAAATTTATTTTTGTTGAACACGGAAAATCTCCAAAAAAGTTAAATTATCTAGCACAAAGACTAGCAACACCAATAACAAAACATTTCACTGGCAACTGTCATATGGACAGAGAAATTGATAAGTATATCCTTAATGCTGACTTTGAGTTTGAGGAAATTATAAAAGAGCCAGAAGAAGGACGGCCTCTGATGTTTTCCTATAAAGGAGTAGCATACAAAAAGGACAATAATCACACCTAACCATTCCCGCCAAAAATCAAAAACTGCCTGCGGGCAGTTTTGCCTACGGGCATTACGAGCGAGCTTGGTTTTTGAGCTCTTTTTTCTTTTTTATGCACTCTGGGCAAGTTGGACGTTCCCTTGTTTCATAAAGGGAAACCCAAAAATTCCCACTCGGCCAATCCTTTGGCGGATCCTCTGAAAACCCACACAAAGGCCTACCCTGATCAAGTACATGTACAACGATTTTTTTGGTACTAATCTCATCTGTCATTTTCATTCCCTTCACTAGAGAGATATTAAACTAAGGAGAGAATACACTATAAAAATAACATTTCAATGCGAGAAACAAATTATCAAAAAACTATTTTTCTAATATAATAAAAATGTATATAAATAAAAATCATTCAAAATAATTTCAACATGAATAACACTGGGGAAAGCAAACAAGAAGGGTCCTATCCACAAGATATACAAGACGAAAAAACGTCAGAATCAGACGCTGATTTCGAAAAAGGTATTGAGGAGGTTTTTAAGGGACTTAGAGGCGAGCCCCCATACCCATCTTTATAGTTTTATGTATAAACGTTCACACACCGCACCAAAAAAATTAACAGAAAAACTCAAAAGAGAAGTAGCATATCGTTGTCCAATCTGTAGTGGAATACCATTAGTAAATGCTCACACGATAAAATCTTACAATGAGGTCGGTTGGGACTATAGATACTTATTAGCAATTTGCAAATCTTGCGAAGGAAAGGTGACGTCTGGAGAAATTGATAAAAAAGAATTATACAAAATAAAAAGTAAACTAAAACTAGGATTCTCTAAAGATGATACAAGTCAGCCATATCTAATAGGAAATAAAGATATTCAAAAAATATATTTGGGAGGTAACATTTTTGATAATGTAAATACACTGTACAAGTATGGAGATACTAAAATCATATGGTTTGAGGATAAAGATAATACTAGAACCATAAATGCCCGGCTCTATAGCAAAGATGGTACCGTAGTAACTGCGATCGATAAAAACTATTGGACAGCAGATAAAAATTACTTTTTCGATATCAAAACCACACAAAAAAACCATTCGATAGAAATAGCTTTACTTGGCAAAAGAGATGATACGTCAATTAACATGGTTTTGGAGCAAAATATACTTAAAATTTTAAAATCAAAATTCTACGTACCTAAAACAGAAGTCATTATTTCAGAAGACGGTAAATTAATCTTAGGTGGAGTAACTTTACAAAACTGCACATCAAATGGTGATACTATATTTAAATTTAATTAAATATAGTATCACCAAAACTCTACCTCACACTTTATAAAATTGGGTAAAATAAATCACCACAGTACTATAGATACCCCATACCCATCTTTATAGTTTTTTTATATACAATAAAAATTCCTTATTCCCTTCCGAGCCTAGTATAGGAGACTCTATTTCTCCTATAATTTTAAACCCAGATTTAACCACCTCGTCTTTTACTTTATTTAAAGCCCCCATCCTCAAAGAATCGTCTTTCACTACCCCTCCCTTCCCTACATTTTCTCTTCCAACTTCAAATTGTGGCTTTATTAGAAAAACGCCCTCCCCACCACTCTTTAAAATATTGAAAACATTTTCTAATATTTTAGTAATAGAAATAAAAGAAACATCAACACAAACAAAATCTATCTCTTCAGCAAAACTATTCTTATCTAAATCACGTATATCAGTATTCTCCATAGACACTATCCTAAAATTCTTTAAAAGAGACGGATCAAGTTGACCCTCCCCAACATCAACAGCATAAACCTTTTTCGCTCCTAAGTTTAAAAGTACTTCTGTAAACCCTCCAGTAGAAGACCCTATGTCCAAACAAACACAATCCTTAATAGCAATATTAAATCTCTCAACGGCACCTTTCAACTTAAATGCACCGCGGGAAACAAATTGCTTGAAGTCACCACTTAAAATAACCTTATCAGAATCTGAAATATCTTTTGAAGGTTTAACACAAACCAAATCATTAATAATAACCTTCCCAGACAAAATGAGTTCATTTGCCTTATTTCTAGAATTAGCTAACCCAACGCTAAATAGATACTTGTCTAACCTCATAACATATTTGTACACGCTTAAACGCTCCAAGACAATAGAAAGCTATGATATGCTAAATGTGTATTTATGAAGAAAATCTTTAGTTGGGAGGCACTCGAATACGAAGAAAAAAGCCACAGTGTGGACTGGTTTTGGGGTATGGGGTTGACCTCTCTTTCCATTACCGCGATTTCTTTTTATATGGACAATTTCCTTTTTGGAATAATCATAATACTGGCCTCTCTTATTTTGATTGCATTTGCAATCAGAGAACCAAGGATGGTGGAACATTCGCTCACAGACGAAGGGCTAGTGGTTGGAACAAATTTTTATAGTTTCGCTGACATGAAATCCTTTTATATACAAGAATTTGACGATGGCTCATCTTATATCGTCATATCAACAAGGAGGTCTTTTTTGCCAAAAATAATAGTAACGCTATCCGCACATCACCCTCCCCTTGTTAGAGAGTTCCTACTAAAAAACGTACCTGAAGTGGTACAAAGAGAACCCATCACAGTTAAAATACTCGATCGCTTGGGTTTTTAACTCTTTTGTGTTATTTTCTTCTGACATATCCCCTCGTAGTTCAATGGATAGAACGCGAGCTTGCGGAGCTCGTAATGTAGGTTCGATTCCTACCGAGGGGACAAATGTAAAGGCGCCCGCAAGGGTGTTTTTACATTTGTCCCTAAGAGAAAACCAACTGCTTGGTTTTCGTGGAGAATCGAAAGACGGAGCCATGTCCTGAGTTTTACGAAGGACAGGCGAGTCCGGGGAGGAAGTTCTTAGTGAAGACGAGTCAGAATGACGAAGTCTGAACTTAGAAACTTGACCCCGATTCCTACCGAGGGGACAATAAGCAAAGCTTTTGGGCACTCGGGTCTAGGATTTTGGCACAAAATACAAAAACGCCCACAGTGGAAAACTCTCTTTTGTTATTCTTGGCAAACTGTACAATTAAAGTGGGTTTATAAGTAATTTTTTTCATTATATGAAAATAGTCCACGCAGTCGCATTCATACTTCTTATAATAGGAGGTTTGAATTGGCTACTTGTTGGCTTGGTCGCAGATTGGGACCTAGCTACATATATTGGGGATTCGGTTGCCAAGGTTGTGTATATCTTGGTTGGCCTATCTGCAATATATCTTGCCGTCTCTCACAAGAAAGATTGCAAGTGTTGCGAAGCTCCTCAACAAATGTAATTGGGTAAGCAAAAAAGAAAAACTCTCTGGACTCTCCAGAGAGTTTTTCTTTTTTAAAAAATTAAAATTATTTTACCGTTGGTAGCCCATCTCCCACCCAAGCATTAATACCGCCCTCTAGGTTGGTTGCGTCTAACCCCAAAGACTTCATCACTGTAGTTGCATTTGCCGATCTCCCACCAGCTTGGCAATTCACAAGATACTTCTTTTCTTTTGGAAGAGCTGAGACAACGTCCACAAAATCAGGATGATAAATGTCTATGTTTATTGCCCCATCAATATGGCTCTGATCAAACTCTTGAGCCGTCCTTACATCTATGATTGAAAAGGTCCCTTCTTTTATTTTTTCATAAGCGTCACGAGGACTTAATGAATCTATCATAAGAAAGAATTATTTAATCTTACTTATTGCCTTTGAAAGTCTGGACTTTCTGCGAGAAGCATTCCCCTTCTTTATTAGACCTGTTTTTGATGACTTGTCCAACTTTTTGAAAGCACTGGAAAGGGCCTTTGTAGCCTCTTCCTTCTTCCCGGCTGTTATAAGACGCTTGACGTCTTTAACGGCAGTCTTTAGCTCATCTTTTTTTCTAAGATTGAAAACGCGGCGTCTCTTTGAAACGCGGAATGCTTTCTTTGCTGATTTAGTTATTGCCATATGTTTAGTAAGAGAAATACTAGCAAAAATCGCCAAAAAGGCAACCTTAGGATATTATTTCACTTATGATAAGCCAATTAAAGGGAGAAATAGTAAGTTTGGGAGGGAAAAGCCTTATTTTGTCTGTTAACGGTATAGGATTCAAGATCTTTGCCTCGGAACCCCTTATTTCAAACCTAAAAGACCTTAAGGAAGCTACTATATTCACATATATGGCCGTAAGAGAAAATGCCTTTGAACTTTATGGGTTCGAGAATGAAGATGAGCTTGGTTTTTTTGAACTCTTAATATCAATATCCGGTATTGGCCCCAAGTCCGCACTATCTATCGTGAGTCTCTCCCCCATACCTTCACTTGTATCAGCAATAAGCGCTGGAGACGTCGGGTATCTAACGAAAGTTTCTGGGATTGGAAAGAAAACCGCAGAAAAAATAGTACTCGAACTAAAAGAAAAGGTTTTGGGATTGAATATTTCAAATAGTGGTCACACTCCAAGCAAAGCACTCAGAAAAGAAGAGAGCGACGCTCTTCTTGCCCTTCAAGCCTTAGGCTACTTGGAAAGAGATGCGAGAGAAGCAATAAGACAAGTAGGAGGTGATACTGGAACATCAAATTTGGTCAAAGAGGCGTTAAAAATACTAAGCCAGTAAATGATAAATATGCTGGAGAAAATACTTCGTAAAATAGAGAAAATAATCCCAAAAAAAGTTTATACTTTTTTCCAACCATATTACCATTTCGCTTTGGGTTTTTTGGGAGCACTTCTTTATGGCTTCCCATCAAACAAACTTACAGTAATAGCTGTGACTGGAACCAAGGGCAAAAGTACAACGTCAGAAATACTTTTCAATATATTAAACGAAGCTGGAGTAAAAACATCTCTTATAAGTACTATAAAATTCGCAATTGGAAACAAAACTAGGAGGAACCTCCTCAAAATGACAACTCCAGGACGTTTTTCACTTCAGAAATTTCTAAGTGAATCAGTAAAAGAAGGTTGCACACACGCAGTAATTGAAATAAGTTCGGAAGCGACACTTCTATACAGGCACAGGTTTATAAAATTGGATGGATTAATATTCACCAACCTATCCCCCGAGCATATTGAGAGGCATGGGTCTTATGAAAATTATCGCAATGCAAAACTTAACATAGCACGGCACGTATTATCTTCAGAGAATGGTAAAAAAATCCTCACTGTAAACACAGATGACAAAGAAGCCCCCCTGTTTGAAAACCTTGGAAAATTTAAAGTGATAAATAAGGTCTCTATAAACAATGCAAAGCCATTTGAGACAAATTATGAATCAAGCCATTTCACATGGAGAGAAAAAGAAATAGAAACAAAACTTATCGGTGAATTCAATATACTAAACGCACTCCTTGCAATGGAAACCGCAAAAACCCTAGGAGTAAGTGAGGACAACATCACAAAAACAATAGAAAAAATATCTTTGATACGAGGCCGTCTTGAAAAAATAGACGTGGGCCAAAACTTCCTAGTTGTCGTCGATTATGCACACACAGCAGACTCTCTTGAAAAATTATACGGGGCGTTTTTGGGTAAGAGAAAAATATGTGTCCTTGGTGGAACAGGTGGGGGGAGGGATAAGTGGAAAAGACCAAAAATGGGAGAAGTTGCAAGCAGATACTGTGACGAGATAATCCTCACAAATGAAGACCCATATGATGAAGATCCGGAAAAGATAATCTCCGACATAAGAATTGGGATAACTAATAATAAAGTTGAAGTAATAATGGACAGGAGAAAAGCTATCAATAGAGCATTAAGAAAAGCTACTGCAGACTCGGCTGTCCTTATCTCAGGCAAAGGTACCGATCCATATATCATGGGGCCAAACAATACAAAAGAAGAGTGGGATGATGCCAAAGTGGCAAGAGAAGAACTTGAAAAAATCTTGACCAAAAAATAATTAAATGGGTAGCCTGTAGCAAAAAAATTACAAATAAGGCTTAATTAGAGATATGCCGGAGCTACCAGAAGTTCATACAACCGTTTCGGGGTTAAAAAAAGTCTTACCAAATAAGGCTTTTACTTACATATGGAGCAATTGGCCAAAAATGCTCAAAAACACTTCCCTATCAAGACTGAGAAAAATAATACTTAACAAAAAGATTATAGGTGTAGAGAGAATGGGTAAAAATATAATCATAAATATAAGCGGAGGATCTTCTTTGATTATTCACATGAAAATGACGGGGCACCTACTTTTTGGAGAGTACGTTTTCGATAAGAAAAAAGATAAGTACTACCCAAAGCTAGACGGCCCCCTAAAAGATCCTTATAACCGATTTATACATTTTGTATTCAAACTCTCAGATGGAAACTGTCTGTCTTTTTGTGACTCCAGAAAGTTTGGATCTATAGACCTAATAGAAACAAGTGAGCTTCATCTGCACAGAAGGCTAGGTGCTCTCGGACCAGAACCAATATCAAAAGAATTTTCATTCGTAGATTTTAAAAAAGCCCTACATAAAAAAAGTTATGGAAAAATAAAGCAGGTTCTCATGGACCAAAGCGTGTTGTCAGGTATAGGAAACATATATTCTGATGAAATATTATTTGAAACAGGTATACACCCAGAAGAAAAGGTTTCAAAAATAAATGACGCCAAAATGAAAATAATATACAACTCCATGAGAAAAATTCTAATGAGAGGAATAGATTTTGGCGGGGACTCTATGTCTGATTACAGAAACATCTACGGAGAAAAAGGGAGATTTCAAGAAAGACACAAAGTATATAGAAAAGTTGGAGAAAAATGTAGTAAGAAAAATTGTAACGGAAAAATCTGTAGAATAAAAGTTGGTGGAAGAAGTGCACATTTCTGCGATGTACACCAAAAACTACTTGGAAAATAATTTTGTCGGTAATTAGAATTTTGTTGTATTATTAGCACATGGCAGTAAGTGAAAAACCTGGGAATCCACTCTTGAAAGCCGTAGGCATGGTGCTCTTTCTTGGTTTTTTCCTATGGTTTTCAAAAACCCACTCAACCAACGAAAATTATTTCGACAACTCTAACTCTTCTTACAAAAATGAAAGTTCTCGTGTTTCAATGGAAATCGGAAATATCGCAAACCAGACTTACAATTTGAAAAACCAAATGGACAAAGATGCACTTGATGCACGTATGTCCCCTTACTACAAAAAGATATCAATAATGAAGCACTCGGCTTGGAATGAAAGTAATCCGACTCAAGAGTATATAACGATAGAGGCCGATGAAAGCCTCGATTCCCCCATTAACGTGAGTAATTGGACGATAAAAAGCGCGGTTAGTGGGAAAATCTTTAAGCTCGGGAAGGCTACTCCCCTTCCAGAATTCGGATCAGTAAATCCAGAGTACGACGTTGTTCTTCCTCCCGGAGGAGTCATATACCTATCTTCAGGAAGATCTCCCATAGGCTCATCTTTTCAAGAAAACAAATGTACTGGATACCTTGATCAATACCAAGACTATTATCCTGGACTAGCTCATGAATGCCCAACTTTATACAACGCGAAGCCTGATGTCCCTCTATACAGAATGAATGCCTGCTACGACTATGTAAGATCCGTGCCAGAGTGCTATATGCCAGTTCAAAACATCCCAATAAACATAGGGCCAGAGTGTACCAAATTTATAACCGAGAGTACTGGATACGACTATTGTGTAAGAACAAATAAAAATTATGCTGATTTCTACAAAAGCAGGTGGCGACTATTCTTGAAACAACCAGAAACAATCTGGTTGCCGAAAAGAGAAGTTATAGAACTACTAGACAACAATGGCAAGTTGGTAGCGGAAGATAAGTATTAAAAACAACACCAACCTCTAGCCGAAAAATCTATACAAAACTATTCCAGAGGAAACAGCTACATTGAGGGACTCCTTCAAGCCAAACATTTTTATCTCAGCAATTTCATCTGCCATACCCAGTATCTTCTTATCAATTCCAGAAACTTCGTTGCCAAATATAAGGCAAGTTTTATGTTTTGGCTTAATCTTCTTATAGTCCAAAGACTTAGTATCCTGCTCTATCGCCACAATAAAAAACTCCTCCTTTTTGAGTTTTTTGACAACATCACTTGTTTTCTCAAAATATTCCCAACTTATGCTTTTTTCTGCCCCTAGGGCAGATTTACTTATATCTTTTCTTACTCGACCAAACCTATCTATAGGAGATGGTGTCACTCCGGTTAGAAATATCTTTTGAACACCAATCGCATCTCCCGTCCGAAAAATAGAGCCTACATTCTCAGCACTCCTTATATTATCCAATATTAAAACTATTTCTCTTGATTTCTTCACACATGAAAATTACCACCTGTTGCATAAATTGCCAACAATAAGGTAGCATACTCTCTATATGATGAGTTTATTTCCACATTTACTACCATTATCACTTTTAGCAATTTCAGTTCTAAGAGTTGTAATAGGAACAATAGCCCTTTCTTTTTCTATAAAAAAAATAAGATCCGGAGGAAAAGTAAATACTTTGTCTGGGGTAATCTTCGCCCTGTCTTCCATATTATTCATAGCTGGCATATTCACCCAAGGCGTGGCGATAGCAATATCTATTCTTTCTTTGTTTGAATTTTATCTTGCAATAGCAAACAAAAAATCTTGTGACAGCAAAATGCTTTGGATACTAATGTCCATAGTTTCCATATCTTTCCTGTTTTTCGGTGCAGGAGCATGGGGGTTTGATTTGCCCCTATAAAATAAAACGACTGGAAAGATAAAGGCCACATTTTGTGGCACTTTATCTTTTAGTGTACAGCTGGTTTATTTACCTCCTCACAAAGAGAAGCGATGGTATCCACATCATGATGAAGCATGGGCTTGTTTTCCTCTCCAAGCCAGAGACCTTCAGATTCTGAAATGTCCCCCTTTTTATTTGTTAGATATTTAATAGAAAAATCAGCCCCAGCAAAAACTCCTTTTACAGAAACTTTTCTTACTTCTTCGCTTATATCCGTACTTAAATATTCTATTACCTCTACTTGTGGACCACCCTCGCTGTTTCTTGCAAAAACACCAAGCTTATCTTGAGGACTAACACTAGATTCTCTGTTTAAAGTAAAATCAAAAGTCATATTCTGAAATTATACCACCATATAAAAAGGTTTGCTTGATGAATTAAATTCCTGACACACAGTCCCCCAGACTGTGTTCTGTTCATCCAAAAATTTTGGATAAATTTTTGTCCGTCCAGCAGGGATCGAACCTGCGACCAATTGCTTAAAAGGCAACTGCTCTACCGCTGAGCTATGGACGGATATTGTCTAGAAATAATCTAAACAAGCTATACCTTACAACAAAATCTCACTTTATGGAAGTAGTAGGATATTAATATTCTAAATACTAAGCACAAACCTCTCAAGAGATAGTTCCATATCCCCTATTCCACCCCTAGATAGATGATAAGCGTCAACCAGATCTCGAAGGGCTGATTCTATTTCTCCGTCTTTGAAATTTTTTAGCAATCCCCTTGCCTTACTAACAGCAAATGGGCTTATGCCTTTCTCCTCACCACGACGGACAAGTAGGGCCACCTTGAGTTGCCAAAACAATACTCCAGCTATTTCCTCGGGAGTCTTTCCATAATCTATAGCTTTTCTATACATAACCCAAAGACCTTTCTTATCCCTTTTCATTAAGAGATCCGCTAAAGCAAAGGTATTAAAATCCTCATTCTTTTTTGCAGGTGCTTTTGATTCTTTCAAGATAGCTCCCGATTTTTCAAGTATATCTATTTCTGCCTTTGTTATCTCGTCCTCAAGAAAGCAGTAATCGACTCTGCTCTCAACAATTTGTTTTGCAACCTTAAAAATAAATTCTTTGATTTCTTTTTTGGAAAAAAGATTCCTACCAAAAACCATATTTTTACCACCAAAGAGATCTTCGCTTTCTGAGGGGTTTAGGAAATCCTCCTCTGTAAAACTACTATCATCAAAACTCAAAACAGAAACTCCATCTTTCTTCCTACCCAAGATGAAACTATCAGCCTGTTTTTTCGACAACTCTCTGTTGGCACCAAAATATATATAAATCATAAAATTAGTATAACTCTCCCCAATTTTTGCCCTTAGACAAGGAAGAAATAAGTTTAATCCCTGATATTTTATCACTCGGCAAAACTTCTTCCTCCATTATTCTGCGAATCTCCTCACCAACATCAAGTAAAACTGAGTCCTCAATTTCAAATATAAGTTCGTCATGAATCTGTAAGAGAAGTCTGACTTTGTCCCGTAGTTTATTGGCCTCAATATAGTCATCAATTTTCTTCATAGCAATTTTTACTATATCTGCATTTGTTCCTTGAATAGGCGCATTCACTGCCATTCTTTCCGCCTGTGCTTTGATATATGGGATTGGAGACCTAATACCTTCAAAATATCTTCTTCTTCCAAAGAAAGTTGTTGTATACCCTCTTCTTTCGGCATCAGCCTTCACTTCTTCCAAATACCTAGCAAGACCAGTAAAAACTTCAAAATAATCGTTGTAAAACTTTTGAGCTTCAGCTCGTGTGGTTCCCAAATTATCTTTCAAGGCATTAACTCCCATACCATAGAGGATGCCGAAGTTTATGACCTTGGCTCGCCTTCTCATTTCTTTATCAACTTGCTCCTCAGGAACGTTGAAAACCTGTGCGGCAACTTCAGTGTGAATATCCTCCCCCTTTTTAAATATCTCTATCAGCTTCTCATCGTGCGATAAGAAAGCTGCTATTCTAAGTTCAATTTGGGAATAATCAAAAGCACACAAACTAAAACCTGGACTCGACAGGAAGGCATGCCTTATCTTTCTACCAGACTCGGTCTTGATGGGAATGTTTTGCAGATTTGGGTTTTGTGAAGACATTCTGCCCGTAGTAGTACCCGTCTGCAGAAATTCTGCATGCAATCTTTTATCTTCATGCACCATAAGAGGCATATTGTCGATATAAGTAGAAAGAAGTTTTTGGAGTTCTCTATATGAGAATATCTCATCAATAATAGGATGTACGCCTTTTAATTTTATAAGTTCAGATTCTCTAGTTGATCTTGCCCCACCCTCTGTTTTCTTTAAACCCTTAGTGCTTAATGCCAGTTTATCAAAGACCACTTCCCCCAATTGCTTTGGAGAATTAATATTGAATTCACCTTGGGCCAAACTAAATATTCTTTTACTAATCGCATCTAATTCTTTGTGATATTCTTTTGATAGATTTTTTAAATACTCGACATCAAGTCTTATTCCAATTTCCTTCATTCTCTCTACAATATCTATTACCGGCTTTTCTATTTCTTCATAAACAGGATAAAGATTATCTCTCTTCAGACTCGAGATTATTATCTCTTTGGCTTTATTTAAATCATCAGTTTTTGTAAAAGAAAAAATATCTTCAATAGTTGGATTGGTGATATTTGAGTTCAAAACCCAAAGTGCCACTTGAGTCTCTTTGAGCAAATCTAGATCCACATCAGCATTCTCTTTCTTTTCTTCCACCTCAAACATTTCTGGCATTTGAAGAAGTGCCCTTACCCTTGAAAGCATTGATCTAAACTCATACTTAGCGAAAACCTCTCCCAATTTGTCGAGAGACAAACTCTCCTTCCAAGACTTCTCTGGGAGAGAAAAGTCAACCGGCGCATCCCTTCTAATGGTAGCAAGGACCTTTGAGAAAAGAGCTTCTTCCTTACCGTTTTTTAGTAAATCTATTATTCTTTGTTTGATTTTGGCTTCAATAAATTTACTCTCATCCTTTTCGAGAAGCTTGTATAAATCCTCCAGACTTCCAAATTTGGAAATCAAATCCTGCCCTGTTTTCTCTCCAATCCCCTTTATACCAGGAATATTGTCTGATGGATCACCACGCAAACCTTTATAATCAGGAAGAAGAAGTGGCGGAAAACCAAACCTATCTATAACAGCTTTTTCATCGTACAAAATAGTATCATTTATGCCTTTCTTTAACGTATACACACAGACTCTCCCCTCCTCCACCAACTGAAGCGTATCCATATCTCCCGAGGCAACAATAACGTCTAGATTTTCCTTCTTGGTTTTTTCACATATAGTCCCCAATAGGTCATCTGCCTCAAACCCTGGGCATTCGTAAAAAGGAATACTGAAACCTTCAAGCACTTCTCTTGAGTTTTTTATTTGGTCTACAAGATCGTCCTCGGCTTTCACTCTATGCGCCTTATATTCAGCATAGGCCTCATGCCTAAAAGTTGCTTGGGGTAAATCATAACAAGCAACAATGTAGTCTGGCTTCAAATCGGAAATTATTTTTATGATCATCGACGATAGTCCATATAAAGCTCCCGTTGGTACGCCTTTTGAGGATGAGAAATTTGGCATCGCATGATATCCCCGATGCAGTATGGCATGGGTATCAAGTAGTACTAATTTCTTTCTTGTATTATCTTTTTTTTGTTTAGGCATAATTAATTTAAAGTCGCATGCCTTGTATTTTCATCAACAAATTCAAAGTCAATCCTTACTGATTCGTGTGGTAGACATTCTATTATTCTCTCCGGCCATTCAATAACCACAAAATTTTCTCCAGAATTAAACACCTCATCCAATTTTATTGTTTTTGCATCAGTAATTCCGCTCAGCCTATATGCATCTATATGAACAAGATTTTTAAACCGGCCGAAATTTATATCGTACCTTTTCATTATTACAAAAGTGGGACTATTAACTACATCTTTTACACCAAGATTTTTTGAAATGGCTTTAGTAAAAGTAGTCTTTCCAGAACCCAAATCCCCCCTAAGGGATATAACAAATGCCCTGTCTTCATCAGTTCTTCTTGCTATAGCGATTATTTTCTTGGCTAAAGCATCAAGATTTCCTTGATCTTTTAATATTAATCTCTCCCCCTCTTTCATACTTACTTCGATTTTACACTATAAGGAAAAAAGAAAAAGGCGCGCTTGCAACCCCTCGGTAAAACCGAGAGATCGCTTCACGCGCCTCGCCCACTATCAGCGGGAGCGAATCATCGGCCCGCCACTTGACGTGGGTCCACCGATTACCGTGATGCTGGGCACCACGGTAATCGAGGAAGAACCCCCCCAGCCACCGGATCCGCGCCACTCGCCGGATCCGGTGCCAGAACCTTGCCAACTGCCCCCTCCGTAACTACCGGAGGAGGACCCACCGTAGACCCCACCTATCGGGGCGTAGGCTTGGCAGATTCTGCCCCCAGGGGAACAGGAGGCGGTGCAGTTGGGGTGGCCCCCAACGCACCCTGCCACACACGATTGGACACATTGGTCCACTCGTGCGTTCCAGACTCGGTTTTGCTGGTCGGTCCAGTCTGACTGGGCTTCGACTGCCCGAGCCCGCTCACAAGAAAGCGGGCTCGGTTGTTTCTTGCAGTATTCGGAGATTTGCACTCCGAATCCCCCCAATCCACTTGCACACCCCCCTAGAAGGAGGGAGAGAATTATCAGAAAAATCCGTGTCATACCTGCCCCCTCCTTTGGGGCTTTCCGATCGGCTTTTGAGCCAGTCGGCATTTCGATGAACTACCAATATAATACACTATTTTTATAGTTTTGTCAATACTAAAATACGGCCAGCAATAAGGTTATTTATGGAGATAATGGAGGGTTTCCATGTTATTATTTTCTTATGACAACATTTGATGATGAGAAAGCTGTAAAAAAGATAGACGAACTAAAACGCGAAGAAGAAGAGGAATTGGCCCTTGTTCTTTCAAAAAGACATAACGTGGCCTATATAGACCTGTCACGAAGATCTATTGATACTGATGGGCTGAGGCTTATTCCAGAGGCTGAGGCCAAAGTGGCAAAAGTTGCTATTTTTGAATTGATCGGGAGGAAAATATCACTTGCCGTATTATCACCAAACACTGACGAAGTAAAAAAAATAGTTGAGGACTTGGAGAGGAAAAACTATACCGTGATAATGTTCATGGTTTCAAGAGCTTCGCTCGAGAGAGCGTGGACTAGATACAAGGAAATATCATTTGCCTCAGAAACAAAAGCTGGAGTCCTCGATATTTCAAACGAAGAAATACAAAAAATAATCTCTGACGTTAAATCGCTTGAGGATGTAAAGATCCTTATTGAGGATATTTTGAAACAAAAGAAAAGCTACAAAATATCGAGAATACTAGAAATAATTCTTGCCGGTGCCCTATCCATGGAAGCATCTGATATTCACGTTGAACCAGAGGAGTCTTTTGTTCGGTTGAGATACAGACTTGATGGAGTTTTAACTGATATTATTTATATAGATCACGAAACATACAACCTCTTGCTATCAAGAATAAAACTTCTTTCAAGGTTGAAGCTTAATGTAAAATCAGAAGCCCAAGATGGAAGGTTTTCAATAAAAATCGGTGAGGATGAGATAGAAATCCGTACATCCATTCTTCCTGGAGCGTACAGCGAATCAGTCGTCCTACGTATCTTAAATCCAAAATCAATCCAAGTCCCAATGGAAAGCCTTGGCATGCCTGACAAAATATACAAAATCCTCGAGCATGAAATAAAAAAGCCAAACGGAATGCTTTTAACCACAGGGCCTACAGGATCAGGTAAAACAACAACACTTTATGCTTTTTTGCGTAAAGTTCATTCCCCAGAAATAAAAATAATAACAATCGAAGATCCTATCGAATACCATCTTTCGGGCATAGTTCAAACTCAAGTTGACCACAAGGACTATACGTTTGCACAAGGATTGCGTGCCTCCTTGCG
>CAYUDP010000001.1:15522-23967 GCA_964443725.1 uncultured Candidatus Saccharibacteria bacterium
CATCGAAAAAAGAAATAATATTAAAAAAGCTATCTGACCTTCCCGAGGAGATCGAGGTACCGCAAACAGAAAAAATGTGGGAAGCCGTAGGTTGTGACAAATGTAGTGGTTTGGGCTACAAGGGCCGCTTGGGTATCTTCGAAATAATAATGATGAGTGAGAAACTAAACGAAGTAATAAATCAAAACCCAAGTGAAGTTGAAATAGAAAACGCCTCAAGAGAGCAGGGTTTGCCAAATATGATACAAGATGGACTCATAAAAGTTCTCAATGGTACAACAACACTTGAAGAATTGTCGCGTGTAATTGATATAGGTCTTTAAAAAACAGACTTCTGTTTGTCCATATTGACTTTTAAATCAGAAACAAATCTTGACTATAAGCAACTATATTTGAGTTTTGTTTTTTCCTCTTGTTATTGGACTCAAAGTCTATAAAATCAGTAAAACGGTTCTTTAAATACCGCCCACAAGAAGAGTTGTGGGAGGAGTAAAAAATCCAGATCATTATTCTCTAAGGAATACTTTTAATGCTAGGCATCAAAAGTTAAGAGTTTCCCTGAGGATGGTTTCAGCGGTCCAGCCTGAAGCGGGGTACCAAAACGTCCTTGCAGAAACACCAGTAAGCCATAAAAATGACCTAATTCCTTAGAGAATAATATTCTGGATTGAAAAGCAAACAAAAAACTCGAGAGATAATCCTCCTGTTCTCGCTATGTGCGCAGAAAGCTATCTTTATCGAGCTACACAAGAATACTATCATAAAACAATTTTTTGTCAAGTCCAGTACACACCCCCCTTCTTGGCCATTTTGGATTCAAAGTATAGTTAACATTAAAACAAAAAGTCCCGCACCAAAATCCGTGGGCGGAACTTTCAATCGGCAACAAAAAGGTTTTTTTGCCCGTCGCCGTTTTTGCCGATATAATCCGGCGGTATTGTGATTCGACCATAATGCTTACCGCTTTCTGGGTGCCTAGTCCGCTTAAACGGCCCGTTGCAATCGGAATAAATCGGGCAAGTGGCTCTATGATCACGAACGCGACAAGTCTTGCACAGCTCGACACCGAGCATGTAAGTCGCATTCGCGGCACCTTGAACATGGCGAAACTTGTTGTTGAACAGACTAGCCATTAGAGGCCTCAATGTTCTTTCGACCTCATTGTGATCAATCTGCCCCCTACCCTTCAGCACGCCAGTTGAAGTTGAAATGGATTGTACCCAAACATCAATCGGTACAACTTCCCCAAAATCAAGCTCGGAAAGCTCGCTTAAAAACATGGCGAGTAAAGTAAAGATTTTTTCCTTCGCCCCGGGAAAGATATTTCCAACACCACTATTGCGACCAAGATCCTGAAGCTTTTTCATAAGCTCTTCTATGGTCTTTGTGCCTCGGTAAATCTCTCTTGGGTCTCCATCGAAAAAGGAGTCCAGATGACGCTTCCTTTCAATGAACTCCCTTGGGACAGATTGCATTAAACCAAGACCATACCTACGGAACAGATTCGCGAGGTATCCCTCCTTTGGCAGATAACCAACGTCGAAAAACTGCCTGTGATTTGAAAAGAGCAGTGCCATTTTCGCGTAAAGATCGGCACTGTTAGTCCTTTTGTCACACCAAGCGGTAAGGGTGAGCCAATACATAAATTCTCGGCTACCAACCGTAATTTTCTTGGGGCAATTCAGGTGCTGGGGTCCGACAGTCTTGTAAGACAAAATTGCAAAAAGGTGCGTCGGGGCCTCAAATGCCCTGAACACCTTTCGAAAAACATGCGCGAACCTGCGCTCGTCGAAAGTGATCATGGCTTTAAGTCTCCGTTACAAACTGGGGTATTTATACTTCATTTATGAAGAAAAACAAGTAATAATTTGATACACAAAGTGTGATAAAATAGAAGATAATATGGCAAATGACGATAGAAAAACAGGAAACGACGAGTCTTTCTTAGACCAGACTCTGCGTCCATCATCGTGGGACGAATATATTGGTCAAGAAAAAACTAAAGATAATTTAAAAATACTACTTAAGGCCGCCCTTGAAAGAAATCATACGCCTGAACACATATTATTCTACGGCCCACCGGGCTTAGGAAAAACAACACTCGCACACCTCATTTCAAAGGAAATTGGCGGGAATATCAAAATAACCTCCGGTCCAGCGATTGAGAAAGTTGGCGACTTGGCTTCTATACTCACCAATCTATCGCCCAAAGATATACTATTTATCGATGAGATACATAGACTGAACAAAGCCATCGAAGAGGTGCTGTACCCCGCCATGGAGTCAGGAGTACTTGATATAATCATAGGGAAAGGGCCATCAGCAAGAACTATACAACTTGAACTTCCACCATTTACTTTAATCGCAGCAACCACAAGGATTGCCTTACTCTCCTCCCCTCTTCGGTCTCGTTTTTCAGGTGGAGTTTTCCGATTGGAGTTTTATACCGAAGAGGAGTTAGGAAAAATAATCAAAAGATCATCAAACCTACTTGGAATTGAAGTTGATACTGGGGCAATAAATGAAATAGCAAAAAGAAGTCGTTTTACACCTAGAACAGCAAATTTCCTACTAAGAAGGTGCCGAGACTACGCACAAGTAAACAAAAAAAATCTCGAGAGGAGTGTTGTTGATAATGCTTTAAGTCTTCTTGGTATAGACGAACTTGGACTCACCCACTCTGACAGATCCCTTCTTCATGTTATTGCCGACAAATTTAACGGCGGACCAGTAGGACTCTCGACTCTTGGTGCAGCACTCTCTGAGGACTTCGGAACAATCGAAGAAGTGCATGAACCGTACCTTTTACAACTTGGGTTAATAGAAAGAACCCCTCGGGGTAGAATAATAACCGACAGAGGTTTGGGGCACATAGGCAGCAAAATTGAGAATAGACAAGAAAGACTTATTTAGTTATCTTTTCAATAATTAACGATTTTTAATTATGTCAGGACACAGCAAATGGGCACAAATAAAAAGAGCGAAAGGAGCAGCTGATTCTCTAAGAAGCAAGCTTTTTGGCAAACTCGGTAAATCAATAGCAAATGAATCAAAAAAAGCTAACGGCGATATAACTGCCCCAGGATTAAGAACCGCCATCGAAAAGGCTAAAAAAGAGAACATGCCAAAAGACACCATAGAGAGAGCTATAAAAAAAGGTGTGACCGATCCAGAGAGTTTGGAAAAACTCACCTACGAGGCTTACGGCATCTCAGGAGCCTCAATCATAATCGAAGCTCTCACTTCAAATAGAAACAAAGCGGCTCAAGAAATAAAACATATATTAACAAAGTATGGTGGAAGTTTGGGGGCAATAGGGTCTGTGACTTGGGGTTTTACAAAAACACAAGACGGGTGGGAACCAACAACTGAAATCGAACTAGAAAATGAAGGCGCCCAAACTTTTGCAAAGATGATTGAGGAATTGGAAGACAACGATGAGGTTCAGGATGTTTATACAAACGCCTCATTCCCAGACAACTTCTCACTATAAGTCATGAAAATTTTAGGGATAGACCCAGGATACGATAAGTGCGGTTTCTCTGTTATAGAAGGAGAAGTTGGAAAAGAAAAACTTCTTTATTCAACTTGCGTAAAAACATCCCCCAAAGACTCTTTTTCAAAAAGGCTCTTTGAGGTGGCAACCAAAGAAAAAGAACTTATACAACAGTTCTCCCCGACACACCTTGCGATAGAAAGTTTATTTTTTACAAACAATCAGAAGACAGCAATGCGTGTAGCAGAGGTTAGAGGAGTTTTGATGTATCTAGCACAAGAAAGGGGTCTATCTGTATATGAATTCAACCCTCTTCAAGTAAAGACTTCCATTTTAGGTAGTGGGCGAGCCGATAAAAAACAAATGGAGTTTATGGTGAAAAAGATAATAAAAATAGACAAAAAAATAGAAGAGGATGATGAGTTTGATGCTATAGCGATAGCCCTCACCTTCTCTGCCAACAGCAGGTCTCTTGATTTAAATAAACAGAAAGCAATATAATATTGCCAATAGATTCTGAGGATATTTACAATATTAGTTATAGGGTGTATAAATCCCTGAATTAAATTAAAAGATTAGTTTTGTATAAGAAATATTATGGGAGACGATTTCCAAGGTGTTGCAGGAGACTTAGCTGCAGAAGAAGGGATTGAAGTGACAGGTGGTGGCAGAATTCACACAGATATGGATTCTGATGCCGACGGCGTGATCAACCCTGACCTTATAGATGAAGCCGATGATGGCGAAGTTGCTGGTGACGACCTAGTTGATGATTTTTCAGATGGCCCCACACCAAAAAAAGCCCATCATACAACACAAGAAGAGGATGAGGACACATACGATATAGACTACGATAAATACAACGAGGAAGAGAGCTGGTAAATAACTAACCCCCCCTATAAATATAGGGGGGGTTAGTTAAAAAAATAAATTTAATCAACTTTTATATATTCGGCATCCTCAGGAAAAAGTAGCAACATTGGATAACCTCCATTATTCAATTCTACAGTCCCACAGTCTTTTTCTTTAAGAAAAGAAAGCATTTCTTTTGTAATAATTTTTGGGTCAACCTTATCACCCCCTTTATATTCAATTTCTACAAAATTACCCAGTCCAATAACATTATCAAAAGCGACTTCATAATCATTGAATAAAAATTTCTTTCTGGTTTTATTTACCACAACAAGTGGTCTGAGATCTAATGCTAAAAATATCTTTCTAGCTAATTCTTTCTCCCCCACACTTGTTTCGTACTCATCTGCATAAATCCCAATACCATTTTCATAATGCCATTTCTTATAATTTATAGTATATTCCCCATTTTCCTCTCTCAACCTAAACCATTCTTCTATTGGTTTAATAGAAACAAAATTCTTATGGACTGGAGTAAAATATTCATCAACTTGCTTATTCTCAGATATAAACTTTGCTTCAGACTCTAGAAATTTTAATAGAGTATCAGACCTCTCTATCCTTACTTGAATCTCTATTTCAATATTTTCCATTATTTTATATTCAGACTTATAAACCTCTTCTTGCCTATCCTATATTTACCAGACTTTGCCACACATTTAACATCACTTATTTTTTCTCCGTTTTCAGTTTCAATCGCCCCACTTTGAACAAGTCTCCTAAACTCAGACATTGATGCAATAACCCCCGAATCGATAAATAGTGCGGATAAACTATCACCGCTATTACCAGAAACAACCAAAACATCGTCCGGAATCTCTTTGTTTGAAAAAGTCTTTTCAAAATTCAAGGCTTCTTTTTCAGCTTGTTCATTTGAGTGGTACAGGCCGACTATCTTCTTTGCTAAAAGAATTTTTTGATCTTTCGGATTTCCACCTTTGTTTATCTCAAGCGACATTGCTTCAACCTCATCTTTATTCATATAAGCGGCAAGATCTGCATAATCCATTATTAACGAGTCACTTAGGCTCATCACCTTGCCGAACATATCTTTTGCAGAATCGGTCAGATTTATAGTATTCCCCCAACTAGAGCTCATTTTCCTGCCATCAAGTCCAGCAAGAAGTTTTACCATCATCACGCTTTGTGGTGATTGCTTATACTTTTCTTGCAATTTTCTTCCAGCCAAAAGATTAAATTTTTGATCTGAACCACCAATCTCAATGTCAGCTTTTATCGCCACACTATCGTAACCCTGCATTAATGGATAAAGAACCTCTCTCAAAGAAACTCTAGTTCCAGCATCCAATCTTTTTTTAATATTTTCTCTCGCTATGAAATCAGCAACAGAGAAAGCGTCGGCCTGAAGAGAAATATCCTTGTAAGCCAATTTTGATAGCCATTCAGAGTTATAGTGTTTCTCAACTTTCGACATATCGAGGATTTTACCCACCTGATCAAAATAGGACGCCATATTGGTAGATACAGTATCCTGAGTAAGCATTGGTCTCTCACTTTCCTTATCTGAAGTGTCCCCTATTACCCCCGTAAAATCTCCTATCAGAAAAACTATCTTGTGCCCCAATTCTTGGAAAACTCTTAGTTTGTGTATGGCGACTGCCCTTCCTAGATGAATATTTGGGCTTGTAGGATCAATACCCATTTTCACCCTCAATACCCTACCTGAATAGAGTTTGTCTTTTATTTCTTGTTCAGGTATGGACTCAAAAACCCCACGGCTTAATAAGTCTTCTATTTTTTGCTCATCTATAATAGCCTTTTCTTTTTGAAACCACATATGTTTGTAAATTTATCATAATTTTATGAGCTTGGCTAAGAAAAAATCGCCTTTACAAACAAAATTGTTTATATAAGTTATAAATATTGGTTTATAATTAATCGATGACAAAAAAGAGGAAAAAGAGTCATTTTATATTGATTTTCTTAGGACTATCAGCAATATGTGCGGGTTTTGTTTTTATATGGGCAACAACACTGCCAATGCCAAATGTTGAGGCTTTCAACTCCAGAATAGTCACCCAGTCAACAAAGATCTTTGATAGGTCTGGAGAAGTTCTTCTTTATGATTTACAAACAGACACAAGAAGAACCTCTGTGCCACTTTCTGAAATATCAGACAATATACAAAAAGCCACCATAGCCATAGAAGATTCTAGTTTTTATGAGCATCATGGTATTAGACCAACTTCCCTAATAAGGGCAGTGTTTGCTAACTCGACAGCCCTTGGATACTCACAAGGAGGGTCTACTATTACCCAACAAGTAATAAAAAACTCTTTATTAACAAAAGAAAAGAAAATATCTAGAAAATTTAAGGAAATAATACTAGCCCTTCGTCTTGAAAAACAAATGTCCAAAGACAAAATACTTGAAGTCTATTTGAATGAAAACCCTTATGGTGGCTCTGTATATGGTGTAGAGGAAGCTAGTCAAACTTTCTTTGGCAAACACGCTAAAGAACTGGGCTTGGCTCAATCAGCCTTTATTGCGGCTCTACCACAAGCTCCAACATACTACTCGCCTTATGGGACACACAAAAAAGAGCTTGAGGATAGAAAAAATTTGGTTTTATCAAGAATGCTTGCCTTAGGATATATAACCAAAGAACAATATGATTCTGCGTCAACAGAAAAAGTTGTTTTTAACCCACAATCTCCAAGTGGTATAAAAGCACCTCACTTTGTTTTCTATATAAAAGATTACTTAGAAAACAAGTATGGCAAGCAAGTTCTTGATAACGGTGGGTTAAAAGTGACCACAACCCTAGATTGGGATCTTGAGAGTAAAGCTGAAGAAATAGTAAAAAGAACTGCTTTTGAAAATAAAAAGAAGTTTAATGCAGAAAATGCAAGTTTGGTGGCAATTGACCCAAAAACAGGACAAATACTCACAATGGTCGGCTCAAGAGATTATTTTGATAAAGAAAT
Organism: uncultured Candidatus Saccharibacteria bacterium; assembly: GCA_964443725.1. GTDB lineage: Bacteria > Patescibacteriota > Minisyncoccia > Phycocordibacterales > JAKFXT01 > CAYUDP01. Next base: position 22,879 of record CAYUDP010000001.1, read on the forward strand.
TGACGGGGCTTTCAATATTTCAACAGCATTAAGGCAACCAGGATCATCTTTTAAACCATTTGTTTATGCAACAGCCTTCAAAAAGGGCTATCTCCCCCAAACAGTACTATTTGATGCTCCAACTGAATTTTCAACTATGTGCAGTGTTGATAGTAAACCTTTATATAACGGGGCTGTTTGTTATAACCCTGAAAACTATGATAAAAAATTTAGAGGGCCAATATCCCTGCGGGGGGCTCTAGCTCAATCACTAAACATCCCTTCTGTTAAACTATTATACCTTGCTGGAATAAAAGACTCTCTGCAGACAGCTAAAGATATGGGCATCTCAACCTTAGGCGATGAGTCTAGATATGGACTTACGTTGGTTTTGGGTGGTGGTGAAGTAAAACTGCTCGACATGGTTTCAGCGTATAGCGTTTTCGCTGATGACGGTGTAAGAAACCATTATACTGGAATATTAAAAGTTGAAGATGCAAACGGAAATATTTTAGAAAACTATGAAAATAATCAGAGCCAGGTATTAGATAGTGATATCGCAAGAACAATTTCTGATGTTTTGTCAGATGATAATGCAAGAATACCATCTTATGGCGCAAACTCTGCTTTATACTTCAAAGGACTGCCTGTCGCTGCAAAAACAGGTACTACAAACGACTATAAAGACACTTGGATACTTGGATACTCTACAAGTATCGCCTCTGGAGCTTGGGCTGGGAACAACGATAATACTCCCATAGACAAGAAAGTTGCTGGACTTGTAGTTGCACCAATGTGGCACGAATTCATGCAGTATGCACTTGTTAAATATCCACCTGAAGACTTTCCAAAAGCAACACCCAAAGATATCTCTAATTACCCTTCAATAATAAAGGGTATATATCAGGGGGGTAAAACTGTATTAATGGACAAAACAACTGGCAGTATCGCAAACGAATCAACTTCCAAGGAAAATATAATTGAGGTTCCTGTTGGTGGTGAGATCCACTCTATTTTATATTGGATTGATAAAAACAATCCCCTCTCTAGTAGGACAGATGATCCAAATAATGACCCCCAATATAAATATTGGGAATATGGTATTCAAAA
>CAYUDP010000001.1:24067-30123 GCA_964443725.1 uncultured Candidatus Saccharibacteria bacterium
TCTTCTCCAGAAGTTGCGCATTTTATTTTTTCAACAATTTCCCCAACTTCACCATTTTTTGTTTCAAAAACAATATCTTTATTATTTTTTAATGCAGTAATTTTTACTTGATTAAATTTATCCAAAAATACATTAACTCCACGAAGCGCATCTACAACATCCTGTTTTAATATATTTACTATTGTTGTTGGTTCTTTAGGAATAATCTGCTTATAATCAGGAAAAGACCCATCTACTATTCTAGAAGTTATATAATTATCCTCAAAAATAAAACCGATTTGATTATTATTATAAACAATCTCAACGTCACCAGAGAAACCATCTAATATTTTTAAAATATCAACAGCATTTTTTACTGGTATAAGAATATGATTAAAACTACCTTCACCTGATGAAAATTTTATCTTCTTTTCTGATAATCTAAACGAATCAGTTGCAACAAAAACTAAACTATCACCTTCATTATTTATATAAATACTACCTAATTCTGGTTTAATACTTGAAGTAGAAGCACTAAAATAAACAGACTTTATACCATTTAAAAAGTCTTTTATTTTTATACTAAAAGCTGACTCTGGTTCAATTCTTGGAATAAATGGGAAGTCTTCATAGGAAAATGTTTTTATTGTAGTAGATGATTTATCTGTAGTAATTTTTAAATTATCATTTACTAATTCAAGAGTTATTGGTTTATCATCTTTTATTGAATTTAAGTAATTTGAAAAAATACTAGCAGGAACAGCAACAACTCCTTCTTTTATAACCTTAGCTGGAATATTTAATTCAACACCAAGATCTAAATTGGTAGCCTTAATTGATATTGTTTTTTCTTTAGCAACAATAAGTAAACAAGATAATATTGGTAGATTCTGGTTTTTAGAAACAATCTTTTCTGCTTTAGATATTATTATTTCTAATTTATTTTTTAAACATTCAATTTTCATATTATATACCTGTTTATATGTGGTTATCTTTTTTAACTATTGTTTTATAAAGATGTTTTATTATTTTATTTTTTAATAACTAACTAACTTTATGTTTAATTTATGACTACTTTTAATTATTATCCTTTTTAATAAACAGTTAAAAATAATTTACAAACAATTTATTAATATGTTATTAACATTATTTCAACATATTTTTAATCTTACTAATCTCATCAGATAAAATACTATCGACTTTTATATCATTTTTTATCTTTTCACAAGAATGAATAACTGTTGTATGATCTCTACCACCTAATTTTTCCCCAATTGTTGGGTAAGATATTTTAAAATCCTCTCTTAATATATACATTATTACTTGTCTTGGTTTAACCACTTCTTTTCTCCTACTTTTTTCATAAATACTATCTTCAGGGATATCATAAAAATCAGATATAGTTTTTATAACTTCTTTTATAGAAATACTTCTTTTTGGTTTTGTTGTTTCTTTTACAATATTTTTTATCTCATTTAAAGATAATTCTTTATTTTTTAGATTTGTTTGGCAGATTATAACATTCAAAGCACCCTCAAGTTCTCTTATATTACTTGATGCTTCGGCTATATACTCCAAAATACCATTACCAATAGGAATATTATGAGCTTGAAGTTTACTTTTTAATATTGCAAGACGAGACTCATGATCTGGTTCTTGAATATCAACTATCATTCCAGCGCTAAACCTAGATTTTAAGCGGTCTTCAAGGTTAGGTATTTGATGTATATGCTTATCAGAAGAAAAGATTATTTGTTTATTATTATCATAAAGAGTGTTAAATAGGTGAAATAACTCCTCTTGAGTTTTTTCTTTTCCGGACAAAAATTGGATATCATCCATTATAAAAACATCATATTTCCTATATTTTTCTTTAAAAATAGGTATTTTGTTTTCTTGAACAGCATTTACTAAACCTAGGAAATAATTTTCAGACGTTGTGTAGTAAACACGCTTACCTTGAAAATTTGCTTTTATATAGTTCCCTATCGCCTGTATTAGGTGTGTTTTACCATACCCGCTATTTCCATAAATAAATAGCGGGTTATAGGAGATACCAGGTTTTTTTATAACAGCTTGAGCTGCTGCAAAAGCTAAATCATTAAAAGAACCAACAACAAAGCTGTCGAATATATAACGTGGGTTAAGATTGTCATCCTTGTTTATATAAAGTTCACTCAAAGGAAGTTCGTTTGTTTGGTTATCAACGATTTTCTTAGCAATACTTTCAGTTTTTGCAGGTTCTTTAACAACAAGATATTCGATAGATCTAACGTTTTCAGATATATCACGTAGTATTTTTAAAATCGTCTTGTGGTATTTGTTATAGAGCCATTCTTTTACAAATTGGTTTGGCACAGAAATAAACACTATCCCATCCTCTTGTTTTAGAATTGCAGTATTTTTAAACCAAGTAGCAAAAGTAGCTTTAGAAACATTAAGTTCTATTTCTACCAACACCCTATCCCAGAGTTTTTTATTTTCCATTAACAACATATATGCAAGGTATTATATATCATGTGGATATGTGGAGAACTTACCAAAAAAATATTTTTATGGTGATAAGTGGTGGATAAATCACAAAAGTTCAAATAACCATACTGACAACTGTATTTTATTTTCCAAATCTTAAAACTAATAAGCAAATCTTGAAAAAAATCAAAATATGATGTAGTATCCCAAATATATGTCAGTTACATATCAACCAAAAAAGAAAAAGCGAGCCAAAAGCCACGGATTCTTGGTAAGGGCTAAAACTCCAGGTGGAAAGAAAACAGTTGCCAGAAGACGCCAAAAAGGGCGAAAGAAGCTGACTGTATAATGCTTGGAAAAGAAAAAAGGCTAAATAGACAATCCTTTGCGAGTTTAAACTCGCAGGGGTTTGTTTTTTTTACAGACAATTTTTCAATAAGAATAATAAAAAACACTGAAAAACCAAGGTTTTCTTGTGTTGTTTCAAATAAAGTTGCAACAACCAAACCAATAAGAAATAAACTAAAAAGACAGGTCTATTCAGTTATTGGAACAATTGATACTTCAAAGTTAAAAGGATCCGCCATAATTTATTGTAAAAAAGGCGTATTAAAACTATCTTTTTCTGAAATAAAAGAGGAACTGCTCAAGGTTTTGCTAAAATAAGAACTTGCTACTTACCTATTACAAAGGTAGAATAGCCCCAATATGAGCGGAGGTTTTTTCCACACTGTTTTCTATCAGCCAATATATAATCTCCTTGTTTTTCTTATCGACTCTATTCCTGGGGGGAATATAACTATTGCTGTGTTTCTAACTACGATTATAGTCCGACTTGTTCTTTTCCCTTTATCAAAAAAGGCCTTCCAAACACAACTTATAATGAAAGATCTTATGCCCAAAATGGAAGATCTTAAGAGAAAATATAAGGACAACAAAGAGGCTTATGCAAAAGCTACAATGGATTTATATAAAGAAAAGCAAATAAACCCATTCGCTGGTTTTTTTCTAATACTTATACAACTTCCTGTTATTTTTGCTCTATTTTTTATCTTTTCAAGATCTGGTTTGCCACATATAAATGCAACCGATCTATATAGTTTTATTAGTGTCCCGAAAGAAACGTCCATGATTCTTTTTGGGATATTTGACATGTCTAAAAAAAGCTTAATCCTAGCTATATTTGCGGGTGTCGCCCAATTTATCCAAGCCCAAATATCTATACCAAAGTCCCCAGAACTAAAAGATGGGCAAGAAAGAACTTTCCAGGATGATTTTGCGAGAAATATGAATATGCAGGCTAGATATTTCTTGCCAGCGCTTATGATTCCTACCGCCTACTTCCTTTCGGCTGCGATTGCTGTATATTTCATTACAAGCAGTCTGTTTTCTATTGCACAGGATTTATATATAAAGAAAAAGTATGTCGGAAAATAAAACACCAAAAAAAGAAGATATCGAAAGCCTTTTGAGAAAAATACTAGAGATGGGAGGTTTTGAGTGTGGCAGTATTGTATATGAAATATCTGGGCCAGAAACCATATTTTCAATTGAAACTGACGAAAGTGGACGTTTAATTGGCCAAGGAGGTGAAGTTTTGTCTGCCCTAAATTGTGTTTTTAGAAAGATTCTTGAGAATAAATATGGAGAAACGGAAACTATCTATTCCGTTGATATAAATAACTACAGGGCGAAGGCGAGAGAAAGGCTTATTGGTATGGCCATGATGCTTGCTGAAAGGGCTATAACTTTCAAACATGAGGTGGAGTTGGAGCCTATGAGTTCGTACCAAAGGCGTGTCGTACACTCACATTTTCAAAATCATCCAAACATTGAAACAGAATCAAGAGGTGAAGGGAAATGGCGACACATTGTAATAAAGTATGTTGAAGCCAAAAATCCAGATATACCAAAAGACTAAAAAATAACCCCATTCTTGGGGTTATTTTTTAGTTGTGGTTGCTACTGTAGTACTTGCATTTGTGTGTGTTTGAGAGAGACCATTTGGGAGTCTTACGCTCCACAGTGTATTGTCATTTTTGTTTATGAAAACAAGGTATTTTTTGTCTGGAGATATTTTTGGGTTTGTTATATCGAAAGTAAAACCACTTCTAGTTGGAGTAGTGAATTGACTTATTTCCCCTGTCTTTGGGCTTGCTATCCATATCTCGTCTTTAAAGGATGTTATTCCCTTGTACCAATCATCTGGGTATTTACCCTTCTCTATTTGGCTTGGAACCCCACATATAAAGAAAGAGTCGTCTTTCGCAAACGAACATTTGTCTGCAAAAGTAAACAATGGCAATGGCTCTGTAGATTTCTTCTTTAGGTCGTAGTAATAAACCATAGGCAAGTTTTCAGTTACCCCAGAATATAGTATGTATTGACCTTTTTCACTTAGCACACCTGAACTGCCACTTGGTCCGTTTAACACTTTACTTAATTTTCCAGAATTAATATTTATAGAATAGTAAAGCGATGGGTAGTTAAAAGATGGTTTCGTTTGTATGAATACATTTTCATTGGTTGCTCCCAAAATTTTCCACTCATTTATTGGAAGATAGGCTATTTGCTTCATAACGGAGCCATCTTCGTTTGATATGAATACACCTGTCTCGTTGTTTATCTTGTCCAAGAACGCTATTTTTGGCTTTGTGGCCTTATTTTTACTCTGTGTCTTATCAAATGGTATAGAGACTGCTTGATATATACCCTTTGGTAAAGCAACCGTCTCAATGTCTGACAAATTTTCCGATGACGAATCTTTTGGAGAAGTTGATGCTGATGAATTGTTTACTATTTGTCCGAATATTGTATTCAAGGTATCTGATGTTGGGTCGGCGAATCTTGAGAGGAATCCTGACTCACCCGAAAGCCACAAAGTTTCTCTTATTAATATAAGGGTTCTATTTGTCACCCTTTCTTTGTTTACTGATGAAAATGGTATGTCTATTATATTCCCCTTCTCTCCTTCCATATATCTAACTGTGAGGCCATCATTTGAGCTTTCGTAGAATGTAAATCCTGAAACAGGGGAAGTGGAGAGTTGTCTTATTGCGGGTATTTCTACTGGATTTTGGTTGTTGTTTCCAGTACTTGTGCTTTGTTGACTACTTGTATTTTGACCATTGTTGTCAAATGGGAATATAGGTATATCTCTCTTTGCCTCCTCTTGGGCACTAGTATTCCCATTACTATCAGAGACATTTATTGATTTATACCAATAGAAAATTCCAAAACCTAAACACAGGATGACAAAAGAGATTATTGAAATTGCTACAGTTTTTGACATTTTATTTGCTTGAATAACACTCTATATTTCCGACGATGTCATAATTCTTTTTTATGCCCGGCAGATATTTTTGACAATCACTAAGTGTTTGATAGTAATTGCAACTTACACCTACATCTCCGCCATGAATATTTGATGTGACGGTGACATAATTGGTACCAGTGACAACATCAATTTGGCCTTTGCCAGTACATATGGTATTTCCGATTTGAGAGGCGGATAATTTTGGCTGGTTTGAGGCTTCCAAACCATCGTTGACTTTATCGATACCTTCAGAGATTATTCGGTTTGTAAAATTTATTCTTTCAGTGTC
>CAYUDP010000001.1:30223-32106 GCA_964443725.1 uncultured Candidatus Saccharibacteria bacterium
CTTTATCGATACCTTCAGAGATTATTCGGTTTGTAAAATTTATTCTTTCAGTGTCAGATACTACAGTGGTTGGGGCGTAAACACTTACTGGATTTAGGTTGAAGCTCAATATGGCTGGATTTATGGTGTTTAGTATCAAAAATGCTCCAGCAAGCAAAAGAAGCCCAACTGCTACGCCTTTTATGGTTTCTTTGGCATTACCCTTCTCCGAGAAAGCTTCCGTTGTCATGTATTTAAGCCCCCCAACTGTTATCCTCATAACCCCCAATATTGCAGCGAGGATTATCAAGAGTTTAACCATTTGATTCAAATAGTTTGGGAAATTACTTGGTGTATATGTCTGGCCAATACTTGGTAGTGGAGCAAGAAGTGTGTAAGTTTGTTGGTTATCAGAAAAAGCCAAAGTTGGCACAAAGAGAATAGCTAAAGGTACAAATGATAAAAAGCCCGATAATATAGCACTTATTTTTTTATAAGTTTGAGGCTTCATATTCTATTGTCGTTTCTTTTTTTGTAGATTGGAACAATTTTTTTATCCCTTCGATTGAGAATGATACTGATGATTTACCAGAAGTATTTGGCTTTCTTACAGTTAATTTGGTTGTCTTATTGTTCTGCTCCTCGCCGTTTATGTACCACTTGTAGTTAAAGTTTTTTGACGGCTGGTTTTTTTCTGAGAAGAAATATGGAGAGCCAAATATCGTTAATTCTGGACCATCCATAAACATTTTATCACCTATTGCTTTGTTGAGCTTTAGGCCCGATTGGGGAGAGTCTTCATAGAATATTATTTCAGGATTGGACTGGGAAATTTTTAGCTCCCCTACCGCTTTCATGTTGTATTCTTGGGAATAAACTTCTACTGAAATTTTTGGTGAATTTTCTGGTAAATACCCCATAAGAAAAGAAAAAGTTTCCTTGTCGTATCCAGAAGCTCTTCCGTTTACTTCATCATCTACGCTCCACGTATATGTGAGTTCATTTCTTGGGATTTCTGTACCATCTTTTAGTCTCAAATGTGGGATTGCCCAAACTTTAACCTTTGCCTCAGATGTTGGGAGGGCCTTTCCACTATAGAAAGCTGGAGTATAGGTATCGGCTTCAAATATCATGTCTACTGCTGTTGGTATTATGACAAACATCTTTTTGATACTTGATCCATCCGGACCTTCTATTATTGCAACAACTTCAGTTTGTGTCCCTATGGTGCCAGATTTAACAGATATTCTTTTTTCGCCCTTGCCACTGAAAATGGCTTTACCGTTCACTGACCAGACAATATTTGCCGTGTCGATATTGAAGGAGTTGCTACTTAGCTCTATTGATACGTTTTCTCCTGGAGTAGGGACAGAGGGGACCATCAGTCCTGTAACAGAACCGTCCCCTCCCCCTAATGATCCAAGGTCTATTGCTCTTGCTAATATCGGAGATACAAGTAAGAGAGACAGTATTATTGTGATTATTTTAATAAATCTAAGCATTTTGGTTGTTGTTTGGGGCTATACTTGGTATGGTTTTTAGTTCTAGCATTTTTTCTGATATATGTTTCGCTTCCTCGTATTGTTCTGAGTCTTTGACATCGGGAGCTATTGTCCTTATGTCCCTTATTGCACTATTATTTGTCCCGCTTACTTCTGGGTTAGTTTCTTCGGGGGTATTTTTCTGGCCTGTATTTGTTTTGGTCTTATTTTTCTTTGCTATTTCAGCATCTTCTTTGTTTGTGGCACTGATAATAATTGTTATTGATATTGTCCACATAGGGAGAGCGTTAATGAGTGGAATCATCTCCCCGATTCCTCCGGCAAAAAAAGCTATTGATCTTCTTGAACTATTTGAACCAGAACCTATAGTGAAAGGTACTCCTAATATTTTAAACCATATAA
>CAYUDP010000001.1:32206-68574 GCA_964443725.1 uncultured Candidatus Saccharibacteria bacterium
CTATTTGAACCAGAACCTATAGTGAAAGGTACTCCTAATATTTTAAACCATATAAAATACATTATCCATGCGAAGGCTGTGATTATAGTTCCCAATATTGCCCCAACAGCAATAAAATCTAACAGTATTTGAACAAGATCAAATACTAAAGCGCTAGCATAAAGTCCTATTTTACTTACGATACCTATTCTTTTCGGATAATTACTGCCAAACATCTTTAGTTTGCAAGCTTGAGTTCAGCTTTTGCTTTCCTGATCGATAGGATTTGAGATGGGTCAGATGTGATGATCTGGTCTTCTGTATACGAAGCGATTATTTTTATAGCTACATGTTTAAGTCCGGCGAAGAATATGCCTTCACCTACATCAGACTCTAGCAATAGATATTTTTCTTCCTCAGTTAGGTTGAAAGTTTGCTTTACTGTGTCTATGGATGTTGGAGATTGTTTAAGTAGTATCTGAATCGAAGAGTTGGTAATGATAGGTAATCCATAAGGGGATTTTAGGAAGTCGGCTACGTCTTGTGTGATAGTGGCGACTCCTAGGAAGTATTTTCTACCTCTTTTTACGAGACTAAACAAGAAAGAGGCTGTATCTTCAGATTTCATCATCCACCATGCCTCATCAACAACAAGAAGCCTTTTTCTGATGTCTTTTCTTATGGCGTTCCATATGAAATGAGTGACAATATACATTGCGATAGGCTTTAGTTCATCTTCCATGTCACGTACTGAGAAAACGACGAATTTTTTGTTTATATCAACATTTGTTGGTTTGTTTATAAAGCCGGCCCATGTACCTTTGGTATATTTGGTTAATCTTTGAGCAAGGGAGTCCCCTCCTTCCATGCCAGACAAAACAAGTTCAAAATCTGACATGAGTGGTGGATCTATAGATGAAAAATCAGCCTCAGGTGTGATATCTTTCAAGGCATATGTTTCTGTTATTGCCCTATCTATAATAGCGTCTTCCTCAGGAGTGAGTCCTCCCATCATTATTCTAAAAAGACCTACTAGATTTACGATGTTTGAACGCAAAATGTCTGCCCCTGACTCGTCCTCTCTTGGAACTGGCAGATCGAATGGGTTTATATGGTGTTCTGAAGTAAGAGAAATATTGAAATATCTACCTCCTGTTGCTTCAGCTAGGTATTCATATTCCCTTTCAGGGTCAATAACCAAAACCTCAGTATCAAACATTAGTGTCCTTAAGATTTCTAGTTTTGTAGAGTAAGATTTTCCTGAACCGGATTTGGCAAATATTACAGAGTTGTAGTTTTCCATCGAAAATCTATCAAACAAAACCAAAGAAGCGTTGTGTCTGTTTATCCCGTAGAGTATTCCCCTATCAGAAGTTAGGTCAAAGGAAATAAATGGAAATACAGATGAAAGTGGTGAGGAATTTAGCTTCGAGTGAACCATAAGTTCATCTGTCGCAACCGGCAAAATGCTCTTAAAGCCTTGTTCTTGTTGGAAAAGTGCTGGCTTTAGGTAAACAAGTTTTGATTCGAGGATTGATTTTACCTCGGATTCAACCTTATCTAGCTCAGCGTCAGAATCGCCGTATATTGATATGTATAAACCTACATCAAATATACGTTCCTGAGCTTGCTGGAGGTCATCTCTCAGTTGTTCGAGGTCCCTATAGGCGGTATCTAGTATTGGATCACGAACGAGCCCCTTTGCCTCTCTTTCTCGTATTTGGCTTTCAACTTCTGCAACCTTTTTTTCAAACTGGTGGAGTATTGTTGCTGTCTCTATGGGGTGGATGAAAATTGAAACGTCAAAAACTTTGTCGAGGTTGATTATTGGAGAGAACCAGCTTTCAGATAGAAATCTTGGATATGATATTACGAAAAAGGTTCTAACTATTTTCTCACCCAGATTTAACTCCTTTGGAGTTATTTGTAAGGCTGATGGAGCAATAACATCCTTGAGTTCGAGTATTCCCGACTCATATATTTCTTTTGGTAGAACTGCGGTTGGCAGATTCTCCTCTTTATTTTTTACTAAAAAATCGAATAACCCCATATTTAAGCGAAAAGCTCAGTATATTATACCCCATGTGGGCGTTTAATGGATGTTGAATTGTTGGTTACTTGAGTTTTGAAAGGCCAGTAGGGTTGTCCATTTCACCCGGGTTAAACATTTTGTAGAAAAGTTCTATTATTTCTTCTGTCCCAAGTTGGGTCACTCTTATTCCACAACGGACAAGTCCTTGTTCGATAACCGCGACTCTTTGTTCAAGTTGGGTTCTATATTCTTCAAACGAAACCTTTTCCTCCTGTTTTGTTTGTTTCCCGGCAATTAGTGAGAGTGGCCCGCTTTTTCCTGCCCCGCTTATTATTGATGGTGAATAAGGAACTATTATATAGAATCTTTTTACCATTATATTAGCACTATCAGTAAAAGTTTTTATAAAATCAATATATTCGTGGGTTTGTATTTTAAGAAGGTCGTTTATTTGCTCTTTATAACGCTCCTCAAGGAGAGTTATGTATGGCCTTATGTCATGTTTTCTAGACTGAACAAAAATTTGAACCGAAAAATCAAGCGAGTTTAGGAAATTTTGGAATTGGTAAATAATGGAATTCTGCTCGTCGCCTGACTTTAGGGCGAAATTGGTGGAGGACGTCATCAAAATAGCCCTAAGAGACTCGTCTTTTAATACAACAATACCATCCCTTACTTCTTTTAAGGGTGGAAATTCTTGTGTTGATTGTGTGTCTATTCCTGCCATTTTATTTTGTTATTATGTTTCTTCTTACAGTTTCTCCACTCATTTTGTCACTTACATCGAGACTCCATGCCAAATCTTTAAGTTTGCTATCTGATAGTCTCGGGGAAAGCAAGCTGTCTATTGGTCCGCCTCCTATTGCGATATCTGCCATCGCTGTTTGAGGATTAACTTTTTTTGGGACTTTTTTCCAAATATAAAGCTTGTTTTTTACCGAATATTTAAAAGCGGCTTCAACTAGCTCTATAAAAGGTTTGTTGTTCACCTTATAGAATGCCAAAGCTGACGAGAAGCCACCAACAAGGGCCATCAAAGGATAGGCCAAAAAAGATGGTAAATAAAAGAATATTATCGCCATCATTCCCAAGCCTCCGGCAACATATATAAACTGTTTAAAGGTTAGCGGGCCGAATATCTTATCTTCAACTTCGATGAATTGAGGTACTTGAAATTGCATAGAGATATTATAACTCAAATGCAGATATAATATTTAATTTATTCCACAGATTCCCTGTACGGATCATTTGTTCTTGGTATATTTGCTTCAATTGGAGTCGATGCACTTTCTTTTGTTGCATCTGGTTTTGCCATGACGACTTCTTTCTTTGATTGTACTACGGAATCCATTTTTATGGATGGACTTATGTTTGTGTTTGCTGTTTTTTGGAATATTGTATCGGTCCTTTGACTGCCTTGCCTTAGCAAATTAAACTTTTTTTCTTCCTCAAGCCTTCTTGCTTCGTCAGCTAGAGAAAGTTTCTTCTTTGGTTCGTCTTGTGGGGAGAGGTTTCCTTTTTGGTCTATTGTTATTGTTTTTAGGGGGATGTTTAATTCTTTTTCTGCTAGGGCACTTTCAGGTATTACGTCTATATCTGGTTTTGACTCGACTGCCTCTTTAGATTTCACTTCTGGTTCTGTTTTGGAAACACTCGGAGATCCTCCCAAGACTTCGTCCCATGGATATTTTTTGCTTGGGTCTGTAGCATTAGGCGCTTTTGTGGCGACTTGTGGATTTTTTGTTGGGTTTTCAATTTCTTTTAGTATTTCCTCACGGTTAAGTCCCTCTCCTTCTGCCGGCTCCTCTAAGGTCTCCAAGTTAGAAGCATCTTTCATTTTGGGGAGGTGGACTTCTTCGTCTGGTTTTTCTACAAAAGTGTATTCATTTTTCTCCTCATGAGTTTCAACGTTTTTCTCCAGAGACTCTTTGATTGGTTTGAATATAAGTTCATCAACGCCCTTAACTACAGGGAGTATTTCACTCATCTGCATACCGAGTCTACTTGAAAGTGTATTTGCAAAATCTTTGACAGATTTAAACCCGAGCATAACGAAGCCCACTTCCTCGAAGAGTATATCGAGCTTGTCATAGTGAAGATTATTTTCTTCTCCTATGAACTGAAGGGTTTTTGCAAAATCAACAGAGGTGATTGCGGTTTTGATATCATTTGGAAGGTTATCAAACCTCTCTTTTACTTGTTCGTCTGAGTATTGCGCCATAGTGTATATTTTAAAACAAAAAGTCTATATAGAGAAATTATTGAATGTTAATTTGTTTTTAAATTAACATTCAAATTTAATTTATTGTTTGGCTGGTGTGGCTCCTTCTGCCGGCTTTTCTTGGGGGGCACTGTCCTTTGCTTGATTCAAGGCCTCGATTATCGTCTGGGCTTGTTCTTTTTTAGTCTTGGACATTCTTTCGGCGAGTTTACCGTAGGCTTCGTTTATTCCCTTTATTCTTTGTTCCTGTGTTTCTAGATCTTTATTGAGTTTGACTTTTGATGCTTCGTACTCTGTTTGTATTTCTGCTTTTTTGCTTTCAATCTTTTCTTTTATCTTAGTTTTGTGTTCGGCCTCGGTTACTTCTCTTGTTGTGGTTATTTGTTTAAGCTCTTCTTCTAACTCCTGCCTTTGTTTCTCAAGCATACTTCTGTTTGCTGGGACTGTCGGGTCGTTTATTATTCCCTTTATTTCCTCCAGTTTTGATTTTTTCTCAGCCACTTCAGTATCTATTCCTTTGAGTTTGTCGCTCATTTCTTTAAGCTCTTTATCATTTTCTACCATACTCTGCTCGGTAATGTTTTTGGTTTTTTCTTCAAAATCTTTTTCTGCTTTGTTCATTTGCCCCTTTATTTCCTCTATCTTCTTTTGTGTAGGTAGGACTTCTTCGTTGTATACTTTTTTATCTCGTTCCTCCATGAACTTGGCATCAGATTTTTTGGCCTCTTCCTTTTGTTGTTCCAAGACCTTTTTTGCAGCTTGGGTACCGCTTGGGTTGAATATTTTAGCAGCTACACCTAGAGCCTCATCGGTCTTACTGTTAGGAGTTTTATCTTTGAATGGGTCGTACTTCATTCGACCTATGATTGATTGAGTTCCTACTATAAAGGCCTCGTTCCCCTTCTTCATCATTTCTGGGTTCTTGTCTACATCTGCCGCCTCCTTCTCGGCAGCTTTTCTCGCATATAGTGCTTTGTGTTTTTCTTCCTCAAGTTGTTTTACAAAATCTTCTTTGCCACCTTCTGCTTTGGCCTTATTTATATCCTTGGTTATTCTTTCTATGTTCTTGTCAGCGGCTTCCATTTTGGTCTTTGCTTGATCTATAATTTTCTTGCCTTCCTCACTGTATAGTTTTACATCCTTGAATTGTGCTGCCTCTTCTTCCTTTTTCTTTACATCAGACGCCAACCTCTCTTTGTATCCACCTTTTCCATCACCTTTACCAAAATCCAAACCAGATATGCCGGCAAGCTTCTTCGTTGCCGAGGTGTCTCTTAGGTCAAAACTGGTTCCAGCAACACCTTTTGCTCCCTTTAGGGCTCCGCGTGCGAACATATTTGTTGCAGCACTTCTCTGGAGTGTTTGACTGTTTGCAAGTGCATTCGCACCTCTACCGATTGTACCTCTTCCTATTTTTGCAATACCTCCTGCTACTACTCCTGTGGCTAGAGTTGTTGCCATACCTGCCCCGCCTGCTCCTGTTTTCTTGGCGACCACCAGAGTGGCGACTAGAAGACCTATGACGATTGCGAAGTTTAATACAACAGAAATGGAGTCCACTAGTCCTCCAGAAAGAGCATTATACATTGTTCCGTCAGTACTACTACCTTGGTTTATGGCGGTAGTGAATCCGTTGTCGGTAATGATGATCAGGACAACCCAAAGCATGATCATCATTACTGGAGCGAATATTGCATTATCAATGAGAGCTGAAAACCATGGGTCTGTTACAGCCTTTTTGACCTTGGGAATAGCAAGGCCTAAGAAGGCTATGGGAGAGAGAATCATTACGACAAGGAAAGTGACGAATCTCTGAACGAGCATTATGGCGAAAGCCAAGAATACTACGGAAAGAATTATCCCAAAAATAGAGCCCATTATTCCAACTGTGAAAGTGTTATTTCCCATGGATACAGTTGAAAGGCCATTTCCTTTGTCATCTACTTTGTAAAGTGTTGTGAGTTTGGTTATATTCAAAAAACGATAAGATAAACCCGCATCACTGCTACTTGGTCCGTCGCCAAGGACGGATTTGTAGAATTGCATAGTTGTGATGTTTGAGGCATCTATCACAAATTTTGTTGCAAAAAGGCTGAAGTTTATAAAAAGTGCGGATATTATTACCCAAACGATCATGTCTTTGGTGTGTGCGGCATCTAGCCCGAGAAGTATCGTTCTTATAGCGATATAAAGAAGCATGAATATGAAGAATATGTTTGCCAAATCTCGCAAAGTTTTCCATGCAACATGTATTCCGCCACTTGAGTTTACAAAATCAGCCATTTTCACGATCGTGAAGTCTATGGTGTAGTTCAAAACCACTCCAGTTAATCCAACTAGTTTGCCTGTAATGGTGAGGGCCATTATCCCGATACATGAAGGCATGTGGACTACCCAATCTCCTGCTCCACACATGGCACTCTCCTCATCATTTTTGTTTGCGTTCACTGAATTTGTATTGGCATTGTTTGTAGTGTTGCTTGGATTGGAGGCGGAATTTGCTTGAGCGGCAACTGCAGCGTCATATGCTCCTGGACACCCGAACTCTGGATCTCCACAATTTGGGTCATTGGCATTGTCGTTTGTTGCCACATTCAAGGCCCCAGTTTCGTTTCGAGTTGAAATAGTTCCGTTTCCAGATACGCCCGGAACAGTTGAGTTTGCGCTTGTGTTAGCGGTATTCGCACTTGTCCCTGAGAGAGCTGTGTTTAGAGTGTTTATCGTGTTGTCTACCGGATCTGTTGCAGAAAATACCGGTGAAGCAGAGGAAAGGATAATAGAAAAGAATGCAATTATTGCAAAAAGCTTTTTTATTACACTCTTATTCTTTTGTAGGAATATAGGCATTTAATTAAAATCCGAATACTGTTGACCCAGTGGTCCCATATTTGCTCATCTGACAATCATTCAAGCGGGTTTGAGCTTCGGTATTCATTGGAGTTAGTGTTTGATTAAGATCATAAGAGTCTTGGTTCCTAATAACGGTGACACTTGTACTATTGTGGGCTGTACTCAAGGCTGATATAAGTCTATTTGATATTGGAGTAAACGTACCTGGATCATTTGAAGTCGCCTTTTGTGCATCGGATATTATTTTTTGGAAGACAGAAATACTTGTTGATGCAGTATCGATATTTGTCTGGTACTTTGCTCTGATTGTCGGAAGGATATTTCGTATTTTGTCTTGAGCCCATGTGGCATTTGATGCGTAAGATATTGTAGAAGTACTTGTCGTTCCAGTTTCGCAGGCTATAAGATTCCACAAAGCTGTTTCCGTCCTATCTATTCTGCTGAGTAGTGTCTGGTTTGCCGAGATGTAAGATCTTTCATCGTTTATACTACTATTTGCTGAGCTTATTATTTTATCTTTCGTATTTAATAGACCAGTAGAGTCTTGTTGCCCCAATACTCCTAGATAACTTTGGTCGGCTCCACCTGATGCTGCGGCGGTTGATCCTAGTAGTCCAACAGCGCTTGTCACAAGCTGACCTATTAGGGCAGTTATAAGATCATTGAAATCTTGTGCAAGTTCGAGTTGCCTCACATCATCCCCTACCACGAGAGCCAGCTGGTCTTCAATGAGAGATCCTGGGGTTTCGATTTTACAATTTGAATAATCAGGTTTTGAGAGTAAGTCGCCACCGCCATTTGCAGTGGCTTCTACGGTTGCGGCGTCGGCTTTGCTTACACACTCTTGGTTCCTCCATGATAGGAATCCCTTTCCCCAATCCAATAGTTTTATCTGTTGCCCTTGGCTGTTTTGTATTCTTATGTTTAGTTCAGCTGAGGCTAGTGCATAGGCGCCATAGGGATTGTTCTGAGGCTGAGTTGTCATGGTGTCCCACGCTGTCCATCCGCCATATTGACCAAACTGGTTGTTTACACCACTTATGAAGTTGTTCATGTTGTTTGAAACACCGGACAATGTACAAGAGGTACGGCTACCAAAGGACTGTTTCCGGCTTAGTATGAGAGCCTTCTTGATATTTAGCTGAAACGGGCTACAGACGAAATTTAATTCAGAGCCCTGTATGAGCCTTCCCAACTCAACGTCGGCTATGTTTAGTAAAAATCTTTGCGGATCTTGCAGGAAGCCGGGTTTACCTTGGAACCCACTGTTTATCCATTGAATAGTACTCCTTATTATTCCTCTGATTATGGCGCGGGCAATTGAGCGGATGATTGCCCTTATTATTTTATCCATATCGAGTAACTCTTTTATCATCATCTGTGTGGCAATGTTTGCAGCAGCAGAGACTGCAGTTTGAATTTCTGTTGGTATGTCTTCAACAGGCATTGCTTTGGCAACTTTTCCAGGAAGGTAGATAAACGTGAGGGTACTAATAAATACTATTGATAAGGTAAATAAGCTTAATTTTTTTAGAAGATATTTCATATACTAATAATTAGTGAAGTAATATCCGGTGTCGGTTTTTTCATAAACAATTCCTTTTTTGGAAAAATATTGCTTAGATTGATCTATGGAATTTTTCATATTGTCTGACATGTTTAAAAAGTTGCTAGTTGCAAATATCGCTGTTATAGGGTCAGTGAAAACGTTCTTCATTGAGGTAAGGGTTTCTACGGCGTTACTTGAGGCATTGATAAAGTCCTTGTGAATCATTAATGCTGATGGCGGAACCTTCAGTTTGAGAACATCGGAGATTACTTTTTTATTGGCGATAATCTTCTCATCCAGTTGTTTCAATGTGTTGGGGTCATTTTTGTCTAGGGCAGTTTGCATTATCAATATTGGGTTTGTATTTGAAACAGTGTTTCTTTTCATAATTTCACCCACCATATTCCCATATTCTCTGATAGTGCTAGTACTGTCGTCGGGTCCTATTATGATTTCCCCTTCTGTATACATTCTATATCTTGGGGTAAGGTCTGTACTGGTTAGTACGGACTGTATAAGCTCTTCTTCGGTTTTAGAATCAAGTTTCCCCCCACCTTGCTTTACTGCAAGGTATTTTGCGAAAAGGTCTCTAGCTACTATGTCGGTTGCGGTAAGGGGGGTATTTGTCGAGTTACTGCTAACGTTTTTTATCAAAGTTGACGAGGCTATAACACTCTCCCAGTCGCTGTTGCTCTCGATTATCTTCTGAGTGATGGCCACTAGGGTGCTAGTTGAGATATTGGCTTCAAAATCCCTCTGTTCTTCTGGAACGACATTTGGATTATCGGCTAGTTTTGAAGCGAATACAACCAATGCGAAAGCCCCAACCACGGACAAAGCCACAGCCTGGAACTGCTTACTAGGCAAATAATCACTAAGTCTTGCCATTAGTGATTATTATAACAGAGAGTATGTCCTTTTCTTTGTCTTTTATGACTTTTTGTGGATATTTAGATGTTTTTTGTTATGTCTATCCAAGTTTCCAGTTTTAAATCCTCTGCACGAACATTTTTATCTAGATTTAATTTTTCAAAAAGGCTATCTACTTTTGTTCCAACACCATTTTTAAGATTTGATGAAAGTTTCTTGCGTTTGTGCGCGAAGCCTATATGAAGAATTTTAAAAAAAACCTCCTCAGGTATTCCTTTAAGCTTTTCTCCCCCTATTTTTTCTATGAGAAGTATGGCCGAATCGACTTTTGGTGGCGGGTTGAATGCTCCTTTTGGAATTTTTTTTATTATTTTCGGCTCCCCGAAGGCTTTTATGGATATAGATAGAAGGCTTTCTTTGCCGTCTTTGGCTACTATCCTATCGGCAACCTCTTTTTGTACTAGAAGTACCGCAAGGCTTGGTTTGTCCTTTCCCCCTATGAATTTTCTAAGTATTTCTCCGGTTATGTAGTATGGAATATTGGCTATGAGCTTGTAGTTTTTTGGTAGTTTTGACGTGTCTAACTTTAAAACATCACTATTTTCAAGTGTTAATTTTTCAGATTTTATATATTTATCAAATTTTTCTTCAAGGATGGGCATTAGATTGCTATCTTTTTCTATCCCTAGGACTTTTACTCCAGATAACAGGAGTTCCTCTGTGAGGACTCCTTTTCCTGGGCCTATTTCAAGTATAAAATCACTCGGCTTTATGTTTCCGGATTCGACTATACTTTTCAAGGCCGATTTTGATTTTAAAAAATGTTGTCCTAATTTTTGCATGGAACTATAAAACAAAGTAGGGGGGCAAAGCCCCCCTGCCTCCCCTGCTCAGAATACCGCAGAGTCTCGGGCGTCTCTAATTGAATTCAAGACGAGATCGTGAAAACACTTTGTGTCCGAATCATTTGATCCTAACGACCTGCGAAAGATCGTCTTACCGACCCCACCCCCAATCAATTTGTCACCCTGGAATACCGATATCCTCATGGAAAGAGCCACGTCTGGTTTGTAAAGTGGAACTGGTCCAAATACGATTGTCTTGCCAAGGGGTTTTGCCGCGACTTCTTCAACGATGATTTTGTAAGCGTTTGTTGCTGTGCCTATCGAGCATCCGGATTCTTCGATTGCAGTTGTGGAGACAGCCTTCGTGTCGGCAATTTCCCAGCCGACCAACTGCATCTTTGCTGCCGGGGAAATTTCGATCTGCATTTTCCCGATCGGTGTCTCGCACACCCTTGCCGTTGCCGGTTCGTCGGCGTAGGTGTTGCTCGGAAAAACTGTCGTGGCGAGAAGCCACAGAACGGCAACGATCAACTTCGTGTTCATGGTTCTCTCCTATGTGCTTTGGGCGGGATTGCCCTCTATTCATATACTACCATAATATATTAGTTTTGTAAAGGCCGAAAAAACCCTTTTTTATCAAGGATTTTTTCGGCCTTTTGTCTGGCACTTATTACTCTAGATATATAACCTTACCTCGATGTTCCCCAGTATTCACTTCTCCCTCCAATAACTCTTCTTCAATATCCTCTAGAAATTGAGAAGGTATATTTACTTGTTTTCTTCCAAATATAGTTCTAACTGCGGTATGGGTAAGGAAAAGTTTTTTCTTGGCTCTTGTTATCGCTACATAAAACAATCTCCTTTCTTCTTCAGATTGCTCCAAGTTCTTCTTACTTTCACTGAATCCCCCGTGTGGAAAGAGGTCCTCTTCCATGCCTGTGACGAATACGTATTCAAATTCAAGCCCTTTGGCTGAATGCACCGTAAGTAGCCTTACGCCGTTTTCGTTTTTTTCCATATCATCCTGGTCTGAATAGAGTGCTGTTTCAGTGAGGAATTTTTCCAAAGCGTCTTCTTTAGGTAGTAGGTCGTACTTTGTTGCGACCGATGCGAGTTCCATTATGTTTTCTAGCCTCTCTAAGTCCTCGTCTTTTCCATCTTTGTAGGCCCTTTCCATTCCACTTTCTTTTATTATAAAGATAATAGTTTCCGAAAGAGAGTTTGTCTTGGAGTAGTTTTCTATTTTGTCTAGAAGTTTATAGAATGAATCAACTTTTTCTTTGGTTGAATCGGTTATTTTTTCTTTGGCAAATACTTTTGCTATGGTGGTCTTCCCAATACCTCGAGCGGGGGTGTTTATAATACGTTTCAGATCAGATAGGCTTTCTCTGTCTAGGGAAGCCCTTAAGTATGATATAACGTCTTTGACTTCTTTTCTTTCAAAAAATCTTGTTCCTAATACTTGATATGGTACGCTCTTTTCTAAAAAAGCTTCTTCAAGTGCGCGAGATTGGAAATTTGCCCTGTATAGTACTGCAATCTCGGTTGCTTTAGTGCCTTTGTTTATAAGGGAGCGGGATTTTTCTGAAACGAATCTAGCTTCGTCGGCTTCATCATATGCGCCATAGACTGTAATTTTTTCACCATCTTCGTTCGATGTGAATAGATTTTTTTCCTTACGGAGTGTGTTTTTTGAAATTACTGTATTTGCTGCTTTTAGAATGTTTTTTGTTGAGCGGTAATTTTCTTCAAGCAGGATAACCTTTGTATCTGGGTAGTCTTTTTCAAAACGCATTATATTTTTAAAGTCTGCTCCCCTCCAGCTGTATATACTCTGGTCGATATCTCCAACTGCGCAAATATTTTTTGTTTTCTCTGCTAGAAGTTTCGCGAGATCGTACTGGATTCTGTTTGTATCCTGATATTCATCTATGTGTATATATTTCCAGATGTCTTGGTATTTTTTTAAAACCTCGTTGTTGTTTTTTAAGAGAGTAAAAGTTTTAAGTAGCAAATCATCGAAGTCTAGGGCTTTGTTTTCGCGCAGATCTCTCTCGTATCTTGTCCATATGTCAAAAAGTATTTTATCGGTAAAAGATGATCTGTCTTCGTTTTCAAATTGGTTTAGATTTACCCCATCCCCCTTTCTTTTCGAAATAATAGATAGGTACTTTGAGGGTTCGAATTGTTTAGGATCATATCCAGCATCTTTTACGGCATTTTTTATTGAACTTAAGGATTCGCTTCTGTCATATATGGCAAAGTGTCTGGGTAGTCCGAGAAGTGCATGGTTTTCTCTTATTATGTGAACTCCAAGAGCGTGGAAGGTTGAGAGAAAAGGTCTTTCATATATAGATACTGGCAGGTTTAGCCCCTTGTCTTCGGAGAGAAGTTTCTCAACCCTTTCTCGCATTTCTTTCGCGGCTTTGTTGGTGAAGGTTATAGCTAGAATATTTGACGGGTTTATTCCATTTTTTATTAGGTTTAATATTCTGTGGGTGATCGTTTTTGTTTTACCTGCACCCGCTCCTGCAAGAATCAAAAGTGGACCATCGAGCTTGAGTACAGCCTCTTTTTGGGCCTCGTTTAGCCCCTTTAAATGGGAGTCCACATCTTTTTTTATAATAGCTTCTTCTTTCACAGAAAATTAGTTTATCACACAAAAAAGAAAATCCCCTCTTTGAGGGGATTTTCTTTTTTGCGCTAAATAAGTTTTGTTTTTTTGTATTCTTCTATTACCCCACGAACATTGTCGTCGAATATTTTTTGGAAATCCGGAACATTTTTTTCTAGGAAATTTCTTATAGCCTCTTCGTCTTTTGAATCTGCCACAGCATCGAATTCTTCGTTTTTGTCCTCAGGAACTTCTTTTATTGTTTGCATTATTGTGAGGATGATAGCTTTCTCAGACAATTTCAATAAAATATCTTTTTGCTCCGGCTCCGATAGATCTTCTATGCCGAGCATTTTTATCATTTCTTTTATTTGTTCTTTTGTGTCCATATTATACTGTTTGTTGATTTGAGAATGCACTTTGTGCTGGGGCTGTTTTGTAGTTTGTCCTTGCGGTTGCTTCGGCACATCTTTCGAGTAGTGAACCGACGGTTTCTCCATCTTTTATGTCGGTTGTTCCGACGCCGTTTAGGAACATCTTTGAATACAGAAGGGTTTGGACATTTTTTATGTCGGAGGCACTAAGTCCGAACTTCTTTGCTAGTTCAGTAGGTTCTCCAGTTCTTATTTCACTTGCGCTTAAGTCTTTGAAATTTTTGAAAACCTCTGCGCCATTTTTTGCTCCGAATCCTAAGAACCCATCTGACCCGATGTTTTTTACCCACTCATCCATATTTATTTTTGTTAGGGTGGCTATTTGTTCTTGGGTCGGACTTGCGGTGGCTTCTAAGGTCGAAACTCCTATATTTGGGAATGGTGTATCCATGCCGAGAGACGTTTTAACATTCGAGCCTTTACTGTTAGATGGATTGGGTGGGGGCGGTGGAGTTGTATTTTGACTTGGAGGATTTGTCCCCCTTTGGGCTTCAGTTGTAGGTTTGCTTTGTGATTTCTGGGCTGCGTCTGCACGCTGCTTTGCTTCCAAGTTTTGTATTTGGGCGTTAAGAATAGCAATTTCGTTTGTGATCTCAACTTTCCTTGCTGTTCCTACTGGGGCTGAAACGGCGGGGTTTGGAGCGAGACTTGGGTTGCCAAATGCTGGACGGAAGTTTGCTTCATTTCTTGCGATTTGTGCATTTACTTCTGCAAGTTCAGCTTTTTTGCTCTCGAGATTTTTCTTTAACGTATCAATGTTTGTAAGTGGAACAGCTTGTTCCTGTGTGTATATCTGTGGGTCTCTCGAAACTATGAATTGATTAGTTTCAGATTGAGGTGAAGGTGCTCTATCAACTATAGGAGCACTATCCCCGCTTTGGGTAGGGGCTTTTGTCTCGGCTTTGGACACTCCAGCTACTGATTCATCCAGTTTTTTTGCCTCAGGCGCTGGGGTTCCTGTTGTTTGGGTAGGGGTCTTGGCTTCGGGGGGTGTTACTTTTTTAGCGGATTCTGCTGCCTTGCCGACAAGTGCCCCTGCAACTGGACTATCATTACCTAGTGAGTCTTTATTCTCATAATATTTATATAATATTCCACCGGCAAGTATTCCAAGTATTGCGCCTGCTGTCGCATATATTTTTCTCTTATTCCTTTCAAAGAAATCTCTGTTGAATATTTCTTTTAATCTTTCGAGGTTTGTTGTTGGGCCAACTTGTTCCGGTGCGTTTTGTGCAACATTGGGTTCTGGGCTTTGTATGACCTGTGCAACGCCGGGCTCTATTCTACCTGTAGTGTCTGCTATTGGCAGTGTTGTCACATTTAAAATCTCGTCCGGAATGTCTATAGTTTCAACTATTGGAGGAGTATTGTTTTCACTTTGATTTGGCACGGTCTCCGTCTGGGCTATATCTTGTGTTGGCTCTGGGGTGTTAGGTGTCGGGTTTGCTTGTTGCGCCGTGGTACTGCCGGCCTCTTTGACTTCCTCTACCTTGTTTTCTGATACCTTAGTTGGTTCGGTTGCAATTTTTTCACCATGAGTAAATATTTCGTTATAGTCTTCAGCAACTTTGGCAAAATCTTTTTCGTCGATTTTCTCAAAATCCATTGGGTCTTTAGCTACAAATTTTCTTGCGGGTCTGCCTGAAGTTTTTATTGTTTGATGTGGGGCGTCAGCTCCAGAGGTTTCTTCTTGATTTGTAAGAGTTTCTTCGGCGGAAACTGGGTCTTTTATAGGGCTGTCTGGATTCAATATACTTTCAATAGTCTCAATGTCATTCGTGACATTAACTTCTGGTGTATCTGATATTTGATCCAAAATTTTTCTTATATCCCCCCTAATTCCTGCCATCATCCTCTCAGTGTCAGTCTTCTCAATTTCTATAGCGACTTTTTGATCCGTGAGGGTTTTTATCTGGGTTTCTAAGACCCTCGTCCCATCCTCTAGTCCTTTAAGTTCACTAGTTTCCAAGATTAATTGATTGAGGTCTTCTATCTCTTCATCAATTTTGTCCGGTGAATAAATTAGTCTTGCCCCATCTTTTACAAGGTCTCTTCCTGTTGCAATCTTTGGATTTCCGCTGTTTATATCTCTAAGTTTTTTTATTCTTTCTTTGCGACGCTTATGGATTTCGCTTTTTTGGGCAGATATTCTTTTTATCTCCCCGTCTATCTTGGCCAGTTCTTTGATTTTATCTTCCAACTTTTTTCCAATGGAAAAAAGTTCTGTTGTTTTTGTCCTTAAATCATTAGAAAGTTTAAGAGCCTCTTCTTTAAGAAGCCTCCCTTCCTCTTCATATCTATTTTTTGGGGCATTGGGCATGTCTTCTACAATCATAAGAAACAATAATTTTTCTTATTGTAACATTGCTATTAATAATCCGCGTTATTTTTTATATAGAACTTATCCACAACGATTTTTTGTCTAGGTTGACTTTCTCCCCCCGCTTTATATATTTGAATAGTCAGTTTCGATAGAAAACAACAGAAAACCTTTATTTTAGGCCGTATTCATTTACTGAACCCCTTAATTTAATTGGCTTATAGTGTCTATAGATAGAAAAAATAAGAATTCCCCCATTTTATATTTGGGTGGCAAAAAGACGAGAGATTATGTCTCTAGGGCTGTTTTTATTTTTGTTTTTACAATGTTTCCCTTGTATGCGAGGGCGGATTTTCTGTCTTCCATAAAAACTTTTTTTGGATTTAGTGATGTTAAGGCTGATGAGAAAATAATGATGAATGCTCAGACAGCCCCTCTTCTTGAGAGTAAGGTTAGTGTTGATAGTTCATCATCAACAAAATCGATAGATAATGTTGCCGTTGTTAATGGCTCGGCTCTTCTTTCTGAGGAGGGGCCTATGGGAGGTGCTTCAGACTTAGCTGAGAAGACTGAGGCTGGGCATATCAGTTTGTACGTTGTGAGAGATGGAGATAGCCTGGCTAGTATCGCAAAAATGTTTGGTGTATCTAAGAACACTATTATTTGGGCTAATGATTTGAAAGGTGCTTCTGTGCATGAGGGGGATACACTTGTTATTTTGCCTATATCTGGAGTGAAGAAGATTGTGGAGAAGGGTGATACCTTGAAATCTCTAGCCAAGAAATACCGGGCCGATGAAAAAGAAATCGCCCAATATAATGATCTTCCAGAAGATGGAAGTTTGACTCTTGGAGATGAGATTATAATTCCTGATGGCGAAATAGCTCCAAGTACTCTGGGTACGTCAAAGGGTAGTAAACCAACGAGTAAACTAAGGGGTGCAAATGGTCCAGAATTTGCCGGGTACTATATAAGGCCTTTGACTGGTGGCAAAAAGACTCAAGGGTTGCATGGATATAACGGAGTAGACTTGGCAAATTATTATGGGGCGCCTGTTATGGCTTCTGCTTCAGGAGTAGTTATGATTAGTAAGTCATATGGCTGGAATGGTGGATATGGGAATTATATTGTTATACAACATGGGAATGGAACACAGACCCTATATGGTCACTTGAGTGGAAACAATGTTACTGCTGGACAAATGGTTTCTCAGGGGGATGTTATTGGTTATCTTGGAAACTCTGGAAAATCAACGGGGCCACATCTTCACTTCGAAATCCGTGGTGCCAAGAACCCGTTTTAAATATTTATTGTTGGGTTTTGTTTCTATATTGGAGGGCTTCCAGTATGTGTTCAACTGACACTGCGTCACTTCCTTCGATATCTGCTATTGTGCGAGCGAGTTTTATCAATTTGTGATAAACCCTTGGTGATATTTGCATTTTTTCGGCAGCTGAGTTTAAGGTATTTCTAGTTTTTTCATCTAGAGGCACGAACTCTTCTATTTCTTTCGAATTCATTTGCCCATTGAGTTTTATTTTTCTTTTTGAGTTCGTGAAGCGGGTCTCTTGGGTTTTTCTTACTTTTTCTATTTTGTCTCTAATTTTTTTACTTTCATTGTTTTCAGAACTTTTTTGAGATAATTTGTCGTAATTTATAAGTGGGACATTGATCCACATATCTATTCTATCTGAGATTGGGCCAGTTATTTTCTTCTTGTATCTTTCTATTGATATTGGAGTACATGTACATGTTCTACTTGAACCTAAGTTGCCACATGGACAAGGATTTAGTGCGGCGACAAGTATGAAGTCCGCTGGAAAAACACCCACTCCTTTTGCTCTTGCTACGGAAATTTTTTTATCCTCGAGAGGTTCTCTTAGTGCGTCTATTACTCGTTTTTCAAATTCGGGGAATTCGTCCAAAAACAATACTCCCCTATGTGAAAGAGTTATTTCTCCTGGTTTTGGGTAAACTCCCCCTCCAACCAAGGAGACGTATGACGAGGTGTGGTGGGGTGATCTGAATGGTGGCTGTGTTATATAGTCAGTCTCTAGTGCACCAGCTATCGAGTGTATGGAAGTCACTTCTATAATCTCGTCGTACGTAAGAGGCGGAAGAATACCTTGTAGAGCTTTTGCTAGCATGGTTTTACCAGTACCGGCGGGACCAAATAATGAAATATTGTGTCCACCAGATGCTGAGATGAGAAGCCCTCTTTTGCCGGCTTCTTGTCCTTTTATATCGCTTATATCAATCTCAGGTTCTACTTCAGTGTTTTTTATATCGTCTCCAGTTGTCTCTTGTATTTTCTTTTTTCCAGTTAGATGGTCGATTACTTCTTTTAGGTTTTTTGTTGGAAAGATTTTTATGCCTTTTATCAATTGGGCTTCTTTGGAATTTTTCTCTGGTATGAAAATTTCTTCAAAACCTGCGTCTTTGGCTGTTTTTACTAAAGAGAGTGTACCTCTGATGGGGCGTACTCCACCGTCTAAAGAAAGTTCCCCGAGGAATATTTTGTTTTTGTTATTGAAATCAACTTCCTTACTTGATAGTAAGTATGAGAGCGCCATTGATAAGTCAAAAGAAGAGCCTTCTTTTTTCAATGAAGCTGGTGCAAGCGAAATCACCACTTTTACATTTTTAGCCTTTGGAGATTTAAAGCCACTATTTTTTATGGCTGCACTTATTCTGTCCCGAGCTTCTTCCACTGCTTTGTCGGGTAGCCCTACTATTGAAAATGAGTATAGGCCAGGGGAAGTGTCGACTTCAACGTCAACGATACGCCCAGACAGTAGATCTGTTTGGGCGCTGAAACAATGGGCGAAAGCCATAAATTATTGGTTGTCTTTATGCAGAATACAAGTATCGGCCGCTGGATTGGCGTCGAGTCTCTCCTCTTCTATTGTATTTTGGCAAATCTTACAAACCCCATATTCTCCGTTGTCTATTTTTGATAGGGACTCTTTTACTTTGTTATATCTTATTTCCAACTCTTTCAGTATGGCACTATTGCCTTCAAATTCTTGCATCATTTCCCCAACCTCTTCCTCATCAGCCATATCGACGTCAATATCAGATGGTGCAGTTGCCTCCCAATCGTTTGGGTTACTGGGATTTTTCCTCCCAACAGACTTAAGTTCCTCTTCTAAAGTATTTAGCTCTTCTAGGAGAGCAACTTTGTATTTGTCAGTATTCATACAAAAATGATAGCAAAGCGTAAACAAAAGGCAAATAGTCAAAAAAGCTTATTAGCGGGTCACTTCTTTTGAACTTATTTCTCGGACTATTTCATCCATTGTCTCGGGTGTTGCAACTATCAAGAGCTTACTTCCATGGTCGACGAATGAGTAAAACATTAATAGGTTTCCAGATTCACTGTAGAGAGCTCGTGTATCTTGGTTGTGAATTATCGCATCTCTGAATTTTCTTCTTCTTGAAACTGAGTCGCTAGCACTTGGGTAGCTCATTTCGTTTGCTGGTCTTAAGATCTTGCCAAGGTCGTCTTCAAGACTTGGTTCCCATTTGAACATTTCGGCGAGAGCGTTTTCATATACAGGTACGTCGAACAGTAAATACCCGGTACTCTTGTTGTCTGTAAGGTGAAATCCAATTGTGAAATTTTTTGAAAGGGACTGTATTAGTTTGGCACTTGCTCTCAAGTTTAGTGCCAAAAAGAATTCTGATACACTGGCCATCCTCTCTTCAGTTCCTTTACCTGTTTTTATATCAAGAATTTTATTTTTTCCGTCAAAATTAAGGCCATTATCTCGTGTACTTATTATGGCTTCTCTTAAATAACTCTCTGTACTTCCGTCTATGTTAATTATTTCAGGAACAGCTCTTTTTGAAGTGTCGGTATTGTCTAACTCAGGAGTTGATGTGGCAATCTGGTTGGGGCGATTTTTTATTTCATATAGATTGTTAACAATATTTGAAATGACCCCAGTTTTGGCGAGTAAAACAAATGTGACCCCTGCGAATATAAGAAAAGTTGAAAGCCCGAAAATTATTTTCATCCACAATCCACTTTTATTTTTTTCTGGTAGATCAAGTTTAGGGGGCAAAATCATACCCTTCTTGTCTTGTTCTCTTGCGGCTATTGAAAAGACGCTTGATTTGCCCATTTTTGCTGCATCTGCTAAATCCGTCTTTAGGGTTCTTACATTTTGTATTATTGGAGGAGGGGCAATATTTTGAACAGAGATGTTTTTAAGTTTTTCTGCAATATTTGGGTGATCTGGGTTTTTTTCTTCGTAATCTTTTTCTTCCTGTTTTTCTTTTGCCTGTTCGGCACTGCCGTTTATTTCAAGTAAATCAGCAATGCTGCGTCGCTCTTTGCCACCACTTGAAGCAGGTGTAGACACCGATCCATTGTCAGAATCTTTGATAAGCATTTTTTCTATATCTTCTTTGCTGAATTCTTTTTTGCCCAAGATATCTGGATTTGTCTCAGGTACATCAAAAACCTTGTTGTCGTCCATAGCAATATATTATCATGAAGACTTTTTTTTCTTACAATAAATTGTTCAAATATAAAAAACAGAAAGTTAATTTCTGCTTTTTATATTTCTTTTTATCTAGTTTGTAATTTCTCTCTTGAAGCCATTTGGACCTTCTTTGTTTGGAGGAACACTTCCGTTCTGAGGTGGTTTTATTCCCTTGTTTTCCGCAAATTTTGGATCCGCGAGTTTTATGGAGAGGTTTATTCTACCTCTATCATCTATTTCTTTTACAGCGACAGGCACCTTTTCGCCTTCTCTTAGGGCTTCTGAAACTTTTTCTATTCTGAATGGGGCGATTTCTGAAATGTGAACCAAACCCTCAGCGTTATATCCGATTTTTACAAAGGCTCCGAAGTCCATTATTTTTACAACGACGCCTTCAAATTTTTCACCAGCTCTATATTCATGTGTCATCTCTTCTATTATTTGAAGAGCTTTCTTTGCACCTTCATCTTTCCCAGTGATGAAGACAGACCCGTCGTCTTCGATGTTTATCTCTGTTAGAGTTTGTTCACGAATTTGGTTGATTGTTTTTCCGCCACTTCCGATTACAAGGCCGATTTGGTCTGGCTGTATTTTCGTGGTTAGTATTCTCGGAGCTCTTGGAGAGAGTTCTTTTCTCGGTTCTGGGATAGCCTTGGTTAGAACTTCTAGGATTTGCAATCTTGCTTCTTTCGCATCTCGCATTGCTTCTTCTAGTATTTTTACTGGCACACCATCAACTTTTATATCTAGTTGTATCGCTGTTACTCCGTTTTTTGTACCAGCAACTTTGAAATCCATATCCCCATGATGATCTTCTGGGCCTTGTATATCGGTTAAGACTTTATATTTACCACCCTCTCCTAACATAAGTCCCATGGCGATACCGGCAACTGGAGCCTTAATAGGGACTCCTCCATCCATGAGGGCAAGAGTTGATGCGCAGACTGATCCCATGGAGGTTGATCCATTAGAGGCCATTGCTTCAGACACTAGTCTTATTGTGTAAGGGAATTCTTCTTTGCTTGGGATGACTCCAAATAGAGCCTTCTCTGCGAGAGCTCCATGACCTATCATGCGACGATTTGTACCACCCATTTTTCCTGTTTCTCCAGTTGAAAATGGTGGGAAGTTATAGTGATGCATGAAATGTTTTTTTACTTCGCCTATGTTTTCTACTGAATCAATAACAAGCGAGTCTTCTGGTCCCCCCAAGGTTAAAGCTGAGAATATGTGAGTCCCACCTCTAAAGAAAATACCTGATCCATGTAGGGCTGGAGATATACCACCAGCTTCTGCATATAGAGATCTCAACTCTTTGAAGCCTCTGCCATCTGCGCGTAAGTCCTCATCGATAGCTATTTTGTGTATATATTTGTCGATTTCTTCATCGTAATGTTGCATGGCTTCAGCCTTTCTGTTTTCGTACGCGGATAATTTCTCGTCGAAAACATCACCCCACTTGTCCATTAGTTCATTTATTTTTTCTTTCCCTGGTCCGGACAATACTGCTTCTCTTACTTTTGGCATGATTTCACTCTCAAAGGTTTTTATTATTTCCTCTGGGAGTTTATCTTGAGGCATGCTTCTCTTTTCTTTACCGATTTCTTTTATTATATTCTCTTGGAATTTTTGTATCTCGTTTATGTATTTTACTGCTTCGTTAAAGGCCTGAGACAAAGTATCCTCATCGACTTCTTTGCTTGCCGTTTCAATCATATTTATAGTCCCGTCTTTACCACAAACAACCATCTCTAGATCAAGTGCTTCGCTTCTGTCTAAAAATGTTGGATTTATTTGGAAAGAGTTCTCTCCTTTTTTTCTTATTATTCTTACTGAACCCACAGGCCCGCGCCATGGGATATTGGAGACTCCAAGGGCAATAGATGAAGCTATGACACCCAGTATGTCTGGATCTTCCTCGTCTATTGCAAGTGTTGTCACTACAACCTGAACCTCATTTCTTATGTATTGTGGGAATAATGGACGGATTGTTCTGTCTACGATTCTGCCGGATAAGATCGCATCTTCTGATGGACGACCTTCTCTGCGCACATACTGGCTACCTAATATTTGCCCCGAGGCGTAAAACCTTTCTTCATAATCAACTGTAAGTGGGAAATAATCTATTCCTTCTCTTTTGTTTTTCCCCATAACAGCTGTGGCCATAACGGCTGTGTTTCCGTACTTTAGTATGACGGAGCCGTTTGTTTGATCGGCAAGTTCACTGAATTCGGCAGTTAAGGTTTTACCCGCCCACTCTATGGAGTAATTTTTTCTTTGCATCATAAAACTTGGGCGATCTGCACATTCTAGACCTGAAAGTTTTTTCACCTTCAAACCTATTTATGTGAAGACCGCGATTATCTTTTAATAATCTCTACTTTAGCAGAAGACAAAAACTTTACAATAAAATTAAAAAGCCGGACTAAAGTCCGGCCGGCAACCCAGGAGGGCGAGCGTTGGGGTCGGGGTGGGGTTCGCTCGAGCCCTCCTGGGGGCAATTTTTCGACAGTATGAAAATCGTTTGGGTTTCCTGAGCTTCCAGAACTTTTCGTGGTCTGCACTTTTTGTGCTGTGTATAGGGTTGTCCCAAAACCACTTCTGGCCTTCTCTCATGAATCAAACGATCCAAGCCTGTAATCAAACGATCCAAGCCTGTCTCGCGCCATCATCATCTACTTCTAATATTCTACCGACTGGCTGGCGCTTTGGCCCCTCGGTGAAATTGATTCTTTTAGTATGTTAGCATACTATTTGACGAGTGTCAATAGTATAAATAGAAAGCATGGGGCACCTTTCGGTACCCCATTTTCAGTCCTCGGTGGAGTCATCCACGCAGTGCGTCTGCCTTGTCTTTCCCCACCAACCTCTTTACGGGCATTTCCGGATCAAGGATGATGATTTCCCCCAATCGCCTTTCCTTTCACCTTCCTTCTCCTTATTCAAGCGGGAAAACCAGCGTGTCTGCTTCGAGAATGTCAACATACCCCCTATTGGCACCCTTTCCAAGAACAACTCTGAACGGGGAGCTTTTTCTTTGTGTCTGGTAGAAAAGTCCCCAGATTATCGAAATAGCTTTCGACGGTACGTGGCTTTTGTTGAAATTCTTTGCAATCGTCCACTCTCGCCCTTCTTTGTCTCGGAATGTACTTCCCAAAGGGAGGTCTCCCAGTCTAATCTCTGTTTTCATTTCTAGCCCCAGAAGTTTTGTCTAGGTGAGATTCTAGACTAGTTGGTATCAAAGTCAAACCCCCTGCAGACATTTCTTTTGCGGGGGGTTTGTTATTTATGTTATTTATTCCTCTTCTGTTTTTTCGGCTTCGTCTTCACCTCGATCTATTCCCAGATCTTCATCCGTCATCAGTATTTTTCTAGGCTTCTTTGCTCCACCTAGCCCCATCCCGCCGATTATATAGCGTCTAGGATTCTCACATAGGTCAAAGAAATCATCGACAGATTCTTTTAGTTTACTTGAAGATGATTTGCCGAATGATACTACTTCTACTTGGCATCCTTCGTTGTGTTTCAAGTACTCAACTAGTGGAACGAAGTCTCCATCCCCAGTTGCGAGTATCACGGTATCTAGTTTTGGGGCGAGTCTGATAGCATCAACTGCTAGTCCAACATCCCAATCGGCTTTTTTTGCTCCACCCCAAAAAATTTGTAGATCTTTTGTTTTGGTTTCTATTCCAAGTTTCTCTAGGGCTTCAAAAAAACCTTTTTCTTCACCACTTTCTGTTGTGATGACATAAGCTACGACACGGATGACACTTCTGTCTCCTATTGCATCTTTTACTAAATTCCCGAAATTTACCTTACCGCGATAGAGATTTTTCGCTGAATGGTAAAGATTTTGCGCGTCTATAAACATGCCAACACGCTGGCTCTTGTGTTTTATTACTGACATAAGTCAAAAAATATAAAAACTTATAAAAATTGCGGAGGAAAATTCTTTTATAAAAATATTCCGCGATGTTATGTTTACTTTATCAAAAAAGAAAAAAGGGCTGTCGCCCTCTTTTACTTCAGCTCGAGCTTCTTTACTAGAGCGTTGTATCTTTTTTCGTTGTTTTTCTTTAAATACGAAAGATGAGTGCGTCTGTCGGCTACCATTTGCAAGAGTCCGCGTCGTGAGTGTTTGTCCTTTGGGTTCTTCTTTAGGTGTCCGGCCAATTCGTCTATGCGCTTGCTCAAAACAGCAACTTGGACCTCTGGAGACCCAGTATCCTTGTCGTGGATTTGTGTTTCGCGTATGACTTTTTCCTTCTTTTTCTTGGTAAGCATAACGAGAATATGCTACCAAATAAAAGCTATTTTGGCAAGAGGGCTTTATATACTGCGTTTTTTACCATTAGTGTAGGGCCTCTGGTTTTTTTGGGACTATTTCTGGAAGATGACTATCGTCTAGTCCTGATTCGGACGATAAGGTATCACCTATTTCTATGTGTGGCACATCAATTTCAGTGACTTCATACCCGGGTATTGATCCATCAGCTCTTTTTATGGGCTCGTTTATGTTTTCCTGATTCATAATAATATTATATCCCCTATTTTACTTCTGTACCATATAAAAATATTGTGCGACAATAGAGTTAATAATATAAATATATATGGCTGTAAGTAAACTTGAGCAAATGAAAAGGGAATTTCTCGAATATATTGAGATTGAAAAAGGCCGGTCACTAAAAACAGTTGAAAATTATGATAGATATATCACTAGGTTTATAACTTTTGCCAAAATATCAAGTCCTGAAGATATAAATGATGATATTGTCAGAGAGTTTAGACTTTTCCTAAATCGACAACCTGTGTCGCTTAGTAAAAAACTGGCTAGAATAGAGACTTTGAAGAAAAAAACCCAAAATTACTATCTTATTGCTCTGAGATCTTTTTTGAAATATATGATGAAGCGAGGTATTAAGTCTCTTCCTCCAGACAGGATAGAGTTGGCAAAAGTTTCTGATAGGTCTCTTGATTTGATTTCTGGTGATGAACTAAATAGATTACTCAATACACCCATTGGCGATGATATCAAATCATTACGGGATAAGGCCATTTTGGAGCTTCTGTTCTCTACTGGGCTTCGTGTTTCAGAGCTATGCTCTCTTCCTGTTGATCTTGATTTATCTCAAGATGAATTTTCTGTGCGAGGTAAGGGAGACAAAGTCAGGGTAGTTTTCTTGTCTGATTCGGCAAAAGATGCTGTTAAAAAATATCTAAAGGCAAGATCTCATATTGTTGAGGGAGCCTTGTTTATAAATACAAGCAAAGTTGAAAGTACTGAAAATGGTAAAAGAATAACCCCTCGTTCTATTGAAAGAATTATAAAGTTTTATGCCACTAAGGCTGGAATATCAAAAAAAGTCACCCCGCACGTTATTCGGCACTCTTTTGCAACAGATCTATTATCAAACGGTGCTGATTTACGTTCAGTACAAGCCTTATTGGGGCATGCAAACATAGGAACTACCCAGATATATACCCATGTGACGGACTCACATCTAAAAGAAGTTCATAAAAAATACCACGGTAGGAAATAGAGGAACAAATCAAACTCTTAGGTTATAATTTAAGGATGAAAATTGTTTCCTGGAATGTTAATGGATTGAGGGCAATTCATAAAAAAGGTTTTACCGATTGGCTTTTTAAAAAGAGCGACGCGGATATTATCTGCTTACAGGAAATAAAGTCAGAAAAAGAGCAATTGCCAGAGGAAATCCAAAATCCATCGGGATTCTACTCATTTTTTAATAGCTCAAAGACCAGAAAGGGATACAGTGGGGTTGCAATTTACTCAAAAATTAAACCCAAAAAAGAAGTTTTTGATATTGGCAATGGCGATAAGGAGGGGCGTGTTATAGAGCTACATTTTGACGATTTTGTATTGATTAATTGTTATTTTCCTAACGGTGGCGGTGAAAGCCACAGGTTTAAATATAAGTTGTCTTTCTATGATGATTTCCTAGAGCACCTGGAAGATTTGAGAAAACGTGGTAAAAGTATCGTTTTTTGTGGGGATCTAAATGTCGCTCATGAGGAGATAGATTTGGCGAGACCAAAAGATAACGAAAAAAATATTGGGTTTCTTCCTGAAGAGAGGGCGTGGGTTGATGAGCTTGTGTATTCTGGATATGTAGATGTTTTTCGAAATATGCATCCAAAAAAAGTGGAATATTCTTGGTGGGATATGAAAACAAGGGCAAGAGAAAGGAATGTTGGGTGGAGAATAGATTACTTTTTTGTGAGCTCGAATTTATTGAAGAAAATAAAAAATATCACTATTTTGCAACATGTTTTTGGGTCAGATCATTGCCCTATTTTACTAGAAATGTAATGTCTTTTTAATAAAGGACAGTTATCCACAGCTATGTCCTTTACATGTTTTATAAAGGACATAGAATAGTAATTAGATCGTAGTACATTATAAAATTTTATAAGAAGGTAATAAGACATCTCCTTCTTCTCCTTTTAAACCTTAAGGGTTGTTTGGGGAGCTAACGCGGAAAAGCTAGAAACCGACGGTGCATTCGCGCCAAGGACAAAAGCTTGGATAAGCGGTTATCATATACCGCCAACAAATTTTAGGCTCGCGTTAGAGCCACTGAAGATTAGGGTATTGTGCCGTTTCCGCATATGCACAAACCTGGGCAATTCCTTTAGGAAATCAGAGCCACCTATATATAGCGTAAAAAAATCTTTGAACGCACTACAGAGTCAACAATAATGATTGCTGGTTGTGTGGTGCGTTTAGGGAAAATTGTTCTTTACACGCTCACAATGGTGGCTCTTTTTGTATTCCATTTTTAACATCTCGGGGATCCGAGATGTTAAAATAGCCTTGTTTTATAAGGCTATTTTAATCAACGTGATATTTTTCTCTTATTTCTTTAACTTTCTTTTTTTCCTCGATTTCTTTTTTTTCTTTACCTCTTTCCCCCATTTCTTTTAATTTTTCTAGTGAGAATTCATTTAGTTCCCCCGCCCTTCTTTCTAGGTAAGGAATATTGTTCAATTCTGGGTTATCTAGGACTTCATCGAATAAAGCATGTAAAATAAAGCCTATTTTTGGTCCAGGTGGCACCCCGAGTACAGACATTATTTGATCCCCTCTTATTTTTAGCATTTGGACTGAAATCGGGTCATGCATTGCCTCTTCTACCATGGACTTGTATTTCCTTAATCTATAAGGGTTTTCTTTTGGTCGGCCAGTCCCTATTCGGTCACATATTCTAAGGTTCATTAATTCCCACACATCTTCTTTTCCAACGTTAACTATAAGTCTTCTGACTGCGGAAAGAGTAATTTTCTCAGTGTCTGAGAAAAACATATGCCAACGTACTAATTTTGAAACTTTTTCAATAGTTTTCACGGGAAACCTAAGTTCAGTAAGTATTTTCTTGGTTAATCTAGCACCCACAACGTCGTGGCCATGGAAAGTCCAGTCATTTTTTTCTTTTGACCATCTCCTTGTTTCTGGTTTTGATATGTCGTGAAATAGTGATGCAAGTCTTAAGTCTATCCCCCATTTTTTATCTGCCGAGTGCTGGAGTGTTCTTAGATTGTGTTCGTATACATCGTATTTGTGAGCTTGGTTTTGCTCGATTCCAATCCCCCGCCCTAAATCAGCTGAAATATAGCGTAAAACACCTATTTTTAGGGCTAAATTTAGCCCATCCATAGGTCTTTCAGATAGAAGTACCTTTATGAATTCATCTCTAATGCGCTCTTTGGATATCTTTTTTAATAAATGAGCGTTATTTTGTATGGCTTTTTCTGTATCTGGGTCTATTGTAAAACCAAGCTCAGCTGAAAAACGTACCGCCCTCAACATTCTAAGGGCGTCTTCACCAAATCTAGTGTTTGCATCCCCAACGGCCCGTATAATGCCGTTTTTTAAGTCCATAATGCCGGAGAATAAGTCTATAACTTCCCCATTCTGCGGGTTTATAGCGATTGCGTTTACCGTAAAGTCGCGCCTCTTTAGGTCGTCCTCAAGTTTTTCACTAAAAGATATATTATCTGGGTGGCGAGAATTTGAGTATTCCCCATCGGTTCTATAAGTAGTGACTTCAATTATTTTTAAAGTCTCATCTTTTTCATCTTCGTTGACTATACCTACTGTGCCAAAATTATTGTCATAGAAAGTGTGCGGGAACAAAGAAATTATGTCGTTAGGTTTTGCATTAGTTGTTATATCCCAATCTTTTGGCTTTATACTTCGAATTGCATCTCTTACACATCCTCCAACTATATAAGCATCAAAGCCGGCCTCTTGGATTATTCGCGTTACACGAGAAACATTCTCAGGTATTAATTCTTTACTAATCATATATAGATATTAGCATGACATTAATATATTAAATATGCACAATCTGTGTTTTAAATAAAATGTACCATTATTATATAATAATGGTACATGAGTAAAAAAACTCTATATTATGAAAGAGTTAGAGAACTAAAATCAACTGGACTAAGCCTAAGTGAGATATCAAAAGAAGTTGGGATTAGTAGGTCTAGTGCTTCTAGGTGGTCAAGAAATGTGGCGAATAAGGCTTCGGTATTTGATTCAAGTAATGTCGCCAAAATGTCTCTTGCTAATAAACAGAGAAGGGTGGGTAGGGAGTTCGTGTCTCTTAAACAGGCTCATGACCAATATGAGAATTACAAGGATGATGGGTTTTTCCTAAGTGGTATTTCTGTATATTGGGCAAAGGGTGGGCAAAGCGGGGGACTCATGTCTTTTTCTAGCTCAGAGGAGGATAAAATCCAATTTATGATTAAATGGGTTGAGAAATACCTAGGCGTTTCCCGTGAAAAGCTTAATTTTAGGCTTATTTTAGGTGAAATTGGAGAAAGTGAATTGAAGAAATCCAAAATATTTTGGAGCACTAGGCTTAAAATAGGGGAGAGTCTTATTAAGCTTACAATAAATAAAAAGGCAAAGTCTGAAAATGTGGCCTTAAATAAGGGTATAATGCAATTTTCAATGTGCAGTGTTGATAAGTTAAGAATATTGCAGTCTTGGCAAAAATTAATGTCGCAGTATTATCTTATGCAAAAGCCTTAATTTGAAATATAATTGGCTTACTGCTCCCGTGGTGAAATGGATATCACATCGGTCTTCGGAACCGCTGTTGTGGGTTCGAGTCCTGCCGGGAGCACTAAAATATATGCAAAATAGCACATTTCTGTGCTATTTTGCATATATAACATGCGTACAATACAAGCTTTCCGCTACGTCGTCACTCTGAAATGTTCGAGTAAACTCTACATTTCACTCGTTCCTAGTGCGGGTAGGGAGAATCGAACTCCCGTCTCATCCTTGGCAAGGATGCGTTCTACCACTAAACCATACCCGCTTAGTAGAGGAAGTATAATTCAATAATTGATTAATCTCAATAGGGGATAATATATGTTTATTTACATAATGTTTATATGTAAACGACTTAGACAGTTAGCCAATAAAGAACATTACTAAGTCAAAAAATATTGGGTAATTTACATTGAAAAATAAGGTTTTTTTGCAAAACTGTGGATAAACTTGTGGACAGAGTGTATAAGGGACACGTTTTTGTCCTTGTATATAAAAGGCACGTCCATTATATGGCCTTATTGAGCCATATAATAAATTTCACGTGAAAGTGGTTCACGTGAAACCCTGTTTAATAATGGTTCACGTGAAAGGTGTATAATTTATCCAATGGCTAGGACAAAAAAGAGGGAATTGGGTGATCTGGGGGAGGACTTGGCCGTTAGATATCTTGAGTCTAGAAAATATAAAATTTTGGAAAGAAATTATCTAAAACCATACGGCGAGATTGATATTGTTGCCAAAAAAGGCGGAAGTATCTATTTTGTAGAGGTTAAGTCTTTTAAGACCAAAGATTACAAAGGGGATTGGTTTTCACATGAAAACTCTGGGATAAGGGCAGAAGATAATATTCATCCTAAGAAATTGAGTAGTTTGGAAAAGGTTATTTCTGTTTATTTACTTGAAAATGGTGAATATTCCAGTTTGGATATTAAGTTTATTGCAATAGTTGTTGAAATAAATACCTTAAATAAAAGGGCGAAAATGAGCATTATTGACGATGTCCTATAGATGTCCTTTATAGATTTACTACAAAAAGCTATTATTTATCTATGTTCTATGGTAATCTAGTTTCTATTCGAACATATTACCGATTTCGGGGTGTAGTATAGTGGTAGTACGCGTGCTTTGGGAGCACGTAGCTCGAGTTCGAGTCTCGGCACCCCGACCATTAAATTTGTTTTCGTCTTAGACTTGTTTTGTCTATAACCTTAGATTTCTAATCTAAATATAAAACTGTTAGGGAATTAAAATCTTAATGATAGATTGATCTAGTTCTTTATTATTTCTGTAAGCAAGATCTGTTTTAGATAAGGGGCTACATCTTTAGCAAAAGAATCTGCTATTGAAGAAACATCTTCATTTAGGAAGGTTTCCAAGTCCATGCCTATTTGGTTTTTTAAGGCTCTATTTATATATGATGTCGTAATTACTCTGAGGTCTCTGTCTCCAGTTTGCTTGTCTGCCGTGGTTGTGACAACAATTCCAGTAAGGTTTCCGTCACTTTGTCTTATGAGAGCTCCACCCGAAGAGCCTTTTTGAGCAACAACACTTCCACCAACAGAAATAAGATCAATGGTCTTTTCTTTGAACGTAAAAATACCTTTTGCATAAACCACAGATGAGTTGGCATATAAATCTTTTTGTATTTCTATTCCCCCAAGGAATCCGGCAGGGTAGGCGACAGCGACATAGGCGCTTGATGCAGTGGACTTTTCAGTCATGTCAACAAAATTTGCTTTAACAAATGGGAATTCATCAGGCCTTGATGTGTTTTTGTCTATTGGGTCCGTTATATAAAGTATCGCGAAGTCGTTTTCGCCTGTTCCGGTAGGATTGTCTGATGTGATATTTTTTCTATTTTCCTCGATCCAGATTTTCGGTATATAGGCCAATTTAGCTTTATACATTGGTTTTGCTGGACTTCCCATTCTAATAGTGCAATCAATGCCGTCTTTTTCTGGGAAATCTTTCAATAAGAAGAATTGGGCTAAGTGTGCGTTTGTGAGCACTATACCTTTTTTGTCTATTATTACTCCGCTTCCGGTTATTGGCTCTAGTGGTCCGCCAAACACAGTGCTACACAGAATGTTTACTGTTGCTTTTCTACCTAGCTCATTTAACTCTTCTATTGAATGAGTCTGAGGTTTGGATATTTCTTCCTTATAAACAGGGGAGGAGCTTGAGTTTTCAGTTGCTTTTGAACCTAATTGTATTTTTTCGGTAATATTTTTTACAATTTGACTAGTTTTCAAGGTTGTATCTGTGCTTGTTGCAGACTCGTCTATGTATGGCAATTTTGAGAATATGTTTACGGCGGGGTCTGGTCCGCGTTCAAATATTATAGAGTTAGATGTGTTTGGGGTTTCTTTTTTTGAAATTACAATCAATACAACAAAAAAGGCGATTATTAGTAGGGAAATCTTCTTAAAGAAATCATAAAACACTTCTTTCATTGTCGTTTAATAATATCATCTAAAACGATATATGCGATTGCAGATATGTCTTAATATTGATATATTAATTCGCACAAGCGGGTATCGTTTAGTGGTAGGATGACTGCCTTCCAAGCAGTAGACGGGAGTTCGATTCTCCCTACCCGCACATACATGCAAAATAGGCACCCTTTGGTGCCTATTTTGCATTTGTAGGTGCGAGGTGTGGAAGCAAACTGCTTTGCTTACATGGAGAATCGAAAGACGGAGCCATGTCCTGAGTTAAACGAAGGACAGGCGAGTCCGGGGAGGAAGTTCTTAGCGAGCTTTGCGAGCTTAGAAACTTGGCCCCGATTCTCCCTACCCGCACTAGGAGTGAGAGAAGTGCTGAGTTTACTCAGGCACTTCCGAACGACGACGTAGCGGAAAGCTTTAGCTTAGACGCTACATACATCTAAAATAGGCACCTTTTGGTGCCTATTTTAGATATGGGTTTGTTTTTATAAAACAAACTAAAATCCCCAAGTTTTCCTTGGGGATTTTAGTTTCTCCGGAGAACAAAGAGTGATTATCCTAGGAGCTCACTCTTTTGGAGAAAAGTCTACTTAACCGCGTCCTTGAGGGCCTTTGCTGGGCGGAACTTTGGTACACGCATGGCGGCGACTTTAACAGTCTCGCCTGTGCGAGGGTTTCTTGCCTCGCGAGCAGCACGTGTCTTAACCGAGAAAATTCCTAGACCGGCGATTGATACCTCGTCACCTTTTTTTAGGCTTTTGACGATAGAGTCAATCAATGTTTCCACGGCTTGCTCAGCTTGCACTTTGGTGCCTCCGAGAACTCCGTGTACTGCTTCAACTAATCCTGCCTTATTCATGGTTTTAAATTGATGGGTTAATTATTCGACCTCATTAATAAGTATATAATAAGCCATTTTTTAGGCAATAGGGGGAGGGGATAGTGGGGTTTGTGAAAAAACGATGATTTTCTGTCTTCTTATCTAGGAAAAATGTACTTATTTTTTAAAAATATAAAAATCCCTCCTGATAAACTTGGGGGATTTTTATATTAAAGATTTTTATTTTTTATCTTGCGAATTCAACTACGCGAGATTCTCTAATTACATTGACTTTTATTTCTCCGGGGTACTTTAGCTCTTCTTCTATGCGTAGTGCGATATCTCTTGCGAGTTTGTGCGCTTCAAGATCAGATATTTCGTCAGGTCGAACCATGACTCGTATCTCTCTTCCTGCTTGAATGGCGTAAGATTTTTCTACACCAGTGAAACTGTTTGCAATACCTTCTAGATCGGCAAGCCTCTTGATGTAGTTTTCAACTGTATCTCTTCTTGCCCCAGGCCTGCCTCCTGAGATGGCATCGGCTACTTGTACTAATATTGATTCAGGATTATCGAATGGATATTCTTCATGATGTGCCGAGACTGCGATAATGATTTGTTCATCGACATTGAACTTCTGAAGAATTCTTCTGCCGATTTCAACGTGCGTACCTTGAACTTCGTGGTCGACGGCTTTTCCTATGTCGTGCAGTAAGGCTCCCGCTTTGGCTACTGTGACATTAGCTCCTATTTCTTCAGCCATAACTCCTGCTATATGTGCCATTTCTATTGAATGTTGCAAAACATTTTGACCATAACTTGTTCTGAAGTGAAGTCTGCCGAGTATATGTAATACCCTTGGATCAAGGTTGAAGACTCCACATTCATAGGCGGCTTGTTCACCTTTTTCTTTTATTATCTTGTTGATTTCGTTTCTGGCTTTTTCAACCAATTCCTCTATTTTCACTGGTTGTATACGACCGTCGATGATTAGGTTTTCAAGAGCCACTCTTGCTATTTGCCTACGTACAGGATCGAAGCAGGATATCGTGATAACCCCCGGAGTATCATCTACTATAAGTTCTACTCCAGTTGCTCTTTCAAATGTTTTTATGTTACGTCCTTCTTTTCCGATTATCTTTCCTTTTATTTCATCAGAAGGTATAGCAACTGCTGTAGCCATTGTGTCTGAGGCTACAGAATTGCCAAACCTGTGAATAGCTGAAACGAGGATTTCTTTTGCCCTCCTTTCGATTTTTTCTATTCCAGATGATTCGATTTTTTGTAGTCTAACCAAAATATCAGCATCAGAATCTTTTTCAATGATCTTTATCATTTCATCCTTGGCTTCTTCTTTTGTTAAACCAGATATTCTTTCAAGTTCGGTTTTCTTTTCTTTCTCCAGATTTTCCGTTCTTTCTTTTATTTCCTTGATCTCAGTTGCTTTTTCTTTAAGGTGGGCAACTTCATTCTCGATGTCGTTTTGCCTCTTGTCTAAGAGCTCTTCTTTTTTTATAAGACGTTCTTCTGTCTTCTGTATTTTTTCTTCTCTTTCCTTGGCCTCTCTTCTGGCTTCCTCGGAAAATTCTTCAGCTTTCTTTTTGGCTTCGGATACTACTTTATCAACCTCTTCTCTGGCTTTGAGTTCCATCTGCTTTATCTCAAGTTCGACAGAACCTTTTTTCCCAAGAGATATAACGAATCGTAGGTAATAACCCGCTCCTATACCAATTAGAAGAGCTGCCCCGAGAAGCAGTAAAAATATTGTTAATGTCATAGACGGTTAGACCGCCTTGCTTTCGCGCGATAATTGCCGTGTTTTAGAGGGTTTTTTCAATTTGATCAACATTTAAGTATCGGTAAACAGGTTTTTTATTGGGAAATCAAAGCGGGATTTAAATTACTTGTTAACGAGCTTATGCTACATAATATTTGACAGTTTGTCCATGAAATATAAAAAGCCCATAAACTGATCTTGGG
Organism: uncultured Candidatus Saccharibacteria bacterium; assembly: GCA_964443725.1. Classification (GTDB taxonomy): domain Bacteria; phylum Patescibacteriota; class Minisyncoccia; order Phycocordibacterales; family JAKFXT01; genus CAYUDP01. The sequence continues at coordinate 66,752 of CAYUDP010000001.1, forward strand.
CTTTTTATATTTATGATTATTTTTTGCCAGTGTGTATTTGATCTATAACACCATACTTTTTGGCCTCATCGGCGGACATGTAGTAGTCGCGTTCGGCGTCTTTTTCAAGTTGGGTGATTGGTTTTCCAGTATTCTTCGACAAAATTTTATAGAGTATTTCTCTGGTTTTTATGATGTGCTTAGCTGAAATCTCTATATCTGTTGCTTGTCCTTCTACTCCTCCCCATGGCTGGTGAATCATAACTTCTGAGTTTGGTAGGGCATAGCGCTTACCTTTGGCTCCAGCAGAGAGTATTACTGCAGCGGCAGAGGCTGCTATTCCTACACAAACAGTGGAGACGTCGGGTTTTACGTAATTCATGGTGTCTAGGATGGCAAGACCTGATGTGACAACTCCCCCCGGAGAGTTTATGTATATCTGTATGTCTTTCTTTGGATCCTCGCTCTCAAGGAATAGGAGTTGGGCGATTACTAGGTTTGCCACATGGTCATCAATGGGACCACCCAAGAATATTATTCTTTCTTTTAGTAGGCGAGAATATATATCATAGGCTCTTTCGCCAAAATTGGACTTTTCTATGACGGTTGGGATTAATATAGACATATTTTTCAAGTTAAATTTTATTTGTTCATCTAATATAGCACTAAAATTATTTTTGAGAATGGGGGTGTTTATATAAAACAAAACCCCGAGGGGAAGGCGCGAGTGGTGCGCAATCTCTCGGGGTTGTGACCGAAGTCTTGTGGACTTAGGTCAGACGTTATTGGCGATGAAGCGCTTGACGGCCTCGGGGTCGGGGTCCATGACTTCGACTCGCTGGGGCAGGTCCTCGATGCCCTCGAAGTCCTTGGGTCGCAGGGGGTCGCGGCCCAGAGCCTCGCGGATCGTGTCGGGAAACTTCACGGGTTGGGCCGTTTCCATTACCACCATGGGCACGCCCGGTTCCCGGTGTTCCCGGGCCACCTTGACGCCGTCGGCGGTGTGAGGGTCGATCATGGTGCCATAGCGTTCCCACACGTCGAGGATCGTCGCCAGCCGGTCGGCATGGGTGCTGTAGCCGGAGACGAAGCCGAATTGGGTACGAAGAACGTTGGGTGATCCGGGAAAGTACAACATGTCCAACACCTTCTCATCCAGAGCACCCCATCCATTGCGGATGATGCCTGAATCTCGACCGACTGCATCGAACATGAACCGCTCGAAGTTGGATGCCCTCGAGATGTCCATCGACGGGCTCGAGGTCACGTGGGTCTCGGCCGTAGGGCGGGGCCGGTAGACGCCGGTGCGGAAGAACTCATGGAGCACGTCGTTCTCGTTGGTGGCGAGAACCAGGCGGGCGATCGGAAGACCCATCATGCGCGCGATGTGGCCGGCGCAGATGTTGCCGAAGTTGCCCGAGGGCACGCAGAAGGCCACCTGTTCGTCATTGCCGGCGGTGGCGGCGAACCAACCCTTGAAGTAATAGACCACCTGGGCCAGCACTCGGGCCCAGTTGATGGAATTGACCGCGCCGATCCGGTATTGGGCCTTGAAGGCGGCGTCGTTGGAGACGGCCTTGACGACATCTTGGGCATCATCGAACATGCCGCGCACGGCAATGTTGAAGATGTTCCCGTCCCGGAGCGAGTACATCTGGGCGCGCTGGAAGGGGCTCATCCTGCCCTCCGGGGAGAGCATGAAGACCTTGACGTTTTGCTTGCCCAGCATGGCGTACTCGGCTGAAGAGCCGGTGTCGCCGGAGGTGGCGCCGAGGACATTGAGGCTGTCGCCCCGTTTCTCGAGCACGTACTACAACAGGTTGCCGAGGGGCTGCATGGCCATG
>CAYUDP010000002.1:0-59116 GCA_964443725.1 uncultured Candidatus Saccharibacteria bacterium
GGTGGCGCCGAGGACATTGAGGCTTTCGCCCCGTTTCTCGAGCACGTACTCGAACAGGTTGCCGAGGAGCTGCATGGCCATGTCCTTGAAAGCCAGTGTCGGCCCGTTCGAGAGTTCCAGTAGGTGTAAGTCGGGCTCGAGTGTCGTGAGTGGGGTGATGTCCTCGGCATCACGTCCCGGCCGGCAGTGGCGGTAGGTGTGGGCGGTGTAGGTCCGGTCAGTCAGGTCCTTCAGGTCGCAGGCGGGAATGTCATCCACGAACTTCTCTATGATGCGCAAGGCGAGTTCGCGGTAGGGCAGATCCCGCCATTCGGCGAGTTCGGCCTTCGTGACTTGGGGGTAATGCTCGGGCAGGTAGAGTCCGCCATCGGGCGCCAATCCTCCGAGCAGGATGTCGCAGAAGTTTCGCGGGGGAACTCCACCACGGGTGGATATGTATTTCATCGCAGTACCTTTTTTTGAAGACCGTGGCACGGGATGTGCCATGTAATCTGCGCTGAAGACTACTATAAATGTAATGTACAAGCAATTATTATTGGCAGGTATTTTAACTGGGGAGTTGTCAATTTAAGAAATATTAATTTTTTGGTAGATATTTCACATCACACTGGCTATGTCGCAATCATTGACAATGTTGACTATTAATGCTATTATCTAAATACAGTCTAGAGGAGGAAAAATTGTTTTTTCAGTTTTTTCTTCTCTGCATTGCAGAACTTGATTCGGCGCCCAAACGCCAAGTACATTTTTTCTGAACTCTTTTTGGGAGGAGTTTGGGAGGAGAAGAAGATGGCCATGACCATCTATGTTTTATGTTGTATCGGAATGATTGCGGACGGGTGGTGGGTGAGAGAAACTCCCACACACTTCCGGCCGAGAGTCCGTTACGCACTCCGCCGGCTTGCGGTCGGGGTAGCACCGTTTGCCATCGGTTTCATCGATGGTCTTGTCAACGGACTCGGATGGTGGGCGAGTCTGGGGCTTCTTGCCTCACTTGCCATTGGCTTGCTTCACAGGTGGGCCATACCTGCTCTCGGGCGGAGAGTTCTCGCCCTAGGGAGGTTTTGCATCCATCATCTCGTGCGGTTTAGTCGATCGGAGATGGTGGACAACTTCCTTGGGGCGGCTGCTGTTGCGGCCGGACTTCTCGCCCTTTTCAAGTGGGCACCCCAGGTGGCGGAAGCCTTGATCGTCCTCGCTGTCTGTGGGCTTCTCCTTCATGTTTTTTGGAGGAGGAACTTTCTCTCCAAGAAGGGGAAAAAGGGGAGATGAAAGGACTCCCGCAATAAGGCCCGAAGGTGGCGCGTTATTACTCGCGCAAACTTCGGGCCTTTTAAAATGCCTCACGAAATTTTTTCGTGAGGCATTTTAAAAACTTGGTTTTATTGATTCTCGAGAAATTCGAAAACTTTTTCGTTTCCAATGAGGTGAGAGAAATAATGTTTAGCTCTCACTGGGTCAGCGTCCTTGTAGTGTTCAAGAAGATGTTTCACCTCTTTTTCTATTTCTTCTTCGGAAGCTTCTATCTTTTCTTCCTCTCTGATTTTTTGAAGTATCAACTCCATGGAGACTCTCTCCTTAGCATCCTTCTCCCACTCTCTTCTTACGTCTTCTGTTGTCTTTTCGATACGTTTCAGATATTCATCTATCTTCATACCCATGCGTGAAATATCATCTGTGAACTGTATGAACATTCGGTCTAGTTCACTTTCAATAAGTATGCGAGGGATTTCTATGTTTGATTTGTCAATCAGGACCTTGATGGTTTCAAGACGGATCTTTTCTTTTGCTTTAAATTCCTTTTCTTTCAGTAGTCCGTCTTTAACTTTATTTTTGAAATCTTCTACGTTTTCGAATCTTCCGATTGATTTCACGAGCTCGTCTGTAAGTTCTGGGACAGTGTCTGTATTTTCACCTTGGGTATCTTTGTCTTCATCTGTTTCTTTGTGTTTCATTCGTAGAATTTCTCTTATTGTGTCGTCGATATCTTTTTCTGTGACCTCGGCGGTTTCTTTTGTAACGTTTAATTTTTTCGCCTCTCCTTTGTAATCAGGTAGTGTGAAAGTAGGGAAGACGTCTATTGTGATAATGAAAGACATAGGATTCCCAAGTGCGAGTTTATTTATTTTGACCTCGGGCATTCCTAGGGCATCAACTTTTGTTTCATTTATTATTTCTGGGAAAACTTCTTTGAGAGCAAGTTCTCCAGCTTCTTCAAGTAGGGCAAGTTCGCCGATTTTTTCCAGAATGATTTTCTCTGGAACATGGCCTTTTCTAAAACCTGGGATTGATAACTCATTTTTAAAATGGTCTATGGCTTTGATTTTAAATTTCTCCAAGGCCTCAGTAGTAATCTCGCCCCCTATCTCTACGCGTGAGTTTGGTAGCGGTTTCGTGGTTATATTTTGATAGATTTTGTTTTGCATAGAAACCTAGCATACCTTAAGAAAAAAAAGTGGCAAGTGGTAAATAAAAAAACAGGTGGGGGATTGCCCCACCTGTTTTTTTTAATAAACTTTTTAGAAGTTTAGTTGTTCAGAAATGTTCTGAAGTTCGGCATCAATATTTTTCATATCAGTTGTATTGAGGTCGGCTTTGATATCAGATATTTTTGTTGAACTACTCTGAACAGATAGTTTTTGAAGTGCTGGATCGGCAGCAGCACTTACACTTTCTGGAGTTATCTCGTTACTAATTTTCGGCGCCCCATCTCCGTTTATTGCTTCTCTGCTCATTGATTCTCCCCAGAAGTAAAGTCCACCTAAGACAAGCACAAGTACGATGATTCCAGCTCCAACAAGTGGTCCGACTGAGGATTTATTTTCTGGACCCATTTGCATTTGTGGTTCTGGTGACTGACTTACTTCTTGTTGTACTGGATTAAATTCTTCGTTCATATTTTTTATTTTATTTTTATTTTTTTATTGTGTGACAGTGCTTGATGTCGTACTGCTTGCTGTCGACTCAGCTGATTCTTTCGCTACAATTTTTGGATTGTCGTTTTCAAATGCCTCAACAGATTTTTTCAGAAGATCTTTTGTGTTGTTTAGATCGGTTTTGACTTTATCCATGGCGTCTCTTACAGCTTGCATACCATCCTTTGGATTTGAAAGTGTCAGAGAATTTGCAAATGCATCATTTGCTTCTTTCAGATCCGCTTTGGCTTTTTCTGTTGACGCTTTGGCTTGGTCTAAGAAACTCTGTGCATTTGTAGTCTTGGCTCCATTTTTCAGTGCGACAGTGATTTTATCTTGGAGTCTATTTTCTATCCCTATCATTCTGTCTACTGCAACCATGATGCGGTTGGACATTCTTTCTTGGAAAGCTGAGGCTAATTCAATTTTCTTTTTTTCCATTTCCGCTTTTCTTGCTTCGGTTGAACTTGCTATTTTCTGCCTTCTTTCTTCTATGATTTGTTTAACCTCGTTTTTAGTATCCTCTCTGTTTTTTTCCATTTCCGCTCTAGCATCTTCTCTGTTCTTTTTTATAGTTTCAGTCGTCGAGGCCCAAAGACTTCTGTTTTCGTCTTTCATAGCTCTCATTTTTTCTTCAAAATCTCTTCGCATTTCAGGTGTTACTGTTCCGTTTGCTCGCATGTTTTTAAAATCATCCATTACTTCTTTTCTGTTATCCTTCATCTCTTTTCTGGTTGAGCTTGCAAGGCCTGCGTTTGTTGCACGTAAGTCTCTTCTTATGGCGTCGTTCTCGTTTCTAAGTTCTTGTTTTTGATCCCTAACAGCTGGAAGTGTACGTGGGGTTCCAGATGCCGATCTAAGGATCTTTTGCCTTTCTACCATCATTCTTTCATATTGTTCCCTTGTCATTTGTTGTGGTCTGACATCCCCATTTGTTTGGGATGGGACGCTTGTTACTGATTGTTCTGGTTCATTTCCACTAACGTCATTGGCGACTATTGCAAAGGCAAGGCTTGCCCCGCCGAATAATATTCCTATGGTAGTAGAGGTACTAAGTAGTACTCTTGCTACCTTCTTATTGCTAAATCTCATATATAAGATATTTCTATATTAATAATGCAAAAATGCATCTAACAATGCTGATTCATGCCCACTTATTATAACTTTTAATTTGGACTTTTTACTATGGTGTTGTTGATAACAAAAAACCCGCCACTTTTTGTTTGTGGCGGATTTTTTGTTATTTATTTTTCAGGATATTTTGATTTGTAAATTTCTATAGCTTTTTCTATAGCTTCTTTGGCTTCCTTTTTCCCTTTATAACCCCTAACTTCGACTATATCTCCCTTTCCTTTCAATACTTTGTAAGTTTCGAAGAAATGTACAAATTCTTTTAGCATGTGTTGGTTTAGGTCTTCTAAATCCTTTGTATCTTCCCATCTTTTGTCATCGACGGGGACGGATATTATTTTGTAGTCGGATTCTCCAGAATCAATCATTTCCATTACTGCCACTGGGCGAACTTTTACTAGAATCCCTGGGTCTAGGGGGAAAGTTGTAAGGACTATTATATCTAGTGGGTCCCCGTCTTCCCACAGGGTTTGTGGGGCAAAACCATAATCAAATGGGTATGGTGCGGATGAATAGTTGGCTCTATCTAGTGCTATGAGTCCAGTTTCCTTGTCTATTTCGTATTTATTGTTTGACCCTTTCCCAATTTCGATTATTGCATTTATTTCTTCTGGGGCCTTTCCCCCAATACTTATTTCGTGCCAGAGGTTCATATTTATTAATTTTTGCTAGCTTCTAATGTTTTTGTAGGATAGCGCGACTTTTAAATCTGGGCAATAAGAAACCCCGTTGTATATAAAATACACGGGGTTTCTTATTGTGGTATTTTTCCTAAATTATTCTTCCTCTTTAATTTCCCCAGACTCTCCACCCTCCTCTTCTGTTGTTTCAGGGGTTTCTTCTGAGGTTTGTTCTGTTTCGGTTTCGTCGAGAGAGATTTCTTCGCCTAGTTCCGCCTCTACTTTTGTGTTTAGAGGTTCAAACCCGTCTTCTTCATCGATTTTGTCTTCATCTGAACCACCAACGTTTTCGCCGTGTATTGATGAGATATCTATTCTCCAACCAGTCAATTTGGCTGCAAGGCGAACATTTTGACCTCCTTTTCCTATGGCCAAGGATTGCTGGTCTTCTGTGACGACAACCGAAGCCTGCCTGTTTTCTAGATCAGTTTCAACGGATATGACTTTTGCTGGTGAAAGGGCGTCCTCGATAAATTTCTTTGGATCTTCTGACCACTCAATAATATCAATCTTTTCTCCAGAAAGTTCGCTCATTACCGTTGCGACTCTTACTCCTCTTTGTCCAACTAGCGAACCTACTGGGTCGACATGTTCATCGTGAGATAGGACGGCAATCTTTGAGCGGCTTCCAGCTTCTCTTGCAATTCCTTTTATTTCTACTACGTTGTTTGCTAGTTCTGGTGTTTCTGCTTTGAATAATTCAGCCAAGAATTTGGGGTGCGATCTTGATAATTTCAAGAAAACTCCTCTTGGGCTTTCATCTACAGAATAGAGATAGGCTCTTATTCTTTCTCCTGGTTTGAATCTTTCCCCTGGAATTTGCTCTTCGTAAGGCAAAATTGCTGGAGCACGGCCTAAATCAACGTAAATATTACCTCTTTCTACCCTTTGAACTGTGCCAGAAACCACTTCTCCTTCTCTTTTTCCAAATTCAGAGACAACAGAAACTTTTTCAGCCTCTCGTATTTTTTGAATTATGACTTGTTTTGCTGTTTGTGCGGCAATACGGCCAAAATCGCTCTTTGGTTCTAGCGGGAAAGTTAACTCTTCCTCTAGTTCAGCATCCCTTTTTATCCTTCGGGCATTTTCAACTAATATATGATGGTCTTCGTTGAATCTTGTCCTGGTGTCTTCTGGATCTATTTCTATTTCCCCACTAAGTTCCTGTTCAACTTGTTCAGGGAGTTTAACTATAGTGTCATCAACTACTACTTTTACTTGCTCGAAAGCGACTGTGCCTGTATCCATATCGAGGTGGGCACGGACGATTTGGCCCTTTTTGCCATATTCTTTTTTATAGGCGGTAGCAAGGGACGCTTCGATTGCCTCAATTATCTTTTCTCGAGGTATTCCTCTTTCCTCTTCAAGTTCTCCAAGAACTGAATTTATGACTTTCAAATCAAACATATTTTATAAGGCTATTTTTAATTATTTTAGATAATTTCTTTCACAAACGGGCTTATTTTTGTAAAAAAATAAGCCCGTTTTGCGACGGACCATTACCTGTATTGGTCTTAATACTATATAATTTTTATGTTTTTGTCAAGAATTGAGATTTGCTTGGTTTTTTGCCCAATATTTACTTGATAAATGATTTGGGCCAAGCTATTCGCTTGGCCCGCGAGGTCCTAGAGCCTCAAAATTGATCCCCCGAAACCATCCGTTAGGGGGGGTAGGTCGATTTCGCCGAATTTGGCGAGTAAATCTTGTAAATCGATCTTTTCTCCATCTGTGGCAGCACCTTTTTGAAATGCCACCATTGTGGCACAGAAAACTGGGCTCGGTTTTGCACTCATGACCATCATGTCGGCATGGAGAAGCCTCAAAAAAAAGAGACCAAGCGCTGACAATTCGTACCCGTGTTCCTCAAAGAACCTTTGCAATTCGGTGGCCTCGTCCATTTCTGGCTCCTTAGTCCTTAGTTGGGGGATGGTTTGGTACTACTAAGGCATCAGACTATCGAACATAAAGGTTTTGTCAATTAATTTATATTTCTGTTCGTTGGTGATCGTGTGAGTAGAGTTATTCACAACATTCTATATTTTGAGGATCATAAATGATTTTATCTGATACAATTATTTTAAATAGCAAATTGTTGTTGTTTAAAATTGATTATATATGTCATTAGAAAACATGCTTGAAGCTGAAAATACCGAAGTGAAACCGCACAAAGGTGTTTATATAGCTTCCGTAATAATTATTGTTGCCGTTGCAGCGCTCGCTTGGGGGCTTAAAGGATATTTAGAAAATCTTATATCTGGCAGTTCAACAAATAGTAAGGTTGTAAACGAAGAACAAAAGAGAGAGGTTTTGCGAACACTTGCCGCTAGTCAGACTTCGTCGGAGTTGTCTGAAGTAGAGAAAAAGAAAATTCTTGAAGATATGTCTTCTAGTCAGAAGAAAGCTCAGACTTCAAATCTAACCGCTGAAGAGAAATTGAAGATTCTTCAGGATTTACAACAACAATCAATAAAATAGCAATATTATGAGCACAAAATACGCAAAGATAGTTGTGAATACCTTAGCCCTAGTCTGGGTATTCTTTCTTGTTGTAGTGGGCACTTACTACAGTAATGTTCAGATGAAGTCTGAAGTTAAGGATGCAAAAGCCGGTGCACTCGACAACCTTCATGGATATGCTTGGGCAGGAATGGATGGTGGTGGGGGCGCACCTCTTGGTTGGATATCATTAAATTGTACAAATAAATTTAACCCAGCTGGAGAGTGTACTCATGGTAACTATGGTGTAAACGTAAACCCAGTCGATGGACCAAATTTTGGCAAAATGTCTGGATATGCCTGGATTGATATGAGGGATCCTGCCAAGGTGTCTCTTCCAGGGTCAGCAGATGCTGCCGCAAGTCCTATGGGTTGGATTACTTTTAATGAGTCTGAATTACAGGGTTGCCCATCAGGAGCTTGTCGTGCTCAGGTCGGCAAAGATGACGGTCTTATAAGAGGTTGGGCAAGATTTTGTTCTGTGTTTGGCGATCCAAGCAAAGACCCTTCAGTTGATTGTGGGAAAACCAATAAAACTCTTGCCGCGGACGATCTTAGGGGTGGATGGGATGGATGGATAAGTCTTAGTTGTTTGAACAGTGGTGCTTGTCGCGTTAGTAAAACTGGTTCACAAGGGAAAAATACTTATGGGTTATTTATTGATAACACCGGGGCTGATTCTGGTAAGTCCTTAGGTGGTTATGCTTGGGGAGGGGACAAAGTAGTTGGTTTTATATCTTTCAATATTTCTGATATGACCGGAGGAGGGGCTTGCAAAACAACTTCTGACTGTCTTCCATATGTTGAACCACCACTAGTTCTTTCTCCACCACTTGATTTCTTTGCGAACCCAAAGGCTAACTTGGCTCCAGGAGATAAGACAAAACTCACTTGGGATGCCTCAACTTGGGCGACATCTTGTACTCCAAAATCAGGAAATGCTGAGTGGACAGGTAAGGGAGTACTCGCCAGTAGCGGAAACACTGATGTGAGGGTAAATGAAGACAGTGTATTCCTAATCGAATGTACTGACGGCAAGGAAACAAGACAGGCAACTGAAAATGTTACTGTAAAATCCTTTGATTTGTCACTTGATCCAGCATCAGCTTCTATTGTAAGTGAAATAAAGGCGAAAAAAGATGCTGGCCTGCCAATACCTTTGTTGTCAAATATCAAACTAGTAACCTTTGGTTCGTATTCAGGAGCAACTGGTTTGTCGGCAACTTCAGACTTGCCAACAGGAACAACCATTACTTTCACCAAAGCATCTCTCACCAAGGGGGCTGGAAATGATGAGTCAGGTATGAATATATCTATATCTAATGCTGTTAAAAATGGCACTTATACGATAGTTGTGACAGGTACACATGGTACGGAAACCCATGCGGTATCTATGTCTGTAAAAATCAATGATCCAACAAATCCAAATGGCACAGCTAAGACAACAACGATTAAGACAATCCAAGAGAAATAATCTGAAATAAAAATTTTCTCCACAAAACACTGTCAAAAAAAGACAGTGTTTTGTTTTTCATCTGATATAATTTTAGAAAAGTTCTATGCATGTAAAGGAGGAACAATTGAAGGATTTTATATTGGACTCTGGATTGGTAAACAGAGATGATTTGGTGTTGGCTGAAGAACAAGCAAAAAACCAAGGCCAATCTGTAGGTCTTGCTCTTGTGTCTATGGGTAAGATAACCGACGATGATCTCCGTCGTATGCACGCTTATCTATTGGGTATACCTTTTGTTAACTTGAAGGGACAAAAGGTAGATTTTGAAATATTGAATTTGATCCCTGAACCTATAGCTCGCAATCACAATATTGTTGCTTTTAAAAAGAATGAAGACTCTATGGAAGTTGCTATGCTAGATGTTGAGGATCTTGGAGCTATTGATTTCGTAAAGAAAAAAGTTGGACTAAAGGTTTTGCCTAGATTGACCGATAACGATTCGATGAAGAGCGTCCTGCTTCAATATCAGAAGAGCCTTAAAGCTGAGTTTGGAGATATTATTCAGAAAGAGACCAATAGCCTAAAGACTTTAATGGAAGAACAAGGGGACGATGTTTCGGCTTCAGATTTGAAGAAATTGGCTGAAGATCTTCCTGTTGTGCGTATTGTCGATTCTCTATTGAAACATGCAATCATACAAAATGCTTCAGATATACATATTGAGCCAATGGAGACACAGGTTTTGGTTAGATATAGGATTGATGGAATACTAAGGGATGCAATGGTGCTACCAAAGGAAGCCGGGTCATCAATAACTGCGCGTATAAAAGTCTTGTCTAATTTGAAACTTGATGAAAAGAGATTGCCACAGGATGGGCGTTTCAAAGTAGAGTCCGAGAGGGAAAAAGTTTCTTTTCGTGTATCTATCTTGCCTACATATTTTGGTGAAAAGACAGTCATGCGTTTGCTTAAAGAAAACGCAGGAGGGTTCAATCTAGAGGGGTTGGGATTTCATGGGGAAGGACTAGAGATGGTTCATGAGGCAACGAGACTTTCAAATGGACTTATTCTAACGACTGGGCCAACTGGATCAGGTAAAACAACAACTCTCTATACGGTCTTGGATATCTTGAATACTCCTGATGTGAATATTTCGACTATCGAAGATCCTATAGAATATCAAGTTCCAAGAATAAACCAGACACAAGTAAAGCCAGAGATTGGTTTTTCTTTTGCATCAGGACTTAGGACTCTTGTTCGTCAGGATCCAGACATAATAATGGTAGGTGAAATACGCGACGAGGAAACCGCTGGGCTTGCAGTTAACGCCGCTTTGACTGGGCACTTAGTTCTTTCAACTCTACACACCAACTCTGCGGCTGGTGCTATACCACGTCTAGTCGATATGCAGGTAGAACCATTTCTTCTTGTTTCTACGATTAGAGTTATTATTGCCCAGAGACTTATGAGAAGACTATGTTCTTCGAAAGAGGAATATAAGATGAATAAAGCTGAATTGGATAGGCTTGGTAAATATGTTGATTTAGATAGGATGCTTAAGTTTCTAAAGGAAGAAAAGGTAGTTGCTCCAAGTGCTAATTGGGAGAACATACCATTTTATAGAGCAAAGCCAGGTAAAGATTGTGAAGATGGGTATGCAGGTCGTGTTTCTATTCATGAAGTCTTGAAAATGTCCCAAGTTATTAGAGATATGGTTATAAAAGGGGCCACAGCCGATGATATTGAACTTCAGGCTAAGAAGGAAGGTATGATGACTATGCTTGAAGACGGGATATTCCAAGCTGTGAGAGGACTAACAACGGTTGAAGAAGTTTTGCGTGTCGTAAATACAGAATAATATGCAGTTTAAGGTAAAAATCTTAAAAGAAGATGGAACTGATGAAGAAAAGATAATTGAGGCCCCAAACAAGGTAGCCCTTTATGATGTTATCAGGCAAGATGGTGGAAAATTGGTTTCAGCTAAAGAAGTGACGGGTAGTTTCTTGAATATAATTTACCACAGGATAAATTCGATGCTTGGGCGAGTTGGGCAACAGGAAATTGTGATGTTTTCTAGAAATATATCTGCAATGCTAAAGGCTGGACTTTCTCTTTCTAGAGCCCTTTCTGTGATGGAGCACCAGACAAAAAATGAGAAATTTAAGAAAATACTTGGAGATGTAAATGAAGAGATAAAAAAAGGAGGTAATTTTTCAACGGGGCTTGCAAAATATCAAAGTATTTTTTCAGTACTTTTCGTATCTATGGTTAAAGCTGGAGAGGAGAGTGGTAATCTGGGGGATACCCTAGGTGTTATTGCAGATCAAATGGAGAAAACCTATCTTTTGAAAAAGAAAATAAAAGGGGCAATGATTTATCCGGCTGTTATTTTATCCGCCATGATAATAATAGGTGTTCTTATGATGATATATGTCGTTCCATCTCTTACAGGAACATTTAAAGAATTAAAAGTAGAGCTCCCTCCAACGACCAAAGTCATTATTGGTATATCTGATTTTCTCCAGAATCATACAATCCTCTTTTTGTTCATAGTTTTTGGTGTAATTTTTGGGATCGTTTCAGCTTCCAAGACAACTCCTGGGAAAAGGATGATAGATTATATAACTCCTAGGTTTCCTGTACTTGGGGGTATTGTCCAAGAGGCCAATGCTGCACGTACGGCAAGAACTCTATCCTCACTTCTTTCTGCTGGCGTTGAAGTTGTTGGTGCTTTGTCTATTACAAAAGATGTATTACAAAATTCTTATTACAAGGAAGTTATAGACGAAGCGCAAGCCCAAATTCAGAAAGGGGCTCCGATGTCTGCAGTTTTCATGGATCATGAAGAAATATACCCGATCTTGGTGGGGGAGATGATTAGTGTGGGGGAAGAAACAGGAGCTCTTTCAGATATGCTTTCTCGTTTGGCAATTTTTTATGAAACAGAGGTTGATCAAAAGACAAAAGATCTTTCCACAATAATAGAGCCGTTTCTTATGCTCTTCATTGGAGGGGCTGTAGGCTTTTTTGCAATCGCTATGATTTCGCCGACATATTCGATAATGAATAATATATAATTTAAAAGATGAGTTTTTATTCAAATAGAAGAAAATTAAATTCCGGCATGTCTCTAGTTGAGGTTTTGGTTGGAACAGCTGTTTTTCTACTGATTGCGCTTTCTGTTTATGAAAGCTATGTAGGTCTGTTTAATCTGGTAAGAATTTCTCGAACGAAAGTCACTGCTTCAAATTTGGCTAATGAACAATTTGAAATAGCGAAGAATCTACCTTACTCAAGTGTTGGACTGGTTTCAGGAGTACCGTCTGGAGTTCTCCAAAGGTTTCAGGATATAACTCGCGATGGTATTACTTTTCATGTGACGACAACAATCAGAAATGTCGATGATCCTTTTGATGGTACCGCTGGAGGTGCTCCCAATGATCTTTCTCCTGCTGATTACAAACTTATGGAGGTTCAAGTTGATTGTCTCTCTTGCAAGAATTACACCCCGCTTGTTTTTACAGGGAGAATATCACCAAAGTCACTCGAATCAAATTCAAGCAATGGATCTCTATTTGTGAGGGCTATTGATTCTTCTGGAAACCCTATAATGAACGCCCAAGTGAGCGTGGTGAATACACCATTGTCTATAAATATAGCTGAAGAGACGGATAGTAATGGTATGTTGCAGATTGTTGATGCTCCACCATCCGTAAATAATTATCAGATTACTGTTACTAAGTCAGGATATTCAACTGAACAAACGTATCCACTTGGGGGTTCGGGACTTGAAAATCCAAGCAATCCTCATGCTACTGTGATAATACAAAACGTTACTCAAAAGAGTTTTGCGATAGACAGGGTGGGTACAATAAATCTCTCTACTGTAACTGAAAGTTGTACACCAGTCCCAAATGTGTCTTTTAACATAAAAGGTTCAAAAACACTTGGAACAAATTCCTCGGGTAATCCCGTTTTAAAATATGACAATACTTTCACTACTAGTGGTGCGGGAGTGAAGACCTTGAATTCTCTTGAGTGGGATACATATAGTATCGCCCTTTCAGACGCAAGCTATGTCTTACGCGGAACTATATCTCCTCTGCCTGTAAATTTGGCCCCAAACAGTTCACAAAATGTGACTCTTGCTGTTAATGCAAAAGATCCAGATTCTCTTATGGTTACTATTAAAGATGCTGCAACTGGGCTTCCTGTGACAGACGCTACTGTGACTATCGAAGATAGTGATGGACATGATCATTCCCTTACTACTGGTAGAGGCTTTCTGTCCCAAAGTGATTGGTCTAGTGGTGGGGGGCAAGAATCATTTACTGAGGGGCAGTTCTCAAATTCTGATGGGAATATAGATTATTCAGTTTTGCCAGGGGCGTTGAGGTTGAAAGAGTTTTTTGGTGCATTTGTGACCAATGGAGAATTAACCTCTTCAACTTTTGATACAGGGTCGGCAAGTAATTTTTACCAACTTTTATGGAATCCAACTACACAGCCAGTCGATGTGGGAACTCCAAACGTTAGATTCCAGATCGCAACCAACAATGACCAGACTACTTGGAACTACAAAGGTCCAGATGGCACCTCTGGAACCTATTACACTATTGGTAACCAGAATATCCATGCTTCAAATAACGGTAATAGGTACCTGAGATATAAGTTGTTTATGGATTCTGCGGTCAATTACAATACCCCAAGTATTTCAGATGTATCTTTCACTTTTACTTCAGCCTGTGTTCCACCAGGGCAGGTTCTATTTAAGCATTTGGATTCAGGTAATTATTCAGTTTCAGTGAGTAAGGTTGGATATCAGACATATTCAGGTACAGTTAATGTAAGTACTGGGTGGCAAAATTTTGATATTTCATTACAGCCAGAATAAACAATTGTGCAAAATAATTAATTATGCAAAAAATATTTAATAAAAATAATTTAAGAAATGAAGGGATGACACTTGCTGAGATTTTGGTTGCAATGGCTATCATCACAGTGATTGGCCTTGCAATAAGTACATTTGCTAGAGATTTGTTTATGTATTCTGGTACAGTCCAGAGTAATCTATCAGCCCAACAAGACGCAAGACAAATGCTTAGGCAATTTGCCTCAGAGTTGAGAATTGCTTCACAGTCTAGTACCGGAACGTATCCTATAAGTGAGGCATCTGATACCGCAATAACTTTTTACTCTGATTTAAATGGAGACGGTATAAAAGATAGAGTTAGGTATTATGTTTCTGGTAATATGATAAAAAAAGATGTTCTTGTACCTACAGGACTTCCTCTTGCATACACTGGTACACCCGCTACGTCTATTGTTATGAGAGATTTGTCTGTTACGACGGGGATATTTAGTTATTATGACAAAAATTACACAGGGACAAGCGCACCCTTGGGTTCTCCTGTTGATGTATCAAGCGTCAGGTTGGTAAAAATGAATATTACTATTGATCGAGACCCAAACAGATCGCCAACTCCTATTAATGTCACTACTCAGGTTGTAATTAGAAACCTAAAAGATAACCTATGATTAAAAACCAGAAAAATAGAGGTCTTGTTTTGGTTCAGGTTTTAGTTTTTGCAGTTGTTGCTGTTGTTACCCTAACTGGGCTTATTGGGTGGGCGGGGGCCAATATAAAAGCTTCAAGAGAATCTTTTTATCGAGAGCAAGCATTTGAAATTGCCGAAGCTGGGATTGAGTATTATAGATGGCATTTGGCTCACAACCCCACTGACTTTCAAGATGGAACAGGAGCTAGTGGCCCATATATACATGCTTATTACGATAAAGATGGTGTAAGAATTGGTCAGTTTGAGCTAACTATTACTTCTCCTCCAGTCGGGTCAACTATTGTTGATGTAAAATCAAAGGGATTGGTAGATTCGTACCCTAGTGTTTATAGAAAAATAGAAGCGAAGTTTGCAAAGCCCTCTTTTGCAAAATATGCTTTCGTTACAAATACTGATGTAGCTTATGGAAATGGAGATATTGTCTATGGGCCGATACACACAAATGGAGGCGTGGCTTTTTATGGTACAGCTATTGCTTATAATACTGTATCGAGCGCTTTAACTACATATGATGATCCAGACCACTCTGGTTCTAATGAATGGGCGGTTCATACACATAAGGCACCTGTCGATCCATTGCCTCCAACTGCCCTGCCAACTAGAAGCGATGTTTTTACTGCGGGGAGATTTTTGCCAGTTCCTGTGGTTGACTTTAACGGTATTACTTCTGATTTGTCGTCTATAAAAACCAACGCTCAGGCATCCGGGTTTTATAGATCTGGTTCAGGGGGGTTGGGTTATCTTGTTGTTTTGAAGACGAATGATACTTTTGATCTTTATAAAGTGACAGCTCTAGTTGCTGTGCCTTCGAATTGTACAAATATTTATAGTCAATCTGGGTGGGGAACATGGAGTGTCAATACAAAAACTCTTCTTGGTAACTATGCCATACCTGCAAATGGGCTGATTTTTCTTGAAGATCATGTCTGGGTAGAGGGACAAATAAATTCAGCGAGAGTGACGATTGGGGCCGGCACTTTTCCAGCAAGCCCAGCTACTTATAAAAATATTATTGTTAACAATAATCTCGCCTATACTAACTATGATGGTCAGGATGTTATTTCTCTTATTGCGCAAGGGAGCTTTTATGTTGGTTATGTAAGTGCTGATAACTTGAGAATCGATGGGGCAATAATTGCTCAAAATGGAGCTGCCATAAGGTTTTATTACCAGCCAGCATCAAGTGGTAAAACCAGATGTAATGCTTATGCTTCGAGAAGTTCACTTACTACCTATGGGATGACTGCCAGCAATCAAAGAGCTTATTTTGCATACTCTGATGGTAATGGGTATGCTACTCAGCCAGCTTATTATGATGCCAACTTACTATATGGGCCACCACCATCATTCCCCCTAGTTTCCGATCAATATCAAACTATTTCTTGGCAGGAGATTAGATAATTCTAAAAATCTTTTTCACAAGAATGTAAAATTACCCATTTTTATGGGTAATTCACGCATGGTGTATAATTGTCTCTATATGAAAAAACAATCAAAATCTAAAGTTAGTAAAACTAAGAAAATCCCAATCATTGTTGCCAATTGGAAGACTAACCCAGTAAATATTTCTAAGGCGAAAGATTTGGTGAATAGTTTTGCAAAAAATTTGAAATATGAAGTGATAGTTTGCCCACCGTCTGTGTATTCATCTTTAGTTATTGATTTTTCAAAAAATAAGAAGATAAAATTTGGATTGCAAAATGTTTCTGAATTTAATGAAGGGGCACATACTGGAGAGGTTGGGGCTAAAATGGCCAAATCAGTCGGTTACACCCATTCAATAATAGGACACTCAGAAAGGCGAAAAGGAGGAGAGACAAGCGAGATGGTGTCTCGAAAGGTTTTTGAAACAGTAAAGTCTGGCCTTACCCCTATAGTATGTATCGGTGAAGATGTGAGAGACAGTGAAGGAGGTTATTTGTCTATGTTGAAAAATCAAATTTATGAATCTCTGTCTTCTCTTACTGAAAAAGATTTTAGCAAGATAATAATTGCTTATGAACCTGTTTGGGCGATTGGAGCAGAAAAACCAGTGATCCCCCAAGATCTTCATGAGACCTCGCTTTTCATAAGAAAAGCCTTATCAGAAAAATTTGGTCCGAAGGCTCTTAAGGTTAGGATGTTGTATGGTGGGTCGGTATTTCCTGAAAATGCAAAAGCCCTTATTGATGGTGGTGAGATAGACGGATTTCTGCTTGGTAGGGTGTCTCTGGATCAAAAGGGCTTCAGAAAATTAATAGATATTTTGCTTGCGTAAAATATGGAAGGGTATCCGTCCATGCAGTTAATAGGGGACATAGAAGGAAAAAACTGTATTCTAAGGGTTGATTTTAATGTACCTATTCAAAATGGGGTTATCGTGGACGATTTTCGCATAAAGCAATCTCTGAAGACGATAGAATTTCTAAGAAAAAAACGCGCTAAGGTAATAATTGTAAGTCATATTGAAAATGAAGAGGGGGCAAGTTTGAAGCCTGTTGCTGATTATCTTCAAAAAAAAATGCCAGTTCATTTTATTGTGTCAGACAATTTGTCAGATATAAAAGCTGGAGTGGACGCTTCCTCTTCAGATGAATTGATAATACTAGAAAATATTCGTAGGTTTAGTGAGGAGAAGGAAAATGTTCCAGAATTTTCTATGCATTTATCCAAGTTGGGACACCTGTATGTAAATGAGGCCTTCTCGGTTTCTCATAGGAGGCATGCATCGATTGTTGGAGTTCCAAGTTTCTTGCCGGCATATTTCGGTTTCAATTTCATGAAAGAAGTTGAAAATTTATCGTCAGCCTTTCATCCAGATAGACCTTTTCTGTTTATTTTGGGTGGAGCAAAGTTTCAAACGAAAGCTCCACTTATAAAAAAATTTTTAGAAAAATCCGATGATGTTTTTGTAGGTGGGGCACTAGCTAATGATTTTATTAAGGAAAAAGGCTTGAATGTAGGGAGGTCTCTTACTTCAGAGGAATTACCAAGCAAAGAGATTATTGATAATAAAAAAATCATTTTTCCTATTGATGTTGTAGTGCACAAGAGTGACGGAGAAAGAAAGACAGTTCTAATAAATGAAATAGAAGACGGAGATATTGTTTCAGATATTGGAGATAGGACGATTGAAATGTTAAGGAGGTATATTGGCAAGGCCTCTATGATACTTTGGAATGGCCCACTTGGTTTTTATGAATATGGATTTGATTTTGGAACAAAAGAAGTTGCAAAAGCAGTTTCTAAAAATGAGGGCAGAACTATTGTTGGTGGTGGTGATACTGTTGCTCTAATACAAAAAATGAAAATAGAAGATGATTTTACTTTTGTATCAACTGCAGGTGGAGCAATGCTCGACTTCCTTTCCAATGAAACTTTACCTGGTATTGAGGCTATTTTAAATAAGACTAAATAAATTCTTTAATTTTGCGAGCAGTTTCTTCAATCTGTTCTTTCGGGGTGTCTTTGCCGTGCCAGAGTGTCAGCCCGTCGTCGATAAATCTAGGGATTATGTGAAAATGAAGATGAAAAACAGCTTGTCCTGCCGGAGCATCATTGTTTTGGTTTACGTTTATACCATCCGCAAGGAGTGCTATCTTTAAAATACTGGCGATTTTCCCCGCTACAATGGCCGTTTTTGAAAGTGTTTCCTCATCTGCTTCGTAGATATTTGCCACGTGTTTTTTTGGGATAACTAAGCTATGGCCCTTGGTATTTGGGCGTATATCTAGGAACGCTATAGTATAATCATCCTCATAAATTTTTTCACAAGGAATCTCGCCACTCGCGATTTTACAAAAAATGCAGTCTTCTTTCATAGGTTAAATGTGTTATAGAAATTGTAGATCTATTATATATGATAAAATCTGTCCATGAAAAGTTATCGTCTAAGGGGGACAAGTGATGAAGTTGGTGCTCTGGAGCTTAGTGTTTACCCAGATATTGTCCGAGACATGCTTATCTCTCGTGGTATTAAGACATTAAGTGAGGCGGAGAAATTTTTGAACCCATCATTTGAAAAAGATACTTTTGACCCATTCTTAATCCATGATATGGATAGGGCGGTTTCTAGAATACTTGAAGCAATAGTATCAAATGAAAAAATCGCTATTTGGAGTGATTATGATCATGATGGGATACCTGGGGCGGTAATACTTTTTGATTTTTTTAAAAAGATTAATTTTCATAATTTCGTAAACTACATACCTCATAGATATCTTGAAGGGTATGGTTTAAACGTTAATGGTATTGATAAATTAAAAAGTGAGGGAGTTAAATTAATGATTACCGTTGATGTCGGGATAACTGATATTTTGCCGATAGATCATGCAAATGAACTCGGTATTGATGTTATTGTGACGGATCATCATCTTCCTATTGATACTTTGCCAAAGGCTTATGCAATTTTGAATAGCAAAAAAGAAGGGGATACCTACCCTGACAAAATGCTCTGTGGTGCAGCGGTTTCGTATAAGTTGGTTAAAGGCCTTCTTGCTAGAGGGAATTTTGAAATAAAAGAAGGTTGGGATAAGTGGCTTCTCGATATGGTTGGTATATCGACAATTGCTGATATGGTTCCACTAAGAAATGAAAATAGAGTGCTTGCTTATTATGGAATAAAGGTATTAAAAAAATCTCCAAGGCCGGGACTATTATCTCTGTTCAGAAAAAATAAAATTAATCAAAGGTTTATCAATGAAGACGATATTGGTTTTACTGTTGCACCAAGAATAAATGCGGCCTCAAGGATGGGAGAGCCTATGCTTGCATTTGATTTGCTATCAAATCGACTTGGACCTGAAGTTGTTGATTCACTGTCTAGTGAACTTGATAAATTAAATAGTAGTAGAAAGGGTATCGTTTCAAGTATGGTGAAAGAAAGCAAAAAGATTTTATCTTTAAAAGAAAGTATCCCCGAAGTTATAGTAATGGGTAATCCTCTTTGGAGGCCGGGACTTCTCGGGCTTGTGGCTAATAATTTAATGGAGGAGCATTCTAAACCAGTTTTCCTGTGGGGCAAAGAGGGTGGTGAAAATTTGAGGGGGTCATGTAGGTCAGATGGAAGTGTAAATTTGGTAAAGCTAATGGCTGAAGTAAAAGAAGGGACTTTACTTGATTTTGGTGGACATGCTTTTTCAGGTGGGTTTGAAGTTTCATACTCAGAAATTCATTTTCTTGAGGACAGGATTATTGAGGCTTACAACAAAGTTAGAAATGAAGGTGTAAGTGAAGATATTTTGGTCGACAGAATAATTTCTGTTGATGATGTGACCGAAGCTTTGTATAGGGATATAGAAAAATTTGCTCCATTTGGTATAGAAAATGAAAAGCCGATTTTTATGTTTCAAGACATTACTATTTTTAAAATTAAAAAGTTTGGTAAAAACAGCGAGCACTTAGAGGTTGGTTTTGAAAAAAATAATGGGGGGATTTTGAAGGCCGTTGAGTTTTTTAGTGATAGGGATATATCAGAGGGGGATAGAATAACTCTTGTGGCAAACATAGAAAAAAGTTATTTTGGTATGAAGCCGGAGCTAAGACTAAGAGTTATTGATATAATTTAAAAATGGATAAAGAAAAAGACAAAGTTATTTATTGTGATGGTAGTTCTATTGGAAACCCTGGTCCTGGAGCATGGGGAGGGCTTGTTGTTTGTGATGAAAAAGTATTTGAAATCGGAGGTAGTGATGAACATACAACTAACAATAAAATGGAGATAAGGGCTTCCATAGAGTCATTGAAAAAAATAGTGTCACTTGGTGCAAAAGAAGTGGATGTTTTCACCGATTCAGAATATTTGGTAAACGGTATAACAAAATGGGTTAATGGTTGGCAAAAAAATGGTTGGATAACATCGACTAAAAGCGAAGTCTTAAATAGGGACCTCTGGGAAGAACTACTTTCTATTTCACAAGATATAAAAATAAATTGGAACCATATAAGAGGCCATCGAGGTCATCTATATAATGAAAGAGTGGATGAAATAGCAAATGGTTTAGCAAGGGGGGAGAAGATAGAATTTTTTTCTGGTTTAAGAAAAAATTATTCACCCATACTTAGTGAAAAGAAACCAATCGGGGGAAAGGCTTTTGGTTATGTTAGTTTGGTAAACGGTGTAGTTATGTTTCATAAGAACTGGGCGTCGTGTAAGAATACGGTTAACGGTGCTGTGGGGGCAAAATTCCGAAAAGTAAAAGATATGGGTGATGCAGATCGTCTCATGAAAGAATGGTTGAACAATTAGAAAAAAAAGAAAATCAGATAAAAGAAAGCGCGAGTGTGTTTTATAACCTCGCGCTTTCTTTTATTTTTGGAGTTTTCATCGGGACTTTCGTTGAAGTTGATGTCTATTTATTACTAGCAGTTTGTCTTTCAATAGTTTGTTCATTCTTAGTATCTCTTTTTATTTTTAAAAGAAATAATATACATTTGTGTCTTTCTATCATTTTGTTTCTGTCTGGTATTTTACGAGTGAGTGGGTTTCATGAATTGCCTATTAGGGTTCCTCTTGATAAAAAAGTTTCTCTTCAAGCGCAAATTATTGATGAACCAGATTTTAGAGAAAACAGGACTCTTATAAAAATCAAAGTATTGGACGAAAAAAAATCTGATGTAATTTTAGTCACCCTCCCCCCTAATGAAAGATATCTGTATGGAGATGTTGTTTCGGTGTTAGGTACAGTTAAACTGCCACAGGCTTTTGAAACTTACAAAGATCATTATTTCCCATACAGAGAATATCTCATGAAAGATGGTATATGTTGCGTTTCATATTATCCAAAAATAAATCTTGTAAGTAGAGGGGGTGGAAATATTGTGATGAAAAAACTGCTTGATCTAAAAGGGAGTTTCATCAACTCTCTTGGTGTCTCTATTGTTGAGCCGGAGTCCACGCTCGCCTCAGGACTTCTTTTGGGGGCGAAGAATTCTTTGCCGAAAAGTGTTTCTGATGATTTAAGAAATGCTGGAATAATTCATATTGTCGTTTTGTCTGGGTATAACATAACAATCGTTGCTGATTCTCTGATGAAAGTCCTTGGCTTTTTGCCGAGAATTATAAGTTTTTCCTTTGGAATAATATCAGTTTTGCTTTTTGCTCTGATGACAGGAGCCTCTGCGACTGTAGTTAGAGCAAGTATTATGTCTCTGGTATTGATACTCGCGAGATTTTCTAATCGTGATTATCTAGCGATGAGAGCTCTTGTACTTGCAGGGTTTGTCATGGTGGTTCACAATCCATCTATTCTTGTATTCGATTTTTCTTTTCAATTATCTTTTCTGGCTTCGATTGGGCTCGTTCTCTTATCAGGCAGATTTTCGAGTCATTTAAAATTTGTGACAAATAGATTTTCTATAAGGGAGATAGTTTCTAGTACTCTATCAACACAGGTCTTTGTATTACCATTTCTTATTTATTCAACTGGCAAACTTTCGCTCTGGGGTTTTTTGTCCAATGTGTTGGTTTTGCCAATAATACCTCTTACGATGTTTTTAAGTTTGATCTCTGGTCTTGTGGGGTATGTCGGTGGGATCTTTTCATACATTATCGGAGGTGTAGCTTATTTGTTTTTAAAATATATTTTTGTTATTGCTAGTTTTTTTGGAAATTTGGATTTTGGAATTTTTGATATTACCAATATATCATTCAAAACTCTCGTTATATTTTATTTGATTTTGTTGTTTTTCATTTTCTTTAAAAGAAAATGAAAAAGCCGGCTACTTCGCCGGCTTTCCACCCCCTTTGCCTAAGGGTGGGAAAAGAGGTGGTTCACCAAGCTTGTCGCTAAAGACAGAAAGAAAAGACATCCTGGCCACTTGCCTTTGCTGTCTTTTGGTGGGTTCTCTTGCGGGCTTTTCTTCGACAACCATCGGTTTTTTGCCTTTCATTTTTGGTTCCTTTACTTTGGGTTTCTGTTGATCGGTGTAACGTTTTTGGGTAGGTCTGACTCTACGCCAGTTTTCTTGAAGTATGTCGGGGTATCGCGGAAGACGTTTTGAAGAGCGATTTGCATTGCCAGCTGATTGAGATGCTTGGGTAATACAGGCTTGGGTTCTTCGATGCCACTTGGTAGACGTACGATTGTGTATCGTTTGCGCCTGAATTTAAGAACTTTGCCCATCTCGGGCTCCTTAGAAGTTTACTAGATTAATATTCTCATATATTTAAAATCCTCGCCAATCTATTGCGAGGATTTTTTTTGGTTCTTATATTTTGTTGAACCTATCTTCTGTAACTTGCCAATTTATGTTGTTCAAGAATGCATCGACGTATTTTATTTTTTCTGCTGGTATATAATCGGCCATGAAGGCGTGTTCCCACATATCAAGCGCGAGTATTATAGGCAGTCCGGCCAATTGTCCTAGCTCGTGATCAGACACCCAATATATGTGTGGGGTTTTCCCAATCGGATCGTATGCTAAAATTGTCCACCCGATGCCTCTGGAAAGACTAACTGCTTTGAAGTGTTTTATAAAACCTTCTATACTTTCGTATTTTTCAATCAATACTTTTGCCAAGTTGCTATCTTGATTTAATTCAATATTTCCGTTTTCGAATTGCTCAAAATAATATTCGTGCATTCTCATCCCGTTGAACTCAAAACCAAACCTTCTTAGTGTTTCTGTAATGGCGTAGCTATTTTTTTCACTATCTTTTCTTAGTTCCTCAAGTTGTTCTCGGAGTGTGTTGGTGAATTTCACATATCCTTCGTAGAGCTTGAGATGGAGATCTATTTGCTTTTGGGAAATACCCTTTAATTCACCTATGGTGAATTGTTTTGCTGAATAAGTATGTTTGTACATATATTTTTATTGATTAGTTGTTTTATATTAGCATTTTAACCAATAAAGAAAATTGTACAGAAAATAGTATAATTTTCATCAATGAATAGGAATAGGATTTTGAGGAGATATCTACCAATATTACTTGTTTTGGTTCTTACTGTTTTGGATGGGTTAATTTTTAGAGAAGTATATTTATCTAAAGAGGCTAAGTCCTTAAAGGTATATTTCCTAGATGTTGGCCAAGGAGATTCTATATTAATAGTGAGCCCAAGTGGGAATACTATGCTTATAGATGGGGGGCCACCGACGGGTGCTTCTTTAAGAGAAGTTGGGAAAATATTGCCTATGTTGGACAGGACTCTTGGTGTGGTTTTGGCTACACACCCAGATTCAGATCATATAGGTGGATTATCACAGGTTCTCTCAAGGTATGACACAGATTTTTATATTGAGTCTGGCAATAAATCAGACACTTCTGCATTTAGGAGTTTAGAAGATGAACTCAATAAAGAGCCAAATGTAAAAAGGGTTATTGCAAGACGTGGACAGATAGTTGATTTTGGGGATGGGGTAGAGCTAAAGATCATTTATCCAGATAGAGATGTCTCTAACGATAAGAGCAACGACGCTTCTATAGTTGCAAAACTAGAATTTGGTACAGACAGCTTTCTTTTTACTGGAGATTCTCCTGTGAATATTGAAAAGTATCTAGTCTCAGTTTATGGTGGCAAGCTTAAAAGTGATGTCTTGAAAGCTGGACATCATGGATCAAGAACTTCTTCAAGTGAGGTTTATGTTAAAGAAGTTTCACCGTCTTATGTAGTTATTTCTTCTGGGAGAGGGAACAGATACGGTCATCCACATAATGAGGTGATAGATTTATTTGATAAATTGGGGGTAAAAATATTGAGAACGGATACTCTAGGGATTATTGAGATTGATAGTGAAGGTAAGGGTGTTGCTATTAAATAGTTTCGTTTGTGGAAAACCCACTTTCTCCGCCCCCCCCTATGCTAAAATAAATCCATAACTTAATAACTAACGCCAATATGCAAAAAACCACCATCTATCTCAAAGCAATCCTCCTTGCAATAGTTCTAGTACTAGGAAGTGCTTATGTATCAGCTTGGACGGCTCCAGTAAGTGATCCGCCAGGGGGGTTTGTTGATTTATCAGTTAATGTCTCTAATAATACTCAACTTAAAACTGGAACGTTTGGGGCTGGAAGTCTTATTTCAGCAACAAGTATCACTGTAGGAGGTCTAAAGAATTGCGCAGCCATATCAACTGATAAAGATGGTAATTTCTCTTGCACTACTGTAGCAAAGACTGCCACAACAAAAGAATGGACTACCCCAGGAACATATACATTCACTGTGCCAGCTGGGGTGACTACTATAGATTTAGTGACTGTTGGCGGTGGTGGGTCGGGTGGTTCAGGTGAATCGGTGTCTGGTCCTGGAATAGGAGATCATTATTCTGGAGGTGGTGGAGGCGGTGGAGACATAGAGACATATACACTCCCCGTTGCTCCTGGGGATGCTGTGACTGTAAAGGTTGGAGCATCTGGGCAGATTTCAAATATTATATACAAATCAACTACTTATGCTCTAGCAAGGGGTGGATCTAATGGTACCAATGGTTCAGCTGGGTCACCAATGGTTTGTACTGAAACAGACCCTACTTGGGGATTTTGTACAGGATGGAGCGGTGGAGTTCCGGCTACCAATGGGGTAGGTGGTGCCGGTGGTACCGGAACGAACCCAGGAAGTAAGGGTGGAAACGCTGGTACTGGTGGTCATGATATGTCTCCGCTTGCTGGAAAAGGTGGTGATATAAAACCCCCTGCAACCTTGACTGATTTGCCGGCAGGATATGGTACTGGCGGAGATGGTGGTAGTGGTGTTGGTGGTGCTGGAATACATAGTGGAGCAAGTGGAAAAACTGGCTATGTAAGATTTTCTTATTAAATATGGACCTAATAAAAGATTACATAAAAATAATTATACTTGCTGCTGGATTGGTCTTGGGAAGTGCTTATGTTTCCGCTTGGTCAGCACCGAATAGTGTAGCACCCATGGCATCTGTCACCCTTCCAGTTAATCTATCTAATAATATGCAGATTAAACCTGGTACTTTTGGTGCCGGGTCATTATTGTCCGCAACAGCTCTTACTTCAGGGGAATTGAAGAATTGTGCAAATGTTGGAACTGATGATAAAGGTAAATTTGTCTGTAAATAAAATATAAAAACAAAAAACCTGCCTAATCTTGGGCAGGTTTTTTGTTTTTATATTAACCCGGCTTTTTTTAAGGTTTTGAATGCGCCGTTTTTATTTATTGTCTTTATAGCTTGAGTCGAGATTGTGAGGGTGAAGGTTTTGTTTAATTCTGGGACGAAAATTCTCTTTTTCTGTAAGTTGGGTTGACGTCTTAGCTTTCCTCCAGGGTTAAACTGAGTGGCACGTATTCTATTTGAATACCTACCTCCAACAATCGATCCTTTTCCTGTTATTTCACAAATTTTTGCCATAGTTTCTCAACAAAAAACGGCCAATGGGGCTGTTTTTAGAAGTCTCATTATGCTAGCATAATTTTATCTATATGCAAGACCCAATTTCAGCCATACTATATATTATTGTTTTGATTTTTTCTGTAATTATCCATGAGCTAGCCCATGGATATATGGCAGATTATTTTGGTGACCCAACCGCGAGGCTTGAGGGGAGACTTACTTTAAACCCCATAAATCATATAGACCCCTTTGGATCAATAATTCTACCCCTTCTTACTTATATGTCGGGCGGGTTTGTTATTGGTTGGGCAAAACCAGTCCCCTATAACCCTTACAATCTCTCTGGTAGAAAGGCTGAAATAGCCGTTGCTTCAGCGGGAGTATTGGCAAATATTGGATTGGCAGTGGTTTTCTCTATAATTATGAGGTTTTCAGTTGGGGTTTTACCACCATCTTTTCTCCTTGCATCTACCATGATAGTAATGACTAATATAATGCTTTTTGTGTTTAATTTACTACCAATCCCCCCACTTGATGGTTCTAGGATATTGGCTGGGCTACTTTCATACAAATATATGAGGATAATTGATGGGTTACAAAATTGGGGTTTTTTGTTGCTTATTGGATTAGTTGTGTTTTTTGGCAACTATTTGTCATATCTTTTTTCCATTGTCTTTTCTATTTTTGTGGGTCCAGGTGTCTTATCGGCCTTGCATTAATTTGTAAATTATAGTACTCTAACTTCCCAAGCGTTGAACGCTTATTTTGTTTGAATAAATACAAATGTCGACAATAAATCAACTAGTCAGAAAGCAAAGAAAAATGCCAACGCGCAAGAGTAAAACAACTGCTCTAACGCGCGGTTTTAATATTATCAAGAACAAACCAATGTTCTATGATTCGCCTTTTAAGCGTGGTGTTTGTACTAAGGTGACAACCAAAACTCCTAAGAAACCAAACTCAGCTATAAGAAAGATTGCCCGTGTTCGTCTTACAAATGGCATGGAAATAACGGCTTATATTCCCGGAGAGGGGCATAACTTACAAGAACACTCTGTCGTTCTTGTTCGCGGAGGTCGTGTTAAGGATGTTGGGTTGAGATACACTATTGTAAGAGGAGTGCTTGATACAAACGGACTAGAAAAAAGAAGAGTTTCAAGAAGTCGATATGGTGGCAAGAAGCCGAAGGAAGGACAAGCTAAGAAATAAAAACCATGAGAAGACCATTACCTGCAAAAAAGAGACATCCAGTTAAGCCTGATTTGAAATATAAATCAGAGAGAGTTTCAAAGTTTATTAACTGCGTTATGCTGGATGGAAAGAAAAATACAGCAAGAAAGGTTGTTTATGATGCATTTGAGATAATAAAAGAAAAGTCAAAAGTTGAAAATCCAGTAGAAGTCTTTGAGACAGCTTTGCAAAACGTGTCTCCAAATATGGAAGTTAGATCTCGCCGTGTTGGTGGTGCTAACTACCAGGTGCCAAGAGAGGTTAGGCCAGAGAGAAAACAAGCTCTAGCTTTCAGGTGGCTTATAGATGCGGCTTTTTCTAAGAAAGGGCGTCCTATGGCTGAAAAATTGGCAGATGAACTTATTATGGCAGCAAAAAATGAAGGTGAGGCTGTAAAGAAGAGAGAAAACACCCACAAAATGGCTGAGGCTAACAAAGCTTTTGCTCACTTTGCTTGGTAAAATAATATTTAAAAGCAAAAACCTCCAGACATCTGGAGGTTTTTGCTTTTAAATGGAGGTACCCCTTTTTTAGGAAGGGGTAGGTTTCAAGGAGAGGTGTCAATTTGGTTTCTCAGAGTTTATCCGGTTGTATTCTCTAATTACCATATTGATCAACTCAATCGCTTTGGTTATTTCTATTGTTTCTTCTCCTTCGTAGTGTTGGATGTTTTGTTCAAAATCTGGTATCAAATCAGCAATTCTCCTATATTCAATTATTGGGATATCGATTATATGCACACACATGGCCGCGACCAACTCATCTGTGTCCCTGATAACACAAGAATTTACGCCGAGAGCAAACATGCGATCCTCATTACCGTCGTCCCACATCTCGAGGAAACGGCTTTTCATGTCCTTGTCGCCAGTGATTGGTTTGATATATTTTGACACCACTCTTCTCCTTTACTAAAAAATCTCTTCTGTTTTTATAACGTCATTATTGATAAATAAGTTTCCATTTATAGCCTTTGCTTTTTGGGGGCTTTCTTGTATAGTATTATCTAAAAGTAGCCGTTAAGGCTTTTTTGTTTAGAAATTAATAAAAATAATCATGCAACGCGATTATCCGTTAGAAAAAGTTCGTAATTTTGGTATTATTGCGCACATTGACGCCGGCAAAACCACTACTTCTGAGCGTATTCTTTTTTACACTGGAATGACTCACAAGATAGGTGAGGTACACGAAGGTGAGACTGTCACAGACTGGATGGAACAAGAAAGAGAGCGTGGTATCACAATTACCGCAGCTGCCATTACTTGTTTCTGGAAAAAGACAGATGATAAAGAAAATACCAAGTATCGTTTCAATATTATTGATACACCAGGGCACATTGATTTTACTGCTGAAGTAAAACGTTCCTTGCGTGTTCTCGACGGTGCTGTTGTTGTTTTTGATGGTGTGGCTGGCGTTGAGCCCCAATCAGAAACCAACTGGAGGTATGCTGATGAAGCTAAAGTTCCACGTGTTTGTTTTATAAACAAACTAGATAGAACAGGTGCTTCATTTGAAAAGTCATACCAATCTATTCTTGATCGTCTAAACAAAAAAGCTGTAAGAATGCAGATTCCTATTGGACTTGAAGATCAACATGAAGGTGTTATAGATCTTTTGAAAATGAAGGCCTTTTTCTTCGACGGAGAGAAGGGTATTAATGTCATTGAGAAAGAAATTCCTGAAAATTATCTCGAAGAGGCAAAAACTCTAAGAGCTGAATTGGTAGAGAGGATTGTAGAAAATGATGATGCAACAATGAGTGAGTATTTGGAGGGCAAAGAAATCCCGATTGAAACTCTGAAGAAATTGATGCGTAAGGCCGTTATTGAAAATGAAATTTTCCCAGTTTATGCAGGATCAGCTTTGAAAAATAAAGGTGTTCAGCTAGTTCTTGATGCTGTTGTTGATTATCTTCCATCTCCTCTTGATATCCCCCCAGTAAAGGCTAAGGATGTTAAAACAGGAGATGAAGTTGAGAGGCATGCTTCTGATGAGGAACCTTTTACTGCCCTTGCTTTCAAATTGCAGGCAGATCCATTTGTAGGTCAACTTACATTCTTTAGAGTTTATTCAGGTACTGTTGAAGCTGGTAGTTATATATACAACTCTACAACTGGAGAAAGAGAAAGACTTGGACGTATCGTAAGACTACAAGCTGATCAAAGAGAAGAGGTTAAGAAAGTTTTTGCTGGAGAAATTGCTGCCGCTGTTGGACTCAAAGGTACAAAAACTTCTCACACCCTCTGTGATGAAAATAATCCTGTTGTGCTCGAGGAAATTCATTTCCCTGAACCAGTTGTCTCTCTCCGTATTGAACCTAAGACAAAAGCAGATCAAGAGAAAATGGGTACAGCTTTGAGGAAGTTGGCCGATGAGGATCCAACTTTCAAAGTATCATCAGACCAAGAAACTATGGATACTATTATCTCAGGTATGGGAGAGCTCCATCTTGAAATTCTTGTTGATCGTATGAAGCGTGAGTTTAATGTTGAGGCAAATGTCGGTAAGCCACAGGTTGCTTATAAAGAAACTATCACAAGAGAAGCTGAAGTCGAAAATAAATACATCAAGCAGACTGGAGGGCGTGGACAATACGGTCACGTCAAAATCAAGATCAAGCCGATGGGAGAGAGGCCTGCTGAAATACCTAAGAATACAAAGAGATATGATGAATTTGAGTTTGTTAACAATATCAAAGGAGGAGTTATTCCTCAGGAATATATCCCTGCTGTTGAAAAGGGTCTAAAAGAAGGTATGGAAAGAGGGGTTCTTGCCCACTATCCGCTTGTGAATATTTCAGTCGATCTCTACGATGGTTCATATCATGAGGTTGACTCATCAGAAATTGCTTTCAAAATAGCTGCTTCTCAAGCTCTTCAAGAGGCTGCCCAGAAGGCCGGACCTGTTATTCTCGAGCCTATAATGAAGGTTGAGGTTGTCACTCCAGAGAAGTTCATGGGAGATGTGACAGGAAATCTTTCAAGTAAACGTGCTCAAATAGAAAGTATGGGGGATAGAGCTGGACTCAAGGTTATAACTGCAAAAGTTCCTCTTGCTGAAATGTTCGGGTATATGACCTCTCTAAGATCTCTTACAGAAGGACGAGCTAGTCAGACGATGGAATTTGACCACTATGATATAGTGCCAAATAATGTTGCTAAGGATATTATTGACGCTAGAAAATAAACCTCTTTAAAGGGCTTACTCAAAAAACACTCGAGATATTCAAAATCGGGTGTTTTTTGATGACGATTTGTAGATGGAGATAAAAGTTTTTCACACGAAAACCACAGTTTTAGGGATTGCGTATATGAAGATTGTTTGATACTATGACCGCCACGACTATTGTGCTTTTTTGTTTTGGATAAAGCCAAAAAGCTTGATGTCTTATTATCAACTTCGGTAGCTTTTCGTGGATAGGAAACGTTCTCGCGCCCTATCTCTGAGAAATTACCGTATAAGTTCTAAATTATTATGGCAGAATTTGATCGTTCAAAGCCACACGTAAACGTAGGTACAATTGGCCACGTTGACCATGGCAAAACAACTCTTACTGCTGCTATCCTCAATGTTTTGAGTTTGGCCGGTAAAGATGTGAAGTTAAAGGGTGTCGACCAGATCGACTCCGCTCCTGAAGAAAAGGCACGCGGAATTACAATTAATATTTCGCATAACGAGTACTCAACAGATACTCGCCACTATGCACACATTGATGCTCCAGGGCACGCCGACTATATCAAGAACATGATTACCGGTGCCGCTCAAATGGACGGTGCAATACTAGTTGTTGCTGCAACTGATGGTGTTATGCCTCAGACAAGAGAACACGTTTTGCTTGCAAAGCAAGTTGGTGTTCCTCGAATAATCGTCTTCCTAAACAAGTGTGACATGGTTGATGACAAGGATATGATCGACCTTGTTGAGGATGAAGTTCGTGAACTTTTGACCAAGCAGGGATTTGACGGGGCAGCTTGTCCAGTTATCCGTGGCTCAGGTCTAAAGGGACTAGAAGCTAAGGATGTTAATGATGAATGGGCTCAGAAGATTCTTGAGCTTGCAACTGCTCTCGATGAGTATATACCTCTCCCAGATCGTGATTTGGATAAGCCATTCCTTATGCCAGTTGAGGACATCTTCTCAATTGAAGGACGTGGTACTGTTGTCACAGGCCGTATCGAGCGCGGTAAGATAAAGATTGGTGAGGAAGTAGAGATTGTTGGTATTAAAGATACAATCAAAACTACTGTCACAGGTATAGAAATGTTCAACAAATCACTTCAGGAAGGTATGGCTGGAGATAATGCTGGTGTACTTATCCGTGGTTTGAAGAAAGACGACGTTCATCGTGGTCAAGTTCTAGCTAAGCCAGGATCAGTCACTCCACACACAGAGTTTGAGGCTGAAGTTTATGTTTTGACAAAGGATGAAGGCGGACGCCACACTCCTTTCTTCTCAGGATATAAGCCACAATTCTACGTACGTACAACAGATGTTACAGGAGATGTTACTCCAAAGGAAGGTGTTGAAATGGTTATGCCAGGAGACACTGTCACCTTCAAAGTAAAGCTAGTTGCTCCTATTGCTCTTGAGGAAAAGCAAAGATTTGCTATCCGTGAAGGTGGTAAGACTGTTGGTGCTGGAGTTGTCACAAAGATAGTTGCCTAAGTAAAGGTTAAGTCTAAAAAAATGGAAAAAACTGCAAAAAAGAGCAATAAGAAGCTATCGGAAGGCGATTCATCAAAGCTTCGCTTGAGAGTGCAGGCTTATGAGCACAAAATCTTGGATTCGTCGGTTAAGCAGATTATAGACACAGCTTTGCGTTTCGATGCAAAAGTAGAAGGTCCTATTCCGCTTCCAACAAACAACAAGAAATACACCGTCAACCGTGCGTCGTTTATCTTCAAAAATGCGCGAGAACAGTTTGAGATGCGCGTGCATAGGAGATTGGTAGATATAATCAATCCCTCAGGTAAGATAGTGGAAGCTCTAACAAATATTTCTCTACCATCTGGAGTCTCTATAGATGTAAAGATGATGTAAGAAATTCAAAAGCCCCCTTAAGGGGGCTTTTGAATTTATGCATGGGGCATATTGATTTGTTAATTTTATTCATGTACTCTTCCTGCGGAATATAACCCGGGCGGGTTATACCAGTAAACTTGAAAGAAAGGAAGCACAACAAATGCGTACAAAACTGAGTCTTGCGGCTGACGGGATGTCTCTCGAGAAGCTCTTCGGGATCCTCAAGGGGGAAGTCGCGCAGGTAATTGACCGTGTGAAGGTCCATGATCTTCTCGATTCCATGGGGCCGTTGCTCCTGAGGTTTCTGGCGATCTGTGGTTTCGAACCGTGGGTGGACTACAAGCTCCACGATACCACGGACACCGTCCGCTTGCGCGTCGCCGCACTCGTGCGGAATGGCGCCCGGATCATCACGGTGCACGCTTCGGGTGGTGTGGAGATGATGCAGGAAGCTATCAAAGGTACGATGAGTACCTGCGATGAGCGGATGGCAAAGATCTATGCCATTACGGCGCTCACGTCGCTAAGCGACGAAATGATTCAAAGGATTTACAATCGTTCCAGATTGGAGCAGGTTGAAGTCCTTGCGCGCATGGCTCTCGAGGCTGGTGTCGATGGTATTGTTTGTTCGGCGCTCGAGCTTGAGCACCTCAGGTCTCTTCCTGAATTTGCTCATGTACATCTCGTCGTTCCCGGCACTCGGTCGTTGGATGCTGACCTTGGTCAGCAGAAACGTACCGACACGCCAAGGAACGCAGTTGCTCATGGTGCCAACGAACTCGTTGTCGGAAGCCAGGTGACCAAGGCAGAAGATCGAAAGATCGCGATGGCCAAATTCCTGGCCGAAGTGGTCGATGGGGAAAGCCAAGCAGGCATCTCTTCGCAGTAAGCAACATCAACCACAAAGAAGGAGAAGCAGATGAGTCAAGAAAGGAAGGGAAACCTCCCCGAGGAGTTCCTGAAGTTTGCAATCGCAACAGGAGTACTCCTCTTCGGCGAGTTCACGACCAAGGCGGGGCGCCTGTCGCCCTATTTCTTCAATGCAGGTCTGTTCAACGACGGGGCATCCCTGGGCCGGCTCTGTGGTTTCTATGCCGAAACGGTCCTGGCTTCGGGGCTCGAATTTGACGCCCTCTTCGGACCGGCCTACAAGGGCATCCCGCTCGCGTCCGGCACTGCGATGGCATTGGCATTGCGTGGGCGGAATCTGCCCTACTGCTACAACCGCAAGGAGGCGAAGGACCATGGAGAAGGTGGAACCACAATCGGGGCCCCACTCGTCGGCAAGGTCCTCATCGTCGACGATGTCATCAGTGCCGGGACCTCGGTGCGTGAGTCAGTGGAACTGATCCGCGCGGCCGGCGCAACTCCGGCTGGGGTGTTGATCGCGCTCGACCGTCAAGAACGTGGCCAGGGAAGGTTGTCCGCCGTCCAGGAGGTGCAACAAAACTACGGGATACCCGTGCTCAGTGTTGCAACGCTCACGGACCTGATCGGCTTCCTGGTCAAGGACCCAGAGATGGATCGGAACCTCGTCGTCGTCGAGAAGTATCGGGCTCAGTACGGCATCTTCGAGGAAGATCAATCGGCCTGAAAAAAGCCATTCGGCCCGGCTCCACTAATTAGTGGACTTGAAGTAAGCTGACATGGACCAGCCTAAGCCTCCCAATCGGGTGGGTAAGGGCTGGTCTTTTTATTTGGGTGTATTTATTTGCATTTTTATAAATATCGTGTAATATCATCGGACAAACCTAATAACTGGCTTTATGCCTATGAAGCGCTCTTTTTGAGCCCTTCCACTAGGAATATGAAATTTATACTTGGAAAAAAGCAAAATATGACTCAGGTTTTTGATGACAAAGGCCGAGTAAGGGCTGGAACAGTTGTTTCAGTGACTCCTATGGTTGTGACGCAAGTCAAAACTAATGAAAAAGATGGGTATTCTGCCCTACAGTTTGGAGCATTCCCAAAGAGAAAGATTCAAAATAAGGCTTTAATGGGCCATTTGAAGGACATGGGTAATTTTTCTTTGCTTAAAGAATATAGTCTTCTTGATTCAACTTTAAATGTCGGAGATTCAGTTTCTGTTGACGTTTTTTCAGTTGGGGATAAAGTTGAAATTTCTGGACTTTCAAAATCAAAGGGATTCCAAGGCGTTATAAAGCGACATGGATTCCACGGAGGTCCTAGAACACATGGTCAGAAGCACTCAGAAAAGGAACCAGGTTCAATTTCTGGAGGACTGCGCACTAGAGTTCCAAAGGGTATGCGTATGGCAGGTAGAATGGGTGGAGATAGGATAACTGTTAAGAATCTCTCTGTTCTTGCTGTTTTACCCGAAAAGAATGAAATAATAATAAAAGGAGCCGTTCCTGGTCGACGCGGATCAATACTCGAAATAAAAGGATAATAATATGGAAGCTGTAGTTTATAACCAAAAAGGGAAAGAATCTGGAAAGGTTAATTTACCTGAAGGATATTTCGGATTGCCATGGAACGCTGATTTGGTACACCAAGTAGTGACCTCAATGCTTTCTTCAAGAAGAGAGGGTACTGCACATACAAAAGACAGAGGAGATGTTCGTGGTGGTGGAAAGAAACCATGGAGACAAAAGGGTACTGGTCGCGCAAGACATGGTTCAAGTAGGTCTCCAATTTGGAGAGGAGGTGGTGTCACTTTTGGCCCAAGAAATGATAAGGACTATTCAAGGAAAGTAAACGTTAAAATGAAGAAAAAGGCGCTTTATACTGTTCTATCGCAAAAAATGCGTGACGGCGAGCTTTTCTTTATAGACAAACTTGAGCTTAGCACTCCAAAGACAAATGAAGCTAAGAAAGTTTTCACTGCTTTGTCTGAAATAAAGGGATTGTCATCTATCAAAAAGAAAGCAAGAAACGCAATAATTTTTGCTTCAAATAGTAAAGATGAAAACGTCGAGAAAGGATTCAGGAATTTCCAGAATGTTTCAACTATGGAAACACGCAACCTAAATCCGATTGATCTTATGAATTATCGCTTTATTGCAATAGTTTCTCCGGAAGATTATCTTAAGAATTTAAAATAATATGGCATTATTCGGAAAAAACAAAAATACAAAGGAGTTGAGTGCAAAACAGAGCGTTGATTTACCTTTGATCCTTCCTCGTATTACTGAAAAGGCCGCTATTCAATCAGAGTTTAGAGTCTATGCTTTCAATGTACCCCTAACTGCAAATAAGAAAGATATAGCGAGTGCTGTGTTGTCACAGTATAAAGTTGAGCCCGAGAAAGTAAGGATTGTTAGTATTCCAGCTAAGAAAGTTGTCTTGAAAGGAAAGAAAGGGTCAACAAAAAGAGGTAAAAAAGCCTATGTCTATCTAAAGGAAGGCGATAAAATTGAATTTGTATAAATATGAAAAGTTATCATCCAACAACCCCATCAAGGAGGTCAATGACCACAATCTCATATAAGAAGGTTCTTTCTGGTGATAAACCTAAGAAATCTCTTCTTAAGGGTTTTAGACGTGGAAGTGGTCGAAACTCTTTTGGAAGAATAACAATGCGACACAGAGGTGGTGGAGTAAAGAGGAATTATCGAGATGTTGATTTCAAGATGCAGAAGATGAATGTTCCTGGAGTTGTTTCTACTATTGAATATGATCCAAACCGCACAGGATTTATTGCTCTTGTTAAATATAAAGATGGAGATCAAAGATATCTACTTGCCCCAAAGTCTGTAAGTGTAGGACAGGTCATTGTGACTGCAGAAAACGCTGAAATACATCCAGGAAACAGATTGGCTCTGAAGAATATGCCAGTTGGAACGTTTGTTTATAATCTAGAAATAAAACCAAAAAGCGGTGCTAAGCTTTGCAGATCAGCAGGTATATACGGTGAGGTTATTGCTCAAGATGCCCCGTATTCTCTTATAAAGATGCCTTCAACTGAAGTCAGAAAGATTCACGGTGATTCATTTGCTTCTGTCGGAGAAGTGTCAAATGATGAACATCATCTAGAGGTGCTAGGTAAGGCCGGTAGGAATCGTCATAAGGGCGTTAGACCAACTGTTCGTGGTTCAGCTATGAACCCAGTCGATCACCCACATGGAGGAGGTGAAGGGCGTGCCGGACGAGGTTTGAGAAGAGCCAAGAGTAAGTGGGGTAAACCAACCGGAAAAGGCCAAAAAACCCGAACCCCAAAGAAATACTCAAACAGACTCATTGTTTCAAGACGAAAAGTCGGAAAAAGACGTTAAAATCAGAAAAAAATCGCAGAAATGCGATTTTTTTCTGATTATGACCAGTATCCGGGTGATTTTCTGGGGTATTTTTTGTCTAAAAAATATGATTAGAATAGGTGCTTTAAAAATTGTCAATTTTTTCTAAAAACCCCATGTTTTTCAACCATCTCTTCAAGAGAATGGGTTTGACATATATTTTCAATTTGGTATGCTATCCACCAAGCTCAAAACGAGCGTTTTATTTTGCGCATTCGTTTTAGTTTATTCTTTTTATGACCAGATCGCTCAAAAAAGGTCCTTATGTGGACCCAAAATTACTAAAGAAGATTGAAGGAAAGAAGCCTGCTGATACGGGGGTTATTAAGACTTGGGCAAGAGGAAGCCAAATCTCTCCTGAGATGGTTGGGTTTACTTTTGGTGTTCATAATGGCAAACAGCATTTGGAGGTTTTGGCTACTGAAGATATGGTTGGGCATTATCTAGGTGAATTTTCACCGACTAAGAAATTCGTAAGACATGGAGGTAAGATGCAGAAGGAACTTGAACAGAAGAAACGTGAGTCAGAAATAGCAGCAGCTAAGGCCGCATCAACAGCATCAACTGATAAGAAGAAATAATTTTTAATATAAAATGAAAGCCTTTTTAACAAATTATCGTCAATCACCAAGAAAGGTCCGTTTAATAGCGGATGCTATCAAGGGTAAGCCAGTAAATGAGGCTGAGGCCATACTAACTTTCATGGTAAAGCGTGGGGCAAATCCAATGAAGAAGATTCTCACTTCTGCTGTATCGAACGCTAAGGCAAACTTTGGCGTAGAGAAGGATCTTTTATTTGTTAAGAATGCAACAGTAGATAAGGGGGTTGTAATGAAAAGAGTTGAGAGAAGAGCAAGAGGATCTGCTAATATTATTCAAAAAAGATCAAGCCATATTGAGATAACTCTTGATACTTTAAAGGATGTTAAGGTAAAGAGAGCTTCAAAGAAAAGTAAATAAATTTTATGTCACACACCGTTCACCCATATTCACATAGACTAGGAATAATCAGGGATTGGAAATCCCGATGGTTTGGAGTTGATGGTCAATTCCAGAGATTTTTAAAGACAGATACATTGCTCAGGAGATATCTAGAGAAGAGATTGAGAGGTTTTTATGTCAGTGATGTCTTGATAGAAAGAGGGAGAAACTCATATAGATTGACTATAAAGACATCTCGCCCAGGTATGATTATTGGTCGCAATGGTGAGGGTGCTGAGAAATTGAGAAAGGATATAACAAAAGAGGCCAACAGATTGAAGATAGACCTTCCAAAGGATTTTAAAATTGATGTAGAAGAAGTGAGGTCACCAGAATCAGACGCCCACATAGTTGCTTTTATGGTAGTTGAGGGACTTGAGAAAAGAATGCCTTACAGGAGGGTTATGAAACAGACGCTTGAGAAAGTGATGGCAAACAGAGACGTAAAAGGAGTAAGGATTGTTATCTCAGGAAGATTAGGGGGTACAGATATTGCAAGAAGAGAGGAATTGAAAAAAGGTAGAATTCCACTTCAGACTTTCAGAGCAGATATTGATTTTTCAAGGGAAAGGGCTCATCTCCCATATGGAGATCTTGGAATAAAAGTCTGGATTTACCGCGGAGAGATATTTGAGCGTAAGGAAGATAAAAATAGAAATTAAAAAGTATGTTGTTTCCAAAGAAAGTAAAATATCGAAAGTGGCAGACACTTCGTAATAATCCAAAGAAGAAAATGGTTGAAACCAGAGGTATTTCAGTTTCCTATGGTTCATATGGTCTTAAGGCAACAACATCAGCTCGTGTTAGATCAAACCAGATAGAGAGTGCAAGAAAGGTTGTTTCCCGCTCAATCGGAAAGATTGGAAAGATGTGGATAAGAATATTCCCAGATTTTCCATATACTGCAAAGCCGGCCGAAGTTGGTATGGGAAAGGGTAAAGGTGATCCACAGGGATATCAGTTTGAGGTAAAACCAGGAAGAATCTTATTCGAGGTAGATGGTGTCACTGAAGCTGTTGCTCGTGAGGCTTTAA
The DNA here is from genome assembly GCA_964443725.1 of uncultured Candidatus Saccharibacteria bacterium. Classification (GTDB taxonomy): domain Bacteria; phylum Patescibacteriota; class Minisyncoccia; order Phycocordibacterales; family JAKFXT01; genus CAYUDP01. The sequence continues at coordinate 38,061 of CAYUDP010000002.1, forward strand.
GAAAGGCCGGTGCAAAGCTTCCACTTAAGACGAAGTTTGTGACGAGAGAGGTTGCGTAGAGAGTAAATTAATGTAGAGTATCAAAGCTTATGAAATCTAAAGAATTAATACAAAGAGAAATATCGGAACTGAAGGATCTTCTAGTAGAAAAGAAGAAGGCTTTGAACGATTTTAAATTGGGCTTCATCGGGAGTAAGACAAGAAATGTGAGAGAAGGTAGAGTTATAAAGAGGGATGTTGCGAGGATATTAACTGCAATCAATAGCAAGTAATTTAATAAAAATGGAAAACAAGACTGAAAAAGTAATAAAAAAGATTGTTAGAAAGCTGACAGGGACTGTCGTTTCTGACAAAATGACTGACACTGTTGTTGTTGCTGTTTCTCGCTATGTAAAACACAAAAAATATCAAAAATTCCAGACATTGACCAAGAAGTTTAAGGTAGATGATAAAGGAAATACAGCAAAAATCGGAGACAAAGTCGTAATTGTTGAGTGCAAGCCTATTTCAAAGGATAAGCATTTCAAGTTAGATAAAATCGTTAAATAAATTTTATGATTCAACCAAGATCACTAGTAAAAATAGCGGATAACTCAGGAGCGAAGATTGGGCGCGTCTTTAAGGTTTTGGGTGGATCAAAGAAGAGGTATGCTCAGATAGGAGATATTGTCGTTCTGTCTGTTCAGACGGCTGAGCCAAGAAAACAAGTCAAAAAGAAAGATGTACTCCATGCCGTTGTCGTTCGCCAGAAGAACGCTTTGAGAAGAAAGGATGGATCATATGTTCGTTTTGATGAGAATGCAGTAGTTATATTGGATAAAGCAAAGAAAGAGCCAAGAGCAGGTCGCGTGTTCGGACCAATACCAAGAGAAATGTCGGAGCTTGGATATCAGAAGATTATTTCTTTGGCACCAGAGGTTGTTTAATTTTATGAATAAAATGAAGTTGAGAAAGGGCGATACTGTCCTTGTTATAACAGGAAAAGATAAAGGCAAGCGTGGAGAAATTGCTAGGACTTTCCCATCCTTAAATCAAGTCTTGATTGAAGGAGTAAATATTTCAAAGAGACACAAAAAGGCCACAAGAGGTGGAAGTAAGGGTCAAATCATAGAGAAGGCTATGCCAATCAATGCTTCAAATGTAATGATAATAGACCCAAAGACAGATAAACAGACGAGAATAACTATCAAGAGGGATGCAAATGGCCGTGTGAGAATCGCTAGAAAAAGTGGTGTAGCAATCGAAAAATAAACATTATGAAAGACAATATTCATACAGTTAAAGAATTAGAAAAAAACTCATTTGAATCCTTGAAGTCAGATTTTGGCTACAAGAATAAAATGCAGTCGCCTCGTATAAAAAAGGTTGTCATATCTTCAGGTGTTGGATCATTCAAAGATAAGAAAAAGAATGAAATTGTTGAAAATAGGCTTTCAAAAATTACAGGGCAGAAAGCTTCAAAGAGAGGAGCTAAGAAATCTATCGCAACTTTCAAGACAAGAATAGGAGATACAGTTGGATATCAAGTTACTCTTCGTGGGGCCAGAATGTACGCTTTTCTAGATAAACTTCTCAATGTTTCATTACCCAGAACAAAAGACTTCAGAGGTGTTGAGAGAAAAGCGGTTGACAGCATGGGTAATCTTACAATTGGCATCAAGGAACATACGATTTTTCCAGAAGTTTCTGATGAAGAATTGAAGGATGTTTTCGGTCTTGCGATTACAGTTGTTACAACTGCAAAGAGTAAGAAGGAGGCAGAGAAGTTTTTTGAGTTTATTAAAGTTCCTTTCAAAAAGGCGGCTTAAGCTCCAAGTAGCCTTGCTTTACAAGAGGCTTTTCTCTTGTTAGCATAGCGGGGAGCTCAAATGAGAGCTTTTTTGTTTAGTTTTTGAACGAAGGTGTGGTTCACCAAACAACCAAATAAAAAATAATGGCAAAAACATCAACAACAGTAAGAGCATTAAAAACCCCCAAGTTTTCAACTAGGGCTGTTAATCGCTGTTTTAGATGTGCAAGAAAAAGAGGTTATATGAGAGATTTCGATCTCTGCAGAATATGCTTCCGCGAACTTGCTAACGAGGGAGTTATCCCAGGAATAAAAAAATCATCATGGTAGGAGACCCAATCGCAGACTTTATAACAAGAATTCAGAATGCATCAATGGCAAGGCTTCCTTCTATTGTTGTGCCATTTTCAAATTTGAAAAATGAAATAGCTGAGAAATTGCTGAGTGAAGGGTTTGTTTCAAATGTAGAAAAGAAGGGAAAGAAAATTAAGAGGTATCTTGAAGTTACTTTGAAGTATTCAAACGATGAACCAGAAGTAAGGGGTGTGAGAAGAGTTTCAAAACTCGGTAAAAGAGTATACCTCAAGGTCAACGAGATAAAGCCAGTTAAGTTTGGTCATGGGATAATGGTCATATCGACCCCAAAGGGTATCCTTACTGACAAAGAGGCAATAAAGGAAAATGTTGGAGGGGAGCCTCTTTTTGCAATCTGGTAATTTAAATATATGTCACGCTTAGGAAAACAACATCTAGTAATACCGGCAAACACAACTGTTTCAGTTGTGGGGGACAAAGTCACTGTAAAGGGGCCTCTTGGAGAACTTGTACGTGTTTTTCGTCCAGAAGTTTCAATAATGGTTGAAGGTGATCATGTTAAGTTTGAGCCCACAAACAACTCTAAGTTTGCAAAATCATTATGGGGAACAGTTGCTTCCCATGTGGGAAATATGATCGATGGAGTTAATAATCCCTTCGTTAAAGAATTGCTAGTTGAAGGGGTTGGATTCAAGTCTGAGGTTTCAGGGAATGAACTTGTTATGAGCTTGGGATTTTCACATCAAGTAAGGCTACCTATCCCTAGTACCCTTAAAGTGACGGCTGAGAAAAATGTTATTACAATATCTGGAAACAATATTGAGGATGTAGGACAGTTCGCTGCCTTTGTGAGAAAGCACAAGAAACCAGAACCTTATAAAGGTAAGGGTATTCGTTATCGAAATGAGGTAATCAGAAGGAAAGAGGGTAAGAAGTCAGCATAAAAAGTATGGCTAATATAAAGACACAAAATAATAAAAAAACAGAAGGAAGACTAAGAAGACATGCTCGTGTGAGGTCAAAGATTTTTGGTACTGAAGAAAGACCAAGACTCGCTGTTTTCAAATCCAACAAGTTTATTTATGTTCAAGCGATTGATGACAATCTCGGTAAGACCATTGCTTCAGCATCTTCACTTAAGATAAAAAGCGGTACCATGATGGAGAAGGCTTTAAAGGTTGGTGAGGAAGTAGGAAAGGCCCTAAAGACAAAAGGAGTAAGTAAGGTTATCTTTGATCGAGGGGGGTTCCTATATGCTGGTCACGTAAAGGCTCTTGCTGAAGGTGCTAGAGGTACCGGATTAGAATTTTAATAATATGGATGAAGAAAAGGTAACAAATGAATCGACAATAGAAGAGACAGTGGTCACACCGGCTGTTCTTTCAGACGTGGTTGAAGAAACTGCAGAAGTTTCTCTTGGTAAAAGAAAATTTACTGGTAGGAGGGATGGAGACAGAAAGAAAAATACACGCAGGATGCCAAGGAAAGATGACAGAATAAAACCAGAATTTGATCAAAAGATAATAGGCATCAGAAGAGTGACACGTGTTGTGGCAGGTGGTCGCAGGATGAGTTTTTCAGTTGCGGTTGTTGCAGGAAATAGAAAAGGCAAGGTAGGAGTTGGGGTTGGTAAGGCTGTTGATACTGCTCTTGCAATAGACAAAGCCTTTAGAGACGCAAAGAGAAATATGGTTGTAGTTAAGTCTACAAAGACCAATTCTATACCTCACGATGTTGAGTCAAAGTATTCAGCTTCAAGAGTTCTGCTTATACCTGCAAAGGGTAGAGGTATTGTTGCTGGAGGTTCTGTAAGAACAGTAGTCGAACTTGCTGGTTTGACTGATATTTCAGGTAAGCTACTTTCTCGAAGTAAGAATGGAATAAACAATGCTCGTGCTGCTGTCAAAGCTCTATCATCACTAAGACCTAGAAAGACGGTAGTAAAATAAAAATATGCAGATACACAACCTAAAAAGAAATACAAAGAACAAGAAGACTCCTCGTGTCGGACGTGGTGGAAAGCGTGGTAAAACTTCAGGACGTGGTACAAAAGGACAGCTTGCAAGATCAGGAAGGAAACTTCGTCCAGAATTACGTGATATTATAAAAAAGCTTCCAAAATTGAGAGGGCGCGGTAAGAATTATTTGAAATCAGTAAAGAAAGATGCTGTTGCTGTAAATGTTTCTATACTTGAAAAGGCTTTTACTTCAGGAGATGAAGTTAATCCAAAGATTCTTCTTGAAAAGGGAGTTATAAAAATGCCGAAAGGCGAGAGACTTCCTATAAAGATTCTTGCCACAGGAGAGATTACAAAGAAACTTACAGTTTCTGGATGTAGAGTCTCAGAAAGTGCTAAGGAAAAGATTGAGAAAGCTGGCGGAGTTGTGTCTGCTTAATTTGAAAATATGCAAAAATTTGTGGAAAAAATAGTCCTTGCTCTAAGGGACCCTATGTTGCGCGCAAGAATAATTTTTGTCTTTGCGGGTTTGGCAATATTTAGAATGATGGCTGCTATTCCTGTACCAGGGGCTAATGCAGAGAAGTTAAAACAATTTTTTGAAAGTAATCAACTTTTAGGTCTATTAAATGTTTTCTCTGGTGGTGGTTTTTCCAATTTGTCTATTGTGATGCTTGGGGTTGGGCCTTTTATTACCGCTTCTATCATAATGCAACTTATGATGATGCTTGCTCCAAAACTCAAGAGTTTGTATCAGGAAGAAGGTGAAGCGGGAAGACAGAGATTTGGTCAATATACAAGAATGTTGACATTGCCCCTTGCTGTAATACAGGGAGCTGGGTTTCTTATTCTTCTTGAAAGACAAGGTATTGTAAATCATTTGTCCCCATTTCAATTTTCACTTAACCTAATCATAATTGCAGCTGGTGCTCTTCTTGTTATGTGGTTGGGAGAGTTGATAACAGAGTTTGGTATCGGTAATGGTGCTTCACTTATAATCTTTGCTGGTATAGTTGCAGCTATTCCAACTAAGATTGCCCAATATCTATATGGTTTTGATCAGACACAAATACCTATTCTTGTGGGATTTATTGCTCTCGCGGTTGTTGTTATATCTGCCGTTGTTACTATCACAGAAGCTGAAAGGCCAATCCCAATAACTTATGCAAAACAGGTAAGGGGGAATACTGTAAAGGGTGGTATTTCAACCTATTTGCCACTTAGGATGACTCAGGCGGGTGTTATACCGATAATCTTTGCTATATCTATTCTTCTTTTCCCAACGATGCTTTTCAATCTATTGTCATATTTTGGAAACGATACCGTCAATAATATCGGCAAGATGGTCAATGGGTATCTAACTAATAACTGGATCTATGGATCTCTATACGCAGTCTTGGTTTTTTTCTTTACTTATTTCTATACAGCAGTTATTTTCGATCCAGAATCAATCGCAAATAATCTCCAGAAGGGTGGAGCTTTCATTCCAGGGGTACGTCCAGGAATGTCTACTGCTGAATATATAAGCAATATATTGATGCGTATAACTCTCGTTGGAGCTTTCTTCCTTGCTATGATTGCTGTTCTCCCAATAATAGTTAAAGCATTAACCAATGTTCAGTCTCTTGTTATTGGCGGAACTGCACTTCTCATTGCTGTTTCAGTGGTACTTGATCTCATAAGAAAGATTGATGCTCAGGTGTCAATGAGGGAATACTAAGAAACAAAAAACAAAAATTCCACCCACAAGGTGGAATTTTTGTTTTTTCTAGTCACAATCATTACTTTTCAACTCTAAATTTGCGATTTGCAAATAAGTTGCATGATATACTATTTGTGAAAGCAGATTGCTTTTGTTCGTAATGAAAGCGAAGGTTTTAATGTTTGGTTGGGAATTTCCCCCGCACAATAGTGGTGGGCTTGGTACTGCATGCTTAGGACTCACGCGCGCAATGTCTCAAGAAGGGGTAGACATTACTTTTGTCTTGCCCAAAAAAGTCCCGGTGTCATCAGATTTTATTAAGATAAAGTTTGCAGGATTAGAAAAAGTAAATTTCAAAACGGTAAATTCTATTTTGTCTCCATATCTAACGAGCGAAACCTACGGGGCACTTCGAGATAGGGTGGGTGGGGATTTGTATGGCAATACTTTAATGGAGGAGGTTTTGCGTTATTCTGAACTTGCAAAAGATATTGCTTTAAATACAGACCATGATGTCATATATGCACATGACTGGTTGTGTTTTGGGGCTGGCATGGCAGCTAAGAAGGTCTCTGGTAAACCACTTATTGTTCAAGTTCATGCTACGGAGTTTGATAGATGTGGAGGAGAAAATGGTATAAATCGGCAAGTCTATGAGATGGAGAAGATGGGGATGAAAGAGGCTGACCATATTGTTGCCGTTTCCAATCTAACTAGGAATATAATCATCAAGCATTATGGTATTTCTCCAGAAAAGGTTTCTGTAGTGCACAATGGTATAGATGAATCAACAGCTCCAAGTGGGGGTGGAGAAGGAAAATTGCTCGCAATAAAAAAAGCTGGCTACAAGATAGTTTTGTTTCTAGGAAGAATAACTTTACAGAAGGGTCCAGATTATTTTCTGAAAACAGCAAAGAAAGTCCTTGAGTATAACCCAAAGGTTATGTTTGTCATGTCCGGCTCGGGTGATATGGAGAGAAAAATGATGGAAGAGGCTGCGAAGTTGAATATCGCTGACAAGGTTTTGTTTACAGGGTTTCTTCGTGGCAAGGAACAACATGATGCTTACAGTATGGCAGATTTGTTCGTTATGCCTTCGGTTTCCGAACCTTTCGGGATTACTCCTCTTGAGGCTATGCAGGTTGGTACACCTGTTTTGATATCAAGACAGTCAGGAGTTTCTGAGGTCGTAAAACACGCTCTTAAGACTGACTTCTGGGATGTTGACGATATGACTGACAAGATTTTATCAGTTGTTGGCCACGAAGCTCTTAAAAAATCACTATCTCACAACGCAAAAAGGGAAGTTTCTGGAATAACTTGGAAAAAAGCCGCAGAGAAAGTTATAGGCATAATAAGAAAATTCTTTCATTTTTAGTAAAGATTTCGGTTAATAAAGATATGGTACAATAGTCTAACTTATGCCATCTCTTTGCTTCTATTTCCAAGTTCATCAGCCATATAGGGTAAGAAAGTTTAGGGTTTTTGATATTGGGGCAGGCTCACCATATTTTGAGGAGGAATCAAATACTGATTTAAATAACAAAAAAGTTCTACTTAAAGTTGCGGACAAGTCATATCGTCCAGCCACTAAGGTTTTAATCGATCTTCTGAAGAAATATCCTGAATTTAAGGCCAGTTTTTCTTTCTCTGGGGTTGCTCTAGAGCAGATGCAGAAGTGGGCACCAGATGTGATTTCTCTTTTCAAAGAAGCTATAGATACTGGCAGGGTGGAAGTTTTGTCTGAAACATATCATCACTCCCTCTCTTTTTTCTATTCAAAGGATGAATTTGAGAAGCAAGTAAAAATGCACAAGGATTTGGTAAAGAGATTGTTTAATGTCACACCAAAAGTCTTTAGAAACACAGAACTATCGTATAGGAACGATTTGGGTGAGTGGGCTGAGAGGAGTGGGTATAAGGGTATTATTGCCGAGGGCTGGGACCCATTTTTGGGGTGGAGGAGTCCGAATTTTGTATACAGGCCTAAAGGTACAAAGAAGATAGCCTTACTTTTAAAAAATTATAAACTATCAGATGATGTGGCTTTCAGGTTTTCTTCGAAGAGTTGGGCGGAGTGGCCACTTACAGCAGAAAAGTTTGGCCAGTGGTTCTCCTCTATAAATGGAAATGGAGAAACAGTTAATCTTTTTATGGACTATGAGACTTTTGGGGAGCATCAATGGGAAGATACTGGAATATTTGAATTTTTGAAGAAACTGCCAGAGGAAATCTTAAAACATAAGGACAATAACTTCAAAACTCCATCGGAGGTCATTGAAAGTTATGATAAACGAGATGAGGTGGATATGCCGAGTATTGTGACATGGGCTGATACTGATAGGGATTTAACTGCTTGGGTTGGGAATGATATGCAAAGGGCGGCAATAGAAAACATTTATGCACTGGAGAACAAAGTTATGAATACAGGCGACAAAAAATTGATAGATGATTGGCGCAAGCTCCTAACTTCTGATCACTTCTATTATATGTGTACAAAATGGTTTGCTGACGGAGACGTGCATGCTTATTTTTCTCCGTATGAGTCTCCATATGAAGCCTTTATTACATACATGAATGCAGTTAACGACTTGAAGATTCGTATTCACAACTCTCTTGCTTAGAGTAATACACATTTTTATAAATATACTTTGATTATATTTTGCTATAATTCAAAGTGTCTTATTACCAGTTAATTTTTTTTATGCGAACAATTGCAAAAAAAGTGACTGCCACTAAAGCAACTAAAACAGTAGCTAAGAAGTCGGCAGTAAAATCCTCAAAGAAGGGTAAGAATTCTCCAGTATGTGTTTCTGGCGAATTGAGATTTTGGGTTAATAATGGCCCGGTTTTATCAAGCCTCTGGGATCTAGAAAGAGCTTTATCAGATATATCTGACGATCAATATTTCTATCATGCAAATGAATGGAAAAATGATTTCGTTCCATGGGTACAGTATGTGTTGATGGATGATGTTGCCGCCAAAGCTTTGTCAGGAGCAAAGAGTCGAAAGGAAGCAAAGAAGAAAGTATCCGAGGTTGTAAAGAAATATTCTAAGTAAATAAAATATTCATGGCCCGATCTGCTATTTTAGGAAATGGGCAAATGCTCGTTGCACTAGACAATAGGGGGTCTTTAAGAGACCTCTATTTTCCGTATGTCGGATTAGAGGATCAGGTTCGTGGGCATTATATACATAGGGTGGGTGTTTTCGTGGATGGCCAAATGTCATGGTTGTCTGATGATAAATCATGGAGGATAGAGATATATACTGAGGATGAGGCTTTGGCGAGTAGGATAGTGGCCGTGAATGAAAACCTCAAAGTTTCTCTTAATTTCAAAGATCTTGTTTACAATGAACGCAACATTTTTATTAGAAGAGTTGAGGTTAAAAATCTAGACAAAAGAAGTCGAGAGATAAAACTTTATTTTTCCCATCAATTTGAACTGTATAAGTCTCATGGTGGGGACACAGCTTATTTTGATCCAGTAAGACATGCCATTGTTCACTATAAGGGACAGAGAATATTTCTGATAAATGGGGAGATGGATAAAATGCCTTTTTCTGATTTCAGTATCGGACTTGCCAATTTCCAAGGACATGAAGGGACACATAGGGATGCCGATGATGGTGCTTTGTCCAAAAATCCAATTGAACATGGACCAGTAGACTCGGTTGTCGGATTCTATTATTTTTATTCTGGCGAGGAGGCAAAGACTATTCATTATTGGGTAGTTGCAGCCAAGACAATGTCTGAAGCTCATACTTTAAATGATTATATTTTGCGCAAAACCCCTGAGCATTTGGTGAAAACGACTTCAGATTTCTGGAAGGCGTGGGTAAATAAATTTGATTTTCATTTTCATAATTTGTCTGATGAAGAGACAACTTTGTTCAAGAAATCTTTGATGATAATTAGGGCACATGCTGATAAAGAGGGGGGAATAATTGCTTCAACTGATTCTGATATGCTTCAACAAGGCAAAGATACTTATAGTTATGTCTGGCCTAGAGATGGGGCTTATACCGCCTCGGCTTTTTCAAAGTCTGGAGATTTTCAGGTTGCGAGAAGATTTTTCCAATTTTGTAATGATGTTTTAACAGATGGTGGTTATCTTATGCACAAATATTTGCCGGATAAGTCTCTTGGGAGTTCTTGGCATCCATGGATAAGAAATGGTCAATTTCAGCTACCGATTCAGGAAGATGAAACAGCCTCTGTTTTGGTTTCTTTGCTTGAATATTATAAGGAGTCTAAGGACATAGAATTTATTGAGTCTATTTATAATTCTTTTATTGAGAAGGCGGCTGATTTTTTGGTTGGGTATAGGGATAAGAAGACGAAGTTGCCCAAGGGAAGTTATGATCTTTGGGAAGAGAAATATGGGACGAGTACTTATACTTGTGCTTCAGTTTATGGAGCACTCATGGCTTCGGCTGAATTTTCTCGTATGCTTGGAAAGTTGGCTCATGAATCCAACTACAAAAAGGTTGCAAATGAAATCAAGGAGGGTATTATGAGTCATCTTTACAAAGAAAACGAAGGTGTTTTCATAAAGATGATTAACCTAGACGACAATTCGCTTGCTGAAGATAAAACTTTAGATATGTCGTCAGTTTTTGGGATTTTCTATTTTGGTGTTCTAGATATTTCAGATGAAAGATTGAAAAAGGCCATGGATATAACGTGGAAGAGGCTTTCTAGTGGTATAAGAACAGGTGGTATAGCGAGGTATGAAGGAGATAATTATTTTAGAACAAGGCACGATGTTCCAGGGAATCCTTGGTTTATTACAACTCTTTGGTATTCACAATATTTGACCGCTTTAGCTAAAAATGAAGAAGATTTAAAAAGAGTCGAAGAAATATTTGCTTGGGTATTAAACCATGCTGAGAAATCTGGTATGCTCTCAGAGCAATTAGATCCAGAGTCAGGAAGGCAAGTATGCGCCTCGCCCTTAACTTGGAGCCATGCTGAATATATAAACTCTGTTACTGTTTTTTTGAGGAAAATAAAAGAATTGGGGATTTGTAGTGAATGCGGGAGATAGTTTTGGTAAATGAATAGTGGATTATTGTGCGAAAAATACTCGTTTTGATATACTTCTTGTTATGGAAGAAGCAATAAAAGCATTTACAAAACAATTTTCTTTTCGTCCGGAGGTGAATAATGCCCCGAAATTAAAGGCAAAAAGCAAATATATCATAATAGGTATGGGTGGGTCACATTTGGCTGCCGGACTGTTAAAGTCTAGTTATCCGATACTTAATATATCCGTCTATTCTGATTATGGATTACCTATGCTACCGGAGCATGATTTGAGGGAGTCTTTGATTATCTTATGTTCGTACTCGGGGGATACTGAGGAGGTTTTGTTTGCGGCTAAGGAGGCAAAACTAAGAGAACTTGATGTGGCGGTTATTTCTTCAGGGGGCGCCTTAATTGAATTTGCCAAGGAGCATTATATGCCTCACGTAGTTATTCCAGAGACTGGTATAGAACCTAGAATGGCAGTTGGTTTTATGATGCTTGCTTTATCCAGGTTGATGCAGAATGAAATGGTCGAGGAAGATATAAGAAAATTCGGATCTATTTTAGATGTTGAAGCGTCAGTTGCTGAGGCGGACACCTTGGCTCAAAACGTGTTTGGTAAAATTCCAGTCGTCTATGCTTCAAACAAGAACTTGGCTTTGGCTTACAATTGGAAAATTAAGTTTAACGAAACTGGTAAAACACCCTGTTTTTATAATGTCTTCCCTGAATTAAATCATAACGAAATATCTTCATATGATGTGGGCCTGGCCAAGAACGGTTCAGAAAATCTCTTTGTGATTTTACTTTCAGATGACGACGATAATGACAGGATAAAAATTAGATTTTCAATAACCCAAGATTTTTTGAAAGAAAAAAACATTCTTCATTATGAGGTAAAGCTGAAAGGGGAAAGTCAGATAAGTAAAATTTTAAACAGTATCATTATGGCTGAATGGGTGGCTCTTAAGGTTGCAAGTAAACTTAATATGCCAGATGCTAAGACCCCTCTTATTTCAGAGTTTAAAAAGAGGTTAAGTAATAACTAAATCATGATAGTTATAGGTGATATTGGTGGTACAAAGACACGATTATCTACTATAGATAGGGATAGTTTTACTGAACCTGTTATCTTTGATACCCCAAAAGATTTTGATGATGGGTTATTGAAAATAACTACTGAAGTTAGACGAATGAAAGAGATGTTTGGTGTGCCAACAGCTTTTGTATTTGGACTGCCGGGTATTTTGAATTCCAAGGGGGATACACTCTTTCGTGCCCCAAATTTGCCACTTTGGGAGGGCAAAAACATATCTGAAAGTCTAAAAAAAGAATTTTCTGGAGTGAGAGTCGTTTTAAAAAACGACTGCGCACTTGTTGCTCTCGGCGAAGCCCACTTTGGGGCTGGGAAAGATTCTCCAATAGTTGCTTATATAACGGTAAGTACCGGTGTGGGTGGAGCACGAGTTGTGTACGGTCAACTTGACTCGGCTATATATAACTTCGAACCAGGGCACCAGTTTATTGAATCTGGCAATCACGACCTTGAAAGTCTGGTGTCTGGAACTGCAATTGAGAAAAAATATCATAAGAAGCCATTTATGATTGGGGATAAGGAAGTTTGGTCGGATATTGCTGAAACTTTATCGAGGGGCATAGTTAATACCTGTTTGCATTGGTCCCCAAGCGTTTTTGTTCTAGGCGGTTCTATGTTCAAGGAGGTTGGGATTTCCGTTGATGAAGTCAGAGAGTTTTCAGAAAGAAGCCTTAAAAAGTTTTATCCGAATATACCAGAATTTAGGCATTCAAAACTGGGAGATTTGGGAGGTCTTTATGGTGCACTTGCAATCGCAAAGCAAGAATTGATATGAAAATTTTAGCTAGAGACATGTGGACTGTTTTTAGGTGCCCATCGTGTGTAGTTGGTGGGTTTTTTGCTCTGTTTGTGTTTGGATTTGTTTCAACTACTCTTCCTCATATAAATTCTATAAAACATATAATAAATCTCAACATGGTGCCTTTGGACTCTAAATATGAGGCTGTATGGTTTTCCATCATTAATGTTTTAAGTAATTTAAACTCTTTTCAATTTGGGTTAGCAGTTATTTCAGCTGTCTTGTTTGCTAGCAGTATTGCAATTGCAATATATCTATATAGACATTTACCCAGTCAGGGGGTGAAAAGTGGCGTGGGTGTTTTGGGGGCAATCTCGAGTGTTTTGGGTATCGGCTGTGCTTCATGTGGTTCAGTTATTCTAACCTCAATTCTGCTTTCTTTTGGGGCACTGTCATCTTCTTATGTTGTTAGTATTTTAGGGCTTTCTTTTTCTATTTTAGGAGTTATACTTCTCCTCGTTTCCAATGTTGTTCTGCTTAGAAAAATAAGAGCAGGAAACGTTTGCAATACAGAATGGTAAATCTAGAAGATTATAACTACCTATTACCTGAAAATTTAGTGGCAAAAGAGCCCAGTTCAAAGCGCGATATGTGTCGGCTTTTTGTCTATTCTACATCTGAAAACAAGATTTATTTCGACATCTTTAAAAATATAAATAAATACTTACCAAAGGGCAGTGTATTGGTTTTCAATGATACTAAAGTTGTGCCGGCGAGGCTCAGTATTACAAGAAAGGGTGGTAGTGTCGCTGAATTATTCATTTTGGCAAATGAGCCAGAGACAAGTGAGGGTTATCTAAAAGCCATTTCAAATCGCCGTCTAAAATTGGGGGAAATATTGTTTTTGAATGGAAAAGATGTTTTTAAAGTGGAGGAGATTGATGGGAGGTTCTTTTTTGTAAAGAAATTGTTTGATGAAGATATAAACTCTTTTTTAAAGATTTTTGGGAGCACTCCTTTGCCCCCATATATAAAAAATTCCCCCTTAAGTGAGGAAGAAGCAAGGGAGAAGTACCAGAGCATATTAGCTAATTCTGAGTCGTCCGTCGCTGCGCCGACAGCCTCTTTGCATTTTAGCGAGGAAGTACTCGATAAATTGAAGGAAGATGGAAACATCTTTGAGTATATAACTTTGCATGTCGGGCTAGGGACATTTGCAACGGTAAGTCATGAAAATATTGAGAATAAAAAACTGTTTAATGAGTGGTTTACCATAAAGGCTGATACAGCAAAAAGGTTAAACAGGTATAAAAATGAAGGGAGAAAAATTGTTGCAGTTGGCACTACGGCAACAAGAGCTCTTGAGTCAGCTGTACTCTATGGGTCTCTAATTGAGTGTGTAAATAAGCCAACGGATATATTTATTTTACCACCGTATAAATTTCAAGTGGCGGACTCTTTGGTAACAAATTTTCATGTGCCGAAAAGCTCCCTTATGTTGCTTGTTGATGCTTTTTTGAAATTTAAAGGAGCAAGGAGGGGGATTTTGGATTTATACAAAATAGCCATCAATGAAAATTTTAAGTTTTACTCTTTTGGGGATGCTATGCTTATTGTTTAGTGTTTGCTAATATTAGCCTATAACTTTTTATACATAAATATGGATAATTTAAATATACAAAATAACTCAAATATGACCCCTATAATGAAAAGTTCCAAAGTCGTAGCTTTTCTAGTTTTGGGAGGGGCTATCGTTTTGAGCTCAATTATAGCTTCTTTTGCTTTTTACAAGATAAGATCGTTTGATGATTCTCTTTCTGTGACGGGTTCAGCTAAACAAGAGATAGTTTCTGATACTGTCACGTGGAATTCTGGATTTTCCAGAATTGTTACGATGGATTCTTTGAAATATGGCTACTCTCAAATATCAAGTGATGAAAAAGTAGTTAGGGATTATCTTATAAAGAATGGTGTAGCTGAAACCGATTTCACAATATCGCCAGTCACAATGAATGAGATTTTTGACTACAAACCAAATGGTGATCAAGGTGACAAAAAATACAATCTGTCTCAAAGTGTTATTTTGAATTCTAAAGATGTAGAGAAGGTCACTTCTCTCGCCAAGAATGCTCCACAAGAGATAGTTTCAAGAGGGGTTATATTTACTTCATATGGATTAAATTACTATTATTCTAAACTTCCGGATTTGCGAGTTTCTCTACTCTCTGGGGCGATAAAGGATGCTAAAGCTAGAGCAGAGAGTATTGCTGGGGCGTCTGGTAAGAAAGTTGGTCAACTAAAATCAGCTTCAAGTGGTGTAGTTCAAGTCATGCCATTGAATTCTGTTGAGGTAAATGATTATGGGTCATACGATACTGGTGAAATAAAGAAGGAGGTTATGGTTACGGTAAAGGCGGCGTTTACGTTAAGGTAGTAAAATAGAGTTTTATTTAAAAGATAAATGGCGCCCTATGGCGTCATTTATCTTTTGGTGGCAGAATATTGGGGTATGAGAAAAGTAGCTATATTTGATGTTGATGGCACTATATTTCGCTCGTCTCTTTTGATTGAATTGGTTGATATTATGATTGAAAGGAAGATTTTTTCTCCCGATGTTGTAGTTGAATATCAAGTTCAAAAGGTTAAATGGTTAGACAGAAAGGGGGACTATGAGTCATATATTATGGCAGTAGTTAAGGCTTTCATGAAAAATTTGAAAGGCGTGCCGTTTTCTGAATTTGAGGATGCCTGTAGAGAAGTAGTGAGCAGGTATTCAGATAGAACATATAGATTTACAAGAGATCTTCTGAAGCAACTAAAAAAAGATGGATATTTCTTACTTGCAATATCGCACTCTCCCAAGGGGGTATTAGACCAATTTTGCCCAACCCTTGGATTCGATAAGTCTTATGGGATGTTTTATGAGCTTGGTCCGTCAGATAGATTTACTGGCAAGATAATTGATGAACATTTGATAAAGAATAAGTCAGCTATTTTAAAGCGGGCCATAGTAAAGGAAAAACTTACTCTCGTGGGCTCTATCGGAGTGGGGGATACTGAGAGTGATATTTCATTTCTAGAATTGGTTGAGAGACCGATCTGCTTCAACCCAAATGAGAAACTTTACAAAGAGGCAAAGAGGAACGGATGGGACGTGATAGTTGAAAGGAAAGATATGATTTATAATATTAAGCAATAATATGGACAATGAATTTTTAGAGCTAAAGAAAGAGCTTGTTGAACAAAGGTTGATACTTGAAGAAATAAAAAGCAATACCAAGTCCACAAAAAGGTATTTTCAAATCACTGGTATCATAACGATAATTCTTATTGTTGTTCCTATTTTAATATCACTGTTTATTATTCCTACTATAATGTCCAGCTTCTCTGGGCTTACTTCTTTGGGTATTTAACAATCTTTTCTTAGAATCCTTTGGTATCTGCGTGATATAATTTTCTCATGCAGTCAGAAAACATTTCTAACAAAGAGGTGGTATTTAATAGTGCTGAGGAAGAGATAGCTTATCTCAAGGCCCAAGTTTTATCTAAAGAGCGCGAGCTCATGAGAAAAGATATCCCTCATGATAGAGAGGAGGTTATCAGGACAGAAATAGAAAACCATAAGAATCTTGAAAGAGAATCTGCTCTAAAAGATAGACAGATAAGTCGTGAAGAAAGAGAGGCTATTGTCTTGAATTTAAAACCAAAACCAACCGACTCCAAAGTTGAGGAGCTTTTAGGTGTAGTTGAAGACAAAGGGATATTAAATGCTATATCGATTGTTGAAAAAATGAATGACCCTATTCTTGAAGATGATTTTCACAGGGTTCTTGTTCAGTATATAAAAGAGGGTCTGCCATTTCATGGTATATCAGAAAAATCACCAATTTTCCACGCTTTGAAAATGACTTTGTTTGAAATATCTCTACCACCACCTGAAGGTGGGGAAAGAGAGAAGCCTCTAAAAGAACTACTATCCTCAATGGAGCAATTTTATGCTGGTATAGAGCCAAATTTGAAAGAGAAAGATGAGATGTGGTTCTCTTTTGAGATTGCTGTCTCAGAGGATGGTAAGGCGGTTGTTATTTATGCTGCAGTTCCTAACCAAAAGATAGACTTATTTGAAAAACAAATCCTTTCTATATTCCCCAAGGCAAAGATAAGGGAAGAAAAAAATGATTACAATATATTCAAGGATAACGGATTTGTATCTGCTTCAAAAGCAAGTCTTTCAAGAGAAATAATATTCCCCATTAAAACATATGAAGATTTAACCCAAGACCCACTGTCTATACTACTCAATGCCTTTTCAAAAATTGCTGAGTCGGGAGAGGGGGCTTCAATACAGTTTTTGTTTGGAGCACCTACTATAGATTATACATATAGGTTAAATAGTGCTTTAAAGCAGATTGAAAAAGGCAAGAAACTAAGTGAAGCAATAGATATTAGGGACACGATGTTTGAGGATATTGCTGTTGATATGTCTCATAGGCTTAAAGAATTTTTCAGGAATGAGTCTGAGAATAAAGATACAACAATGACAGATGAGAAGAGTAGAGCAATTGAGGCAATAAAGAAAAAGATGGATTCACCTATAGTAAGTGTTGGAATAAGGGTTGTAGTTTCAACTGAGAGTAAAGAGAGATCGGATTCTATCAGGTCAGAGATTGAATCGTCTTTTAATCAATTTACAAATACTACAGGGAATAAATTTGTTTTTGAGCCTTATAAAGTTGGAGAATTAAGTAAATTACTAAAGGATTTTTCTTTTAGAGTTTTCGACAGAAGGGAGGCCATACCCCTTTCCCTTAAAGAGTTGACTACGGTATTTCATTTTCCAGTTACGAGTACAGAAGCTTCGCCTGATTTGAAGCAAAGCTTGGCTCACACGGCTCCAGCTCCCCTTGATATTGGTAAGAGTGGTATTTATCTGGGGAAAAATATTCATAGAAATTCTGAAACCGATATTTATTTTGATGCGGAAGATAGAATGAGGCACTTTTATGTTATTGGACAGACAGGTGTTGGTAAATCAACTTTACTCAACAATATGGTCATTCAAGATATTCAAAATGGGGAAGGAGTTTGTATGATTGATCCCCATGGTTCGGATATACAAAAAGTTTTGTCGGCTATTCCTAAAAATAGAGCTGAGGACGTTATTTACTTTGATCCGGCAAATGTTCATAGGCCAATGGGACTTAATATGCTCGAATACGATGCTAGGTTCCCAGAGCAGAAGACTTTTGTGGTAAATGAACTCGTTTCTATTTTCAATAAACTATTTGACATGAAGGTTTCAGGTGGCCCTGCGTTTGAACAGTATTTTAGAAACTCAGCTCTTCTTGTTATGGATCATCCGGATTCTGGTAGTACGCTTCTTGAAATTGCCCGAGTTATGCAGGACAAATCCTTTAGGGATATGAAGTTGTCACATTGCACAAATCCTCTTGTTAAACAATTTTGGGCGAGTGCTGAGAGAACATCGGGCGACCAAGGCCTCGCCAATTATGTGCCTTATATAACGAACAAATTTGATGGGTTTCTGTCAAACGACATAATGCGCCCCATTGTTGCCCAACAGAAATCGTCTTTCAACTTTAGAGACATAATGGATTCCAAAAAAATTCTTCTAGTCAACTTATCCAAGGGGCGTTTGGGGGAGATAAATACTCGTCTTATTGGTCTTATTCTTGTAGGAAAAATCCTTATGGCAGCACTTTCAAGGGTTGATTCTTTTGGAAAAGATTTACCACCGTTTTATCTATATATGGATGAGTTTCAAAATATCACGACGGATTCAATATCCATGATTCTGTCAGAGGCCAGAAAATACAAATTATCTCTAAATATTGCCCATCAGCTTATAGCCCAACTTGATGAGGGTATAAAAACTTCTGTCTTTGGTAATGTTGGGTCCATGGCGGTCTTTAGAGTGGGACCTGATGATGCTGAGTATTTAGCTAAGCAGTTTGAACCCACCTTTTCAGCTAAAGAAATGATGAATATAGAAAATGCTAATGCATATTTGAAGATGTTGGTTAGAGGGTCTCCGAGTAGGCCATTTTCTCTTCAAGTTGCTCCACCTATGATGGGTGATTTAGAAGTTGCGGATCTTCTAAAGGAATTGTCGAGTTTGAAATTTGGTAGTGATAGAAAGGTGGTTGAGGAAGATATAAAAATGAGATTTGAGAAGGGTTATACGAGATAGCCCCCATTTGCTCTATATGGGTTTATTTGCTATTCTTCACCCGTTAATATCTCTAAAATATTGGTAAATTATGAATGATAAAAAACATTTTAAGTTCGAAAGGACTTTAGTTATTGTTAAGCCAGATGGGGTACAGAGGTCTCTTATTGGTGAAATAATAAAAAGATTTGAGAGGGTTGGGTTGAAGTTGGTTGCTATGAAGTTTACTCTTCCAGAGGCGTCGTTTGTTGAAAGACATTATACCCTCGATCCAGAATGGAAGAGAAAGGTTGGAGAGAAGGCCATAGAAAGTTACAAAGCAAAAGGCTTAATTCCACCAACAGACGATCCCATTAAAGTCGGTGATGGAGTTTTAAACACACTTAAAAAATATATGGTCTCCGGTCCAGTTGTCTCTATGGTTTGGCAAGGAGCTCATGCGGTAAAGTTGGTAAGAAAGATTGTTGGATCTACAGAGCCACTATCATCTGATGTTGGAACTATAAGAGGGGACTTCGTTTTAGATTCCTATCAAATGGCAGATACTGATGAGAGGGCTGTGAGAAATTTGATACATGCGTCTGGTTCAGTTGCTGAAGCCGATGGGGAAATCGCTCTTTGGTTCAATGACGATGAAATAATAGATTACAAAATTATTTCAGAGGGCATACTATATGATGTAAATATGGATGGAATTCTCGAGTAATATTCTTAATATAAAAAACCAAATGAAAAATACGCTTTAATACAGGCGTATTTTTCATTTGGTTGTGTCCAAATAGATTTAAATTTTATTTATGTTGCGAGCTTGATTTAAAGAGTTATAATCAAATTAGGACATTTCATTAAGTTATCCTTCGTAAACATTTTCAGGGAATCCAAAAATTCCGCATTGCCGTGAGCTTACGCTCTAAAGCTCTGCGTTGAGGGTACCCACCTTAGTTTTTGACTAAGGGTAACTGTGAAGTGTCCTCATGAAAGAACCGCAAGATAGAGCGGTTTTTTCATTTTTGGTATAATATCCTAGTGAAATTATCTATAGAGGTTATATATTTTTTCTTGTTATCATTGGCTGTGGCAGTTCTCCATTTGTTCTATATGAATTTTGGGTTTTATTGGACCATGCCATGGGTTGACAGTTCAGTTCATTTTTTGGGTGGAATGTGGGTTGCTTTTATTTTTCATATTATTTTTGTTATTTATTTCTCTGGCAAAAGCACTGGTAATATCAGACTATCGATCTATTCCGTTATTTTAGTTGGGCTTTTATGGGAAGCTTTTGAAGTATTTATTGGGACGGCAGATTTTTATTCGCATAGTTATCCGATAGATTTCCTATCGGATATGACTTTTGATTTTTTGGGCGGGGTCTGTTTTTATTTATTGGTTAGAAAATAAAATATGAGTAAAGTCGATTTGGTTTGTGAGGGTGGGGTTGATGCTGTTACAGGAGCGAATTTTTTTCTGAAGACCCCAGAAGGGAACTTTTTGATTGACTGTGGGCTGTATCAGGGTTTCTCTTTTTCCGAAAAAGAGAATGAAGCTCCATTTGAGTTTGACCCAAGAGAGATAAAGGCGCTCATTGTCACTCATTCTCACATGGACCATATAGGCAGAATTCCAAAACTAGTTAAGGATGGTTTTTCTGGAATTATATATTCAACAAATGAAACTATGGAACTCGCTCGCATCATGTTTGATGATGCCGTTTCTCTCCTTGAAAGGGCAAGTCGGGAGAGGGGAGGAGAACCACTTTACAATAGAGAGGATGTAAAAAGAACCATGACTCTATGGAGTGGGCTCCCCTATCATAATGACAAGGAACTTACTAGTGAATTAGATTTTTGTCTTTTGGATGCCGGCCATATATTGGGTTCTGCCATGGTTGTAGTTAAGAGTAAGAATAAAAAGATGATATTTACAGGAGATTTGGGGAATTCTCCTGCCATGTTATTGAATGACACTGAGTCTCCGGTTGGGGCTGACTATCTGCTTATGGAATCTGTTTATGGTGATAAAAATCACGAAAGTAAGGGAGAAAGAGACGAAAAATTTGTTGAAGTAGTAAAGAATACAATTTCTCGTGGGGGAGCGGTTGTTATACCAGCTTTTTCTCTTGAGCGTACACAGAATATCCTCTATACACTTAATAATCTAATAGAAGATAAAAAATTGCCGTCCGTTCCGGTTTTTGTGGACTCTCCACTTGCAATAAGGGTGACTGAAATTTATGA
>CAYUDP010000002.1:59216-65584 GCA_964443725.1 uncultured Candidatus Saccharibacteria bacterium
AGTGTTGAGATTGATGGAAGAAAAATAAAAGTGAAAGCCAAGATAGAGAACATAAGAGGGTTTTCTTCTCACAAAGATTCCGATCATTTAGTTGAGTTTGTGTCAGAATGTAAAGATACAGTAAAGAAAGTTTTTGTTACTATGGGAGAGCCTAAGTCTTCTACTTTTTTAGCTCAAAGACTTAAAGAGGAACTTGATGTGGATGCAATTGTTCCAACAAAATCAGAAATCTACAGTCTAGAATTTTAAATTGCGTGATATAATTTGATATATATTATGGAAAAAGGTTTACAAAAGAATCCGCAGTTTAAAATTTGTGTATCTGGAGCTGCTGATACAGCCCATTGTGGACTCGATGCTTTTGATAAAGCAAAAGAAATAGGCCGTGAGATCGTTCGTCAGGGTGCGATTATTGTGACTGGTGCAACTACTGGATTTCCAAATTGGGCTGCTATGGGAGCGAAGGAGGAAGGTGGCATCTCAATAGGTTTTTCTCCTGCTGCAACCGAGAGAGAACATGCCGAAGCATACCATTTGCCAAATGACTACATGGATCTTACTGTTTATACAGGGTTCGGTTATTCGGGTAGGAATCTCATTTTAACCAGATCCTCTGATGCTGTGATTATAGGTTGTGGTCGGATAGGTACTATAAACGAGTTTACTGTTGCTTATGAAGATCAGCGTCCTATAGGTATTTTAAGGGGAAGTTGGGATACTGATGAGACTCTAAAGGAAATTTTAGACAGAAGCCATAGGGGGAGTGAAAAGGTTGTTTTCGACGAAGATCCGAAAAGGTTGATAGAAAAAGTCATTGAAATGATAAAGAAGGACAAAGAAACTGTGGCGAAGTTTTATAGGAATGGTGATGGGGTTAAAACAAACAGGGGTAATAGAATTTTATAAGTAATTTGTAAACATAAATATATGGATTTAACACAATATGAACAACATCGAACAAGCCCTGCTCTTGTTGGGGTGTTGCTTTTTGTAGTTGGACTAGCAGGTGGATATGGGATGAGTCAAAAATTCTTGAAAGATAAAGAGGTGAAAAATTGTGAAACTCAAAGTACTGAGATAAATCAAGTTTCTTCAAAAGAAGAGGGTTCAAATCAGGCTGTGCAAACTCCGACACCACTAAAAAAAATTTTTGGTAAGGTAAGTGAAATAAACGGAGCTTCTTTTAAAGTAGAAACTAAGATGTCTTCTTTGTCTCAGAATTCTCTGAAGTCTTCGGTTGTAATATCTAATGACACAAAATTTTTTATCGCTGTGATGAAAGACCGATCAGTATATGAAAAAGAGATGAAAGAATATACCGATAAAGTGACGAAAATGAGTGCTTCTAACTCAAGGGATTTGTCTTCTCTTGGAGAGCCACCGCTATCTTTTTCAGGTAAACCAGCAACTCAGTCTGACTTGAAAGATGGGATTAATGTCTTAGTTGAAGCTAAATCGCCAACAGTATTGGGGGATACAGTTGATGCCGTAAAAATTATAATAGCACCATCAAGTAAATAAGTTTAATAAAATATGGATAAATCAATAACATATCTAAAAGCCACCCTATTTGCTCTAGTTTTGGTTTTGGGAAGCGCTTATGTTTCTGCTTGGTCTGCACCAGCAAGTGATCCCCCTGGGGGAAGTGTGTCACTACCTATAAATACTGGAAACACTGATCAAAATAAAACAGGAAGTCTCGGGGTATGGAATTTAGCTACTGCCGGATATGTAAAAGTAAATGGTTATAGTACTCCCGGATTTGATAAAGGAGGCTCATGTACTTCTGGGTCCGAAGGGTCTATAAGATATAATTCTGACACCAAAGTCATGCAGTTTTGTGATGGTTCATCTTGGGCTGATATGTCTGGTGGTAGTGGTAGTACTGGAGCAGAGTGTGGAAGATCTTTACCAGATGGGAAGACATACTCGTATCCTCATGGCACCTATTCCATTCCTGCGGGAACTTTTTATGTACCAAATTGTATTACAAATATAACAAAAATAAGGATTCAAGCTGCAGGTGGGCAAGGGTCTCCGCTTGCTTTTGATGGTTTTGTCCTGACTGGTGGTGGTGGAGGATCTGGTGGATACAGAGAAATTACGAATCTTACTGTCAGCCCAGGTTCGTCTCATTCTGTTATAAAAACATCTGGGAATACCGGTCAATATTGTTTTGACACAACATGCGCAACAAATGGTAAAGCAGGATCTGGGGTATCAGGTGGTGCTGGTGGGACTCCTGGTGGGAACCCAGGTGGAGCAGGGACATTTGTTGGAAGTTCAGAACATGGTGGAAAAGGAGGTGATAGTTTATCTGGTGGAACAGGTGGAATTGGGGCAGTTTATAATTGGCCATATTCAATGACCCCAGCTACATCCGGTGTGTCTGGATCTGGTGGTGGAGGTGGAGTGGTTTGGTTTGATGGTAGTCCTCCAGTTGGGTGTGGAGATCCTTGTTACACTATGACAGGTTATACGGGATTCTCCAGTGGAGCTGGTAGTGCTGGGTTTGTAGAAATAAGTTACTAAAATTTAATAATCAAAATCCCCCGTGGATACCTACCGCGGGGGATTTTGATTAGTTTATTTATTTTGTCACTGCAGTGACGAGTCTCTTGAATGATTCAGGGTTATTTTCTGCTAGATCAGCCATTATTTTTCTGTCTACAATCATACTTTTCTTTTTCATGGCTCCTATAAACTTGCTGTATGATAGTCCGTCAGCCTTCAAAGTTGCTCCGATTTGGACATTCCATAGTTTTCTGAAGTCATTTTTCTTATCCTTTCTGTGTGCAAAGGCATATTTACCAGCGTGCACCAAAGCCTCTCTGGCTTGGATTTCTTTTGTTGAACGACCAAAGCGGAATCCTTTTACTTTTTCTAGGACATTGCGCCTTGTTTTCATTGAGGTTGTTCCTCTCTTTACTCTTGTCATATTTTTATAGGATTAATAATTTTTATTTAGGCGTGAACAAAATATCGGCTCTTGGCTTTGTTGGAAAGTGAGAAGTGGGCTGTGCGCTTTTTGCTCAGTTGATTTTTTCTGCTTTCTTTTGCGTTGAAATGGTCCTGCCCTGGTTTTCTTGCAACAAGTTTACCATTTTTTGTGACTTTTACTCTTTTTAAGTATGACTTATTTGATTTCATATTTTTTATTGTTCCTCTTGGTTTTCTATCTTTTTTACAGCCTTAGCTGAAGCTTTTTCTATAATTATAGAAAGGCCTTTTGGGCTCTTTTTGGCTTCATCGGCTATCTTGTAGTCTTCCGTTAAAAGACGGAGCATTCTCTCAAGTCTTTCTTTTAGAAAAGCCTGATCAAAGTGTTTGGCTCTACCGGGGAGGAATAGGTCTATTTTGACTCTATGTCCCTCACCTAACCATTCAGAAGTTTTCTTGGCCTTAAGCTCTAGATCGTGCTCTCCGGTACCGATTTTGACTTGTATGTTTTTTACCTCGGTTATTTTGGATTTGGCCTTTATTTCCTTCTGTTTTTTGTTCTGCTCGTACTGGAATTTACCATAATCCGCGATTTTTGCAATAGGCGGTACGGTATTTGGCGATATTTCTATTAGGTCTAGATTAGCCGTCTTTGCGAGGTTTAGGGCCTCCTCGAGGGATATTACACCCCTATTTGAGCCGGTTTCATCTATAACCCGTAGCTCCCGCGCTCGTATATTGGCGTTTATTCTAGTCTTATTGATCAAGAGTTTATGGTTATCTTTGTAATAGAAGCAATTTTAGCACGACTTGGAGTATTATCAAGGGTTTTAGGGTGTCGTGGTATAATTTTTCTATATGTTTTTTAGAAATATTTTAACCAAAATGGGTGGCGGTCTTATGCCTAGTGGGCTGTCTTTTTTAGTGTTAGTTATTTTAATACTAGTTCCCAATATTACTTTTGGAGCATCTCTTGTTCCATGTGGTATTGATAGGCCATGTGAGTTTTGTGATGTTGTTACTTTGCTCAGCAACGTAATCAATTTTATTATTTTGGATGTTGGGGCTCCACTTGCGACCATTGTCCTTGCTTGGGGTGGAATGATTCTTATTGTAAATGGTAATAATCCGGGAGAGAGGGCTCGCGCCAAGAAGATGATGGTAAACGTTGGTATTGGGTTTATTTTAGTAATCTTTGCTTGGGCGATTGTCTCAACTGTAATAAATCTGATTATAAACAAGGGTAAGATTGGTGCGTGGAACAAGATAGAGTGCGTCGGCATAAATGAACCAAATCTTCAACTCGATCTTAGTCGGCTTGTAAATGGTGGGGCGTCTTTGAGTAGTACTAATAGTTCCCAAAACGGGATTGCTACTGGTAATGAGAGTATGAATAGAAAAATTATAGATGATGCCGGTATAAGTATAAATCGTACCAATCCGTGTGGGGTAAATGAGACCTCTGGGTGTACTAGCGTGGGAGGTTTTAAACAAAATACTTTAAATTATTTGGTAAGTGTGAAGTCTGATATATGCCCGACCTGTTCTAAGTCGGACATTCTCTTAACTGGAGGATCAGAATGTCATGGGACAAGCTGTGAGGGTCATGGGACAGGGGATAAATTTGATTTAAGTTATAACAGTACCACTTTAAATAGTGCCATCACGAATTCATCTAGGTTTACTAAAATTAATACTCTAAGAAGTGACGGGGCGGTTGGCTATCTTGATACAAAAACTCAGAATATATTCTGGGATGAACCAGCCAAGGCTAACAATCCGAGGCATTGGGATGTTCAAGTTAAATCGTAATTTTGACTGATGAAATACATTGAGTGTTTATGAAATATTTTTTCTCAGTATTTTTTATACTTCTGATAATAGTAGGGGCCTATGGATATTTAAATAGGGATAGTATCGACTTTTCCGTAATAAAAGAAAATTTAAATTTATACAGTAAAGAAGAATCCAGTAGTCCAAAATCTGAAGATGTCTATAGTTCTAGTCCAAATAATGAAGTTTTACCAAAAGTTTATGGAATTTCAGAAAATGCTACTAATACTCTAAAGATAAAAGCCTCACTAGATTATTCTGATAAAAAATCGACCTCAAAAATTACTATTGATGTAAAACCGGTGAATCCTCTAAGTGTAGTTTGGGATACCATTCTGGGGGGTAAGGATCTAGGGAAACCACTGTCTAGTTCAGTCATGTCTGATAGTGGAACTAAGAGTGATAAAACTACTTCAATTGGGGATCTCTTTCATGCTCCTATTATGGGTGGTGGGGGTGGAACTTCATCGAATATCACAACTTCGGCAGTCTCTACTGTGCCTTTAAGTGGTGGGGTAGTGAATCTTAAGCTTGAGGCTGGTGTTTTCGATGATACGGATACTGTAATTCAAGGTTGTATTCCAGTTGGAGAAAAACAAGACTGGATAACAGGAACAGGAACGGGGCACTGGATATTGAAATCATATAGACCTATATATCCAACTGAATGTTCTGTTCTTTCTTATAACCCACCTATGTTTATGTGGCCTGATATGGCTTTTGTAAGGCACAAGACTAAAGATCAAATCAAATATACATTAACTTTGAAATTGCCATCTGGAGAGACTAGAACAAAAATAGTCTATAACAATTGGACTCCCTGGGATTCAGCTCTACCAAGTGGCGAATATGAATGGAAAGTTGCCTATCAAGATCTGACTGTTTCAACAGAACATGATGAAAGTGTCTGGAGAAGATTTAAGATAGATGTTGGTGCAGACGTCATTTCTATTCCATCTGTTAGTTCGATGTATAATTCTGCGGTAAATTCTTTGCGTCCTCGCTCTTTTCCAAAAGGTGCCGAGAGATCTGACATGGAGAGAGAGCTTTCATCTTCAAGAAAGACGACTTTTGATCGTTATACCAGTTGGGTAAACGGTTATATTGGGAAGAGTATGGATCTTGAACCAACAGTTAGGTTAGATAGTTATCCTACAGGATCATCTGAGAGGGCGAATTTACTTTTGTCTCAGAATACATTAATAAATCAATCTGCGAATCTAATTAAATTTTTTGCTTTTGGATACCAGATGACTGGTAGAGCGGATTACCTGTCAGAAGTAAAGAGGAGGGCGTTATATATGGCATCGTGGAATACTGACGGTACTACAAGCACTGCACTCAATAATTCAGGGAGTAGAATTATAGCTTACACCCTCGCTTTGGCTTACGATTGGTGCTATCCGTCGTTTACAGAATCAGAGAGGTCAACACTTCTTAATTCTATAAAGGTAAGGTCTGGAGAGTTATCATCAGGGCTTATGGCGAGAAATATAGATGTTATGCCATATGATTCTCAATGGTTTACGAATCTGGCACGGTCATCGACAGTCTCTCTTATTATGGCGGGAGAGAGTCCAGAATTTGAAGAATAT
>CAYUDP010000003.1:0-1389 GCA_964443725.1 uncultured Candidatus Saccharibacteria bacterium
CCTGGGACAATATTACAAACACCTTCAGTAAACAGAGTACAATCAAGAAAGGCCACCCCGCCTAATAACTTACCTTTTTAATTAATTATGGAAGATAGTCTAGTAGAAGATTTAGTTCAAAATACAAATCACCCCATGGTAAAGAAAGTCGTCCTTTTGTCGATTTTTGTTTTGGTTTTACTTGTAGCTCTATACCACAATTTTTTTAGTGCTCCCAACTACGATAATCCTAAAATTATTATGATTCCCCGCGGTTCATCGGTTAAATCAGTAGGGGACTTACTATATACAAACAAAATTGTCCGCTCAGCTTCAGTTTATAACTCAATCAACCAATTCATTAGTAAGGATTCCGCCGTATCAGGGGCCTATCTTTTTAGAGGAGACGAGAATGTTTTTAGTGTTGCAAACAGAATAACTTCTGGTGATTTTAGACTGCCTTCTGTTAAAATCACTTTCCCTGAGGGAATTACAATAGAAGAAATCGCAATAATGTGCGAAAAGAGCCTACCGCTCTGCAATAAGGGAAACTTCTTACGCTTAGCGGCAAACAAAGAGGGCTACCTATTCCCAGATACTTATAGTTTCCTTCAATCAGATAATGAAACGGATGTCATTGACTCCATGTCCCGTAATTTTCTGAAAAAAACAGGCACAATATCTAAGAAAATCATTACATTCGGTAAACCACTGGATGAAATAATAATAATGGCATCGATTATAGAAAAAGAAGGAAGTAACGCAGAAAATAGAAAAATGATATCAAGTATTTTATGGAAACGCATTTCAATAAATATGCCCCTTCAAGTGGATGCGACTCTTGGCTATGCTTTTGATCGAGGTTCATTTGAACTCACAAAGGCTGATTTGAAATCGGATTCACCTTACAATACTTACAAATTTAAAGGGCTACCGAAAACTCCAATATGCAATCCCGGTCTTGAGTCCATCGAAGCTGCCGTTTCTCCAGAAAAAACTTCTTATTTATATTATCTAACCGATAAAAATGGGGGGTTTCATTATTCCAAAACTTTTGAAGAGCACGTTAGGAATAAGTCCATATACTTTAAATAGCCAATTTGAATAAATCCTTCTTTTGTTCTAAAGTGCCAAAATGACAGATAGAAAAGGGAAAAAAGTCTTTGTGGGACTATCAGGTGGAGTAGACTCTTCTGTTTCAGCACTCCTACTTAAAGAAGCTGGTTTTGATGTGCATGGTGTATTCATAAAAGTCTGGCAACCAGAATTTGTACCATGTACGTGGAGGGAGGATAGACTTGACGCACTACAAATAGCCAGTGCCCTGGATATCCCATTTCATACACTAGATCTTGAGAAAGTATATAAAAAAGAAGTCATAGATTACATGCTAGCAGAATATGACAATGG
>CAYUDP010000003.1:1489-24257 GCA_964443725.1 uncultured Candidatus Saccharibacteria bacterium
AGTTATAGGATCACATGATGGTGCTGGGCTATATACTATTGGAGAAAGGCACGGCTTTACCATTCATAGTGCGAAAACAAACGGTCCGTATTATGTTGTAAAAAAAGATATAAATTTAAATACAATAACAGTCTCAACAAATAAAGTGGCAGCCCTTCTCAGTTGTAAATTTTCATACAAAGATGAAAATTTACATAAAAAAATAGAAAATGCGAACAATCTAGAAGTAAGATTGAGATATAGAGGCGAATTGTATCCATGCAAAGTAGATACCATAAAAAAAGAAATAATAACCGATAAAAATGTACAAGCCGTAAGTGGCCAATCTGCAGTTTTTTATGATGGAGATTTCTGTCTTGGAGGGGCAATAATAGAATAAGGTTATATTTTTCTAAATCCATTTTTTAAGATAAAATACTTAAATGCCAAAAAATATCTTAGTCACAAAAGAGAACGGCGAAATGGAGCCATTTGAAGCAGGGAAATTATATTCATCACTTCAAAGATCTGGGGCGTCAGACAAACAGGCTGATCAGATAGTACGAGAGATAAAGAGAGAAATATCTCACGGTTTTAATACGAGAAATATATACAAAAGGGCCTTCCAAATACTAAAAAAGACATCAAGGGGAGCAGCGGCAAGGTATTCTATGAAAAGGGCCATACTCGAACTTGGTCCATCGGGGTTCCCATTTGAAGACTTTGTTGGAGAAATTTTCAAAGCCAAAGGGTTTGTAGTACAAAGTGGGCTTCAAATGCACGGGGCTTGTGTTGAGCATGAAGTTGATCTCGTTGCTTTTAATGACAACAAATATATTGTTGGGGAAATAAAATTTCATAATCAACTGGGAATGAAGTCCGATTTGAAAGTTGCACTATATGTTCAAGCTAGAGTAGAAGATCTGCAAAGAGCAAGAACACAAAAAGGTGAGAGAAAAATTGATGAGGGATATCTTATTACAAATACTAAATTTTCTAAAGCTGCAATACAGTATGCAAACTGTAAGGGTCTCAAAGTCTTAAGCTGGACATACCCCAGATATGGCAATCTTCAAGATTTAATCGAAGAAACTAAAGTTCATCCAATAACTTGCCTTACAACACTCAATAGATCTGAAAAAATAAAATTAATGGAAAACGGGGTGATATTATGTAAGACAATTCCAGAAAATAAGATCGCACTTGAAAATATTGGCATATCTGGTAATAAACTCGGGTCTATTTTAAGAGAAGGTGAGGAGCTTTGTGGTTTAAGAATATAGTTATAAAATACAAACATGGAAATATTTTCTATTGAAAACGGCCTCGTATCTAATTTTCTGATTGTATATTTACCAATCTTAAACAAACTCCTTCTGGCTATTTTTCTTGGTAGTGCAATAGGGATAGAAAGAACTCTGGCAAACAAGATGGCTGGAATGAGAACTTACGCTTTCGTATCGCTTGGTTCTGCGCTTTTCATTATAATCGGGCAAATAATATCCAGTGAATACACAGGAATAGTTTCCCTTGATCCACTCATGAGACTGGCCTCATCTATTATAATGGGAATAGGATTTCTCTGTGGAGGCTTAATTATTTATCATGATAATAAACTTTTTGGCCTTACTACGGCAGCGGGGATGTGGGTCGCAACTGGTATCGGTATTGCAGTCGGTTTTGGTTTATACATGGTAGCAATCTTCTCAACAATTTTAACGATTTTCGTTTTTTCAACCCTATGGGATGTCGAACAAAAGGTCCAAAAGACCTTTGAAGGAAAGTACGATAACGAAGACTCGAATTCTTAAATATGGGTTTCGGATATTCTGTTCGCACTAGAAATAACTTTAATCCAGATAGTTCTGAACCATTTACCATTTCTCGCAGTAAAATTGACCTTTTTATCGAATGTAAAAGGTGTTTTTATATTGACCAACGATTAGGAATAAAAAGGCCAGACACGCCACCATTTTCACTAAACAACGCCGTCGATACTCTTCTTAAAAAAGAGTTTGATATCTACAGAGAAAGCGGGACTGTTCACCCGCTTGTAAAAGCTTATGGGCTAAATGCTGTACCACTAAAAGACAGCAGAATGGATGAATGGCGAGATGCTCTAAGAAATGGTATAAAATTTTTCGATAAAGAAAATAACCTCATAATCAGAGGTGGGGTAGATGATGTTTGGCAAAATGAAGACTCCGAACTCATAATTGTCGACTATAAAGCAACCAGTAAATCAGACAGTAACGCAAAAATTTCACTAGACGCTGATTGGCAAGACGGATACAAAAGACAAATGGAAGTCTATCAATGGCTATTTCGGCAAAATGGATTCAAGGTCTCGGATACTGGCTATTTCTTTTATGTTAATGGATTACAAAACAGAGACACCTTTAACTCTAGGCTAGATTTTGATGTCTCTATCATACCTTATAAAGGAGACACCTCGTGGATACCTGAAACCATATCGAATATCAAAGAGTGCCTACTAGGAGATATGCCAAAACCAGGTGATAACTGTTCATATTGTTTGTACAGAAAAGCCGCAGCAATCGCCTCGGAAAAAAGCTTGAAAAAATAATGCCAAAAAATAAGTCTTTGACTTTCAAAGAAAGGGTTTTATTAGTTGTGGCTAATATTAAAAAAGGAGAAGTTCTTACTTATAAAGAAGTTGCGATTTTATCTAAAAATAGTCGTGCGTATAGAGCAGTTGGTAATATCTTAAATAAGAATTATAATCCCCAAATACCTTGTCATAGGGTTATTCGCTCAAACGGCAAGATCGGGGGATACAATCGAGGCAGTAAATTAAAGGAGGTATTACTAGACCGAGAAGCAAAATATGCAACAAATAACAAGCGACGAAAAAAGGGAATTGATGAAAAAAATAAAAGAGGAAGTATTAAATAATACTTCCTTACCCCTCTATGAAGAAAGAGAGGTAAATAAAGTTTTCCCAGTAATCGGAGAGGGTAGTTACGATGCAGACATTATGTTTATTGGAGAGGCGCCAGGTAGGAATGAGGCCAAGTTTGGTAGACCATTTTGTGGTGAATCTGGGAAATTACTTGATGAATTGCTTTCTCTAATAAATATAGATAGAGAAAATGTTTATATAACAAACATTATTAAAGACCGACCTCCATTTAACAGAGATCCGAGTCCAGAAGAGATAACGAGTTATTCACCATACTTGGATAGACAAATCGAAATAATCAGACCAAAAGTCATAGCAACCCTCGGTCGTTACTCAATGAGATATATATTGGATAAATTGGGGTGCCAAGATGTAAAAGGAAGTATTTCTGAACTCCACGGTAAAGAATTTACCGGGAAACATCATGATGATGAGGTGGTAATAGTTCCATTATTTCACCCAGCAGTTGCCATATATAATAGAAATAGGAAAAGTGAGTTAATAGATGATTTCAAAATACTAGAAAAATACAATGGTACACACAAATAAAATCGAAAAGGCTATCCGGAAGGCCACAACCCTACATCATGGTCAATTTCGGAAAAATAACAATAAATTGCCTTATATAAGCCATTTATTTTCTGTTGCCAGCATAGCTTCGATGTATACAAAAGATGAAGATACTATAGTCTCAGCGCTGCTTCATGATTCGATTGAAGACACCTTCTATAAGCTTAGTGATCTAGAAAAAGATTTCGGTAAAAATGTTAGAAACATTGTCGAATCATTAACAGAATCAACAAAAATCCAAAAATACTTTAGAAGCAGGACAAAACAAAAAGAAATATACTACGAAAAGATAAGTAACGGTCCTAAAGAGACAGCGATAGTTTCTGCCGCAGACAAGATGCACAACATGATAAGCCTAATTGATGACTATGATAGACTTGGAAATAAATTGTGGAAAAAATTCAGTGCCCCACCTATAAAATACCTAGAAACTTTTGAAAAGGTTATTAATATACTTGAGCCAAAACTTCCACCACAGATGGCGATAGAATATAAAAATATTCTACATAAATTAAGATTAATTACCAAAAAATCATTGCAAAAATAGACAAAAAAATGATATAAACTACTAATGAAGCTAAGTGATATACGCAGTAAATATTTAGACTTTTTTAAATCAAGGGGACATGCCGTGGTGCCATCATCACTACTTATACCAGAAAATGACGCAACTACACTATTTACAGGCTCTGGTATGCAACCAATGCTTCCATACCTACTTGGACAACCACATCCGCTCGGGAAAAGGGTGGCTGACAGCCAAAAGTGTTTTCGTGCTCAGGATATAGAAGAAGTCGGGGATAATCGTCATACAACATTTTTTGAAATGCTTGGTAATTGGTCGTTTGGAGATTATTTCAAAGAAGAACAGATCACTTGGATGTTTGAATTTTTTGTTAAAGAATATGGCCTTGATCTAAATAATTTCTATATTTCTTGTTTTGCAGGAAATAATAATCTCGACATACCCAGAGACACTTTTTCATCAGAACTCTGGCAAAAACTTTTTAGAGAGAATGGGCTTGAAGTTGGCATAGGAGAAAACCCCGAAAGAGATGGGATACGAAACATAAACGGGATTGTAGATCATATTTTTTACTATCCTGAGAGAAAAAATTGGTGGTCTCGATCTGGTGTACCAGAAAATATGCCAGATGGTGAACCTGGGGGACCTGACTCAGAAATGTTCTATGATTTTGATCCAATAGATAGTTCTGGCAACCATGTCTACAATATTCACGAGAAAAGCAGATGGGCAAGTGAGATCTGTCATCCAAACTGTGACTGCGGACGCTTTATGGAGATTGGTAACAATGTCTTCATGCAATATAAAAAAGTTTCTAAAGGATTCGAGGAACTTCCACAAATGAATGTTGATCATGGATCTGGGCTTGAGCGTTGGCTTGCAGCTATCAACAAAGATGCTGACATATTTAATATCGATGTTTTTGAAAATGCTAAAGTGGTGCTAGAAAAAATATCTGGTTCGCCATATGTTTCAGATATTTCAGTAAGTTATATGGACACTAAGAACCCAACATTCGCTTATAGAGTAATCCTTGACCATGTTAGGGCGGCAACTATGCTTGTCTCTGATGGGGTTCTCCCCGGCAGTAAAGATCAAATGTATTTCGTAAGACGCTTGATAAGACGTGCAGTAAGATATGCTAGGAACTTAAATATACACACAAATTTCGTTGCAGAGGTCGCAGAAACTTTTATCGATTACTATAAAAAAGAATACGAAAATCTCATTGAAAAAAGGGAAATTATAATTTCCGAGCTTGATAAAGAAGAAACTAAATTCAGGAAAACACTAGAGAAGGGAATGAAAGAGTTTGAAAAAATTGCAACCAAAAATATTTCTGGAGCCGAGGCCTTCGACCTCCTACAATCATATGGATTCCCAATTGAACTTACTGAAGAGCTCGCAAAGGAGAGAAATCTGTCTGTTGACGTTGATGCTTTTTTAAAGGAAAAAAATAAACACGCCGAATCTTCTCGTACAGCTTCAGTTGGTAAGTTCAAAGGAGGTCTTGGTAGTGATGGAGAAATAGAAACCAAGTACCATACAGCGACACATCTTCTTCATCAGGCACTACGAACAATTCTTGGTGATACTGTTATGCAAAAAGGTTCTAATATTACACCAGAACGACTTCGTTTTGATTTTTCTTATGGTGAGAAGATGACTGATGAGCAGAAAAAATCTGTAGAAAATCTTGTTAATAGTATGATCAACAAAAATCTTCCTGTTATACGAGAAGAAGTTTCTATAGAAGACGCAAGAAAAAGAGGGGCAATCGGACTCTTCGATAGCAAGTATAGTGAGAGAGTGAGCATCTATAGAATAGGAAGTGGTATTAGCCGAGGTGATGATGATCTTTTTTCAATTGAAATGTGTGGCGGTCCTCATGTATCAAATACAAGTGAAATAGGCAATTTTAAAATAACAAAAGAAGAAGCCGTGTCTGCGGGGGTGAGACGAATAAAAGCTGTCATATCATAAGTTTATAAACAAATTTTTCTTTAAAGAAATAAAAAACTAGATTATACTTAGCTCGATGGGTCTTTTGTCTTTTATCAACAAAAAGAGTGAATCAAGAAAGCCACTTCATTTAATTATTGACATTGATTCTGGCAATAATAATTGCCGGGGGGCTTTGTCTATTATGGATAATGGCATACCCAAAGTGCTATATTCCGTCTCAAGTGCACCCAAAATACCCCCCTTTCCAGAACAAGAAATTAATCATGAACTAGTATCATCTGCCCTTTCAAATATTTTATCAAACATTGCAGACGCCATAAGATCAGCAAACTCGGCCAAAGAAAATTTCGCTGTGGATGGTGTATATTGCCTCTTATCTTCACCTTATTATCTTTCGCATACAACTGTAATAAATTACAACGGCAATGAGGAGTTTCTGGTGACAAAAGATTTAGTTTCAGACCTAATTCAAAAATCTATCACAAATCCAATTTCTGAAAGAATACATGGCAACTCTGAATCCATGATGGAACCCGTAATTTTAAGCCAAAAAATTGTTAATATATCAGTAAACGGCTACGACACAGTAAATCCATACGGTTTAAGGGGTCGGGAATTGAAAATTTCAGTTTTTAACACAAGAGTACCCAAGATATTATTCAACACAATAAAAAATACAATATCAAAATACTCGACAGCAAATATCTCAATTGAACCATTTTCAATTGCTTCCTATGTAGTTCTTAAAAATGAATTATCTGATGAATCAGATTTCATACTGGTCAATATTGAGTCTGAAGTTACCGAAGTTTCTCTAGTAAAACATCACACTATACTTGAGTCAGTATCTTTCCCATTTGGAAACAACAACTTAATAAGGCATTTATCAAAAAAACTTAACCTTCCATTTAATGAAGTGGATAGCCAGCTTTCACTACTTAACGATGGGTCCCTTTTGGCGTCAGTTGCGACAAAAATGCTAGAGGGAATTGAGGAATCAAAAGCTGAATGGTTCTCATATTTTGAAAATTCAATGGTGATGCTTTCAGAGGAAGCCCACCTACCATACACAGTACACATAATATCTGATAAAAAAATGCAGAAATACTTTGGTAATTTTGCAATGAATAAAGGGTTCGCTAGCCAAGCACTTGTTCCTGATGGTTTCAAAATAAATATAATAGACCAAGAAAAATTACTTGAGAAATGCAAATTCAATGAGAGTGCTATTTTTGATCCATCAATCGCCCTCGGTACTCTTTTTTCTTATGCGCAAACAGATAAATTAGAGGAGACAAACAAATCCACAAGTAATAAGAATTGATATCTGTGTTAAAATCAAATTATGAAAAAAAATGTAATCCAAGATATTGTCCCACCCGAATCAAATGAAGAAAAAAATCCTTCTGAAAAAATAGGGATTAGATCGATTACAGCACCAAAAAGATCACCGAAAAATCAAGAGGGGATAACAACAATCAAAGACACTGCCCCCAAATTTACAGAAAAAGAAGCAGAGCCGAGTTTCCAAGAAAACATATCTAATACAGCCTTTACCCCAATAATCCCCAAAGAAAGGCAGTCGTGGAAAAAAACAGAGAGTGAAAATATCCCATCTTTTGAGAGTAAAAATGATAAACACTGGAAAACACCCGTAATTACATTTATCGTATTGGCCATAATTGTAGTCTCGAGCTTCGCTTTTTATGAATACATTGCCGTTAAAGCAACTGTAAAAATAACACCAAAACAAAAAGAATTAGTAATAAAATCCAATTACACTGCAAAGAAAATCCCTTCTAAAGGAGAACTCGGTTATGAGGTTATGTCTTT
The DNA here is from genome assembly GCA_964443725.1 of uncultured Candidatus Saccharibacteria bacterium. Classification (GTDB taxonomy): domain Bacteria; phylum Patescibacteriota; class Minisyncoccia; order Phycocordibacterales; family JAKFXT01; genus CAYUDP01. The sequence continues at coordinate 9,286 of CAYUDP010000003.1, forward strand.
TACGAAAGAAGTTTCAAAAACCGTTCCCGCAACTGGGGAAAAAAAGACTGAGACTAGGGCAGGTGGGTCAATTATTGTCTACAACAATTATAGTAGTACTAGTCAAAAACTTATTAAAAATACACGTTTTGAGTCTCCCAATGGGCTTATTTTCCGTATTGAAAATTCGGTAACGATCCCAGGGCAATATAAAAAAGATGGCAAATTATACCCAGGAAGTGTGGAGGCTAAGATTTTAGCCGACAGTGTAGGAGAAGAATACAATGTGGGGCTTACTGATTTTACAATACCTGGATTTAAGGGTGACCCAAGATACAACAAATTCTATGGCAGATCAAAAACTAGTATAGTTGGTGGATTTTCTGGAACAATAAAAACAGCTTCTCAGGGTGATTTAGACAAAGCAAGAGGAGAACTGGATACTGAGATAAAAACAGTGCTCTACGACGAAGCCACAAAATCAATCCCATCAAACTACATCTCACTAAATGGAGCGTCTAAATTATCAGTTGAAAACACATCCGCCGCGGACTCAAATGAAATAAAATTGAAAGGCACCCTTGATCTTATGGTGTTTGATAGACAAAAATTGGCCAAATTCCTAGCAGAAGAAAATATACCAAATTTCGATGAAAATCCAGTTTCAAGCGAGTCTTTATCAAAACTAAGTGTTGATTTTGGTGAAAATCCGGCCAAAATAGGTTCGGATTCTATTAACTTCTCAATGGTTGGAACAACCACTATATTCTGGCTTTTTGATGAAAAAAAGCTCATTACAGACCTTTTGGGGCAACCAAAATCAAATATAAATAATCTTTTTTCCTCATATTCTGTAATAGATAGGGCAGAAATAGACCTTGTGCCATCATGGAGATCAAAACTGCCCACGGATCCAAGTAAAATAGAAATTGTTAACACTGCCCTTGGTAATAAAGAGGCGACGTTTTACGGCCCACAGATTTAAATTAGACGTCATCTTGCAAAAGCTTTACGTCTGTGTTATTACCGGCACTGGATGTCAACCCACAACTTTATAGAGGAGACACTCATGACAAAGAGAATTCTGATCGTCGAGGATGATGATCAAAACTGGGGTAGTCGCATGAGAAATGCGGCAGAGCGAAGTTTCAAACTACATGTTGTACAAGCTTTCGACTTGACCGATGCCATCGAAGCTGTTCAGAAAAACACCTTCGATATCGTCTCAATTGACGGAAGCTTTGCAACCAAAGCCGGCGGAGCCATAATGAGGACTGCCGGGATCGAGTTGATCAAGCACTTGAAAGAAGTTGGATTCCAGGGCAGAATCATTTTCTTCTCGGCAAACGATGACCAAATAATGGGATTCGCCCATGATCCTGGAATCACCGCCATCAACAAAGGCCTCGGTGCAATGGCCGCGTGGGAGGAGGCTCTCCAGAAAATCATTCGGGCAGCTGGATGATCTTGTCTGACCCACCCCACGACAGATCGCCCGACCCTGTCGGGCGATTTTGTTTTTTACACATAAAAATTGAAGGTGGATGCAACCAAAATTGCTAGAGTACCCCATAGTATATATTTTCAATATTTGGAATACGTCTACTTTTGCCTATATTTGACGCACTAAAAATAAACTGGGTCAAAAGGGTGATAGTACCATAAGTGGTGGATGGTACATATCTTTGACAGATTGTTTGATTTCGTGCTATACTTTTGGCACTAAAAAATCTAGGTTTTTAGCCTGATTTTGTGGAATTATCAGGTTGACTTTTATGTTCAATCTGTTAATCTCTGTTATTGAGTTTTTTGGTAATGAACGAAAGTCAAAATAAAAAAGAAAAAGCAAATGGTGTAGTAATAGAAGCACTTCCAAACACAATGTTTCGAATAGAACTTGAAAATGGAAATACTTTAATCGGGTACCTTGCTGGAAAAATGAGACTTTATAGGATAAGAGTACTCGTTGGAGATAAAGTTGAGGTTGAGCTTGATCCGTATAATGACAAAAAGGCCAAAATCGTAAGAAGAGCATAATCAAATGAAAGTTAGAGCATCCGTCAAAAAAATCTGTTCAAAGTGCAAAACTGTCCGAAGAAAGGGCAGGGTTCATGTTATTTGTGCAGACCCAAGACATAAACAAAGACAAGGATAAATTATTATGAGAATACTAGGTATCACACTTCCAGAAGATAAAAGAATGGAGATAGCTCTTACGGTCTTGTACGGGATTGGTCGTGCAAGAGCTCATAAAATATTGGATGTTTCAGGAGTAGAATATGGCAGAAAAGCCAATAAACTTACTCCAGAAGAAGAGAATAAGATCAGATCAGCCGTTGAAGAATATAAGATAGAAGGAGACCTAAAGCGTATTATTGCTTCAAACATAAAAAGACTTAAAGATATAAGAGCATATAGAGGATCCAGACATTCAAAGAGGCTTCCGGCACGTGGGCAAAGGACAAAAACAAATTCAAGAACGGTTAGAGGAAACGTTAGAAAGACCATGGGATCCGGAAGACGTAAGACCGAAAAAACATAAAAAATTTTGAATTCAATTATTTTATAATTTATTCCTATGGGTAAGAAAAGAGTAGTTAAAAAAAGCGGAGGTGAAGTAGATCAAGGACTTAGAGCCAAGTCTCTTTCTCGTGCTGCAAAAAAGAAAATAGAGAGCGGTATTCTCTATGTCCAATCAACTTATAATAATACCCTTGTATTACTCACAGACAAGAAAGGAAACGCCGTTTTCAGCTCATCAAGTGGGGCATTGGGATTTTCTGGAGCCAAAAAAGGAACTCCGTTTGCCGCCGCCAAAGTCGGTGAACTAATCGGGGAAAAAGCTGCTGCAATAGGAGTAAGAGAAGTTGATGTGGTTATAAAAGGAGTTGGTGCGGGTCGTGAATCAGCTGTTAGAGCCCTCACAACCAAGGGTATAGGGGTCACATCAATAAAAGATGTAACGCCGGTTCCACACAACGGACCTAAACCACCTAAACCAAGAAGAATATAAATAAAATATTATGAAAGTAGGACCACGTTTTAAAGTTGGAAAAAGATTAGGAGCGAGTGTTTACGAAAAATGTCAAACACAGAAATTTGCGCTTTCTGAATCAAAGTCTGGGAAACAGGGCAAAAGACGCCCAGGTACAAGGAGTGAATATGGGAGACAATTTTTGGAAAAACAAAAAGTCAGAGTTACTTATGGAGTTTCGGAGAAACAATTTAAAAATTATGTCAAAGGAGCAATGAGTTCTACTACATCTAATCCTTTTGACAACCTATTCAAATCACTAGAATCCAGACTTGATAACGCTGTATACAGAATGGGACTTGCAAAAACAAGAAGAGGAGCGAGACAGATGGTTTCTCATGGACACATTATTGTAAATGGTAAAAAGCTTACAGTACCATCATACAGAGTAAATAGCGGGGATATCTTATCAATAAGACCTGGGAGTAAAGTCAGTCCACTTTTCTCAGATATGACAGACAAACTGAAAGATCGTGGTTCATCAGCTTGGACAACATTTGATCCATCAACGTATTCTGGGAAAATAGGTGCATTACCAAAATACGAAAGAACAGAACATGCATTCGACTTAACACCAGTAATTGAGTTCTATAGTCGTTAATTAATAGAGCAGAAATTTGATTTTTTATCAAAATTATTATATAAGTTAAAAGTTATTTTTAACAAAAAAGCTTATGTCTGATTACCACGTAGTATTGCCTTCAAAACCAAAGATCGTCAAAGAAGACGGTTTTTCTGGGCTTTATGAAATAGATGGGCTATACCCAGGTTATGGGCATACTCTAGGAAATTCACTTAGAAGAATAATCCTCTCATCCCTCCCCGGAGCAGCAATTACCGAGGTTAAAATAGAAGGTGTTAGCCATGAATTTTCAACAGTAGAACATGTTAAGGAAGATGTTATTACAATTCTTCTAAACCTAAAGAGAATCAGAATAAAAATGCTTACAGATGAGCCACAAACCTTAACTCTAAGTGTTAAAGGGGAGAGAGTTATTACTGCATCTGACATAAAGTGTCCTGGTCAAGTTGAAATAATCAATACCGACCAACCTATTGCGACACTAACTGACAAATCAGCGTCTTTTGATGCAGAGATTAAAGTCGAAAAAGGTATCGGGTATGTTTCAAGAGAAGTCTTGCAAAAAGATAAGGTAGATATAGGAACAATAACTCTTGATGCTAACTTCACACCAATAAGAAGGGTAAATTATGAGGTGGAAAATATGCGTGTCGGAGACAGGACAGATTTCAATAGACTCAAACTTTTTATTGAAACAGATGGTATTATTGAGCCACATGAAGCCCTCGAGAAATCAATTGAAATAATGATAAATCAATTAAGAGCCATCGTTGGATTCAAAGAAGAAGAGGTTATAGAGGAAATTGAATTACCAAGCAAAGAGAGTGAATCAAAGCAAGCTGTAAAGGAGATAGATGCTGAAGTATTAAAGACAAGAATAGAGACCTTGGATCTATCCCAAAGAACAGTCAATGCGCTTGCAACAGCAAACATAAGAACAGTTGGAGGGCTGGCCAGAAAGAAAGAGGAGGATTTGTTAGATATTGATGGATTGGGGCCTAAGGGTATCCAAGAAATTAAGAGAGCATTATCTAATTTTGGGATAACTCTTAAATAGTAAATTCATTTTAAAGATTAAAAGATATGAGACACCAAAGAAAAGGACGAGCATTCGGGTTAACTGATAACAAGCGGGTTGCACTTATTAAGTCACTCGTGCGCTCATTGGTGCTTCATGAAAAAGTTATAACAACGGAAGCAAAAGCAAAAGAGATACGTCCAATAGTTGAAAAACTCGTTACAAAAAGTAAGAAAGATACAGTTTCATCAAGGAGGCTTGTCACCCAAAGAGTTGGGAGCGTAAGGACTACATCAAAGATGTTTAAGGAAATAGCCCCAAGATACAACGAAAGGGCAGGTGGTTATCTTAGAATAACAAAACTTTCTCCAAGAATTAAAGATGGAGCAAGAATGGCCGTAATTGAATTTGTGTAAAAAATATGGAATCAAAAAATATACAAATAAACGCAGAGGGTGAAAAATTAGGAAGATTGGCAACCAAAGTTGCGACTATTTTGATGGGTAAAGATAAGGCAACTTTTCGTAAAAATGCCATACCAACAGTAAACGTAACTGTCTCAAATGCAAAATTGATGTCTTTATCGCAGAAGAGACTCGATGGGATTGTTCACAGTAATTATTCTGGATACCCAGGAGGCCTATACCAAAGAGGAGCAGAAGAGATAATAAGAAAAAAAGGATACGGTGAGCTTTTGAGACATGCGGTGTCAAGGATGCTTCCCAAAAATAAGTTACGAGATATAATGCTTCGTAATCTAACTATTAAAGACTAAAAATATGGCAGCTACAGAAACAAAATACATAGAAGGACTCGGGCGCAGGAAAACATCTGTTGCTAGAGTTAGAATAACTCCAGCAACCAAAACGTCGATTGAAGTCAATAACAAAAGCGTAGATGAGTATTTTACTGTCTCTGAACTACAAGAGGGGATAATGGGACCAATATCGACTGCAGCCCTTCCACAAAAATTTGTTATATCAGTACAAGTAAAGGGAGGTGGAATATCATCTCAAGCTGATGCGATAAGACACGGTTTATCTCGTGCCCTTGTTAAATATGACGAAACATTGAGAAAAAGTCTGAAATCAGAAGGAATGTTGAAGAGAGACCCTCGAGCAAAAGAAAGAAAGAAATTCGGTTTAAGAAAAGCAAGACGAGCCCCACAATGGAGCAAGCGTTAAAAAGATCCGGGGGCAATAAAACCCCGGTTTTCTTATAAAAAATGGACAAAAAGAATACAAACAATAAAATAGAACTGGAATCCGATATTGACGAATTTGATGACTCAAATAATAATATTAACCCAGACTTAGACACTGAAAGTTCTTTAATATTTGAAGACGACAACGAGACACCAAAAGATATCATAAAAAAACTCAGAGATAAATTACATTCTTGTGAAAAAGAAAAGACTGAAAATTTATCTGGCTGGCAGAGAGCGAAAGCAGATCTTATAAATCTAAAACGAGCAGAGGAAGATTCGAGAAGAAAAAATGTTCTGCACGCTGAGATTAGCCTGATCGAAGATCTAATTCCAACCCTACAAGCATTTGATATGGCTATGGGTAACAAAGGTGCATGGGAGTCTGTTTCCAAAGACTGGAGACTTGGTGTTGAATATATACATTCAAAATTTTTGGAGACCCTTAAATCAAGGGGCCTACAGATAATAGACCCCATAGGGGAGGTGTTTGACCCAAACACACACGAGGCTGTAGAAATGGAAAAAATAACCAGTGGCGAGACAAACAAAATTGTAAAAGTAATGCAAAAGGGGTATTCCCTTAACGGGAAGCTGGTGTCACCTGCAAAAGTTGTCGTATCAGAATGATAATTAAGTGTTATGAAATTGTTAATAGAAAATTGTTAATAATTTCATTACTCGTAATTTTGAGAAATAAAATATATGTCAAAAATATTAGGAATTGATTTGGGTACAACAAATTCAGCAATGGCCATTATAGAGGGGGGGGAGCCAAAGGTTCTCGAAAATGCCGAAGGAGCAAGAACCACCCCCTCAATAGCCGCCATATCTAAAACGGGTGATCGTATCGTCGGACTGCTAGCAAAAAGACAGGCCGTAACTAATCCCATAAACACAATCTATGGGATTAAAAGATTTATTGGACACTCTTTTGATGAAGGTGCCGTGCAAAAAGATAAGGGAAATGTTGCCTACAAAATAGAGAAAACCGATACCGGAGCTATAAAGGTACAAATGGGGGATAAATCTTTCTCGCCAGAGGAAGTCTCCGCAATGATTCTCACAAAATTAAAGAACGACGCGGAGGCTAAGTTAGGAGAGAAAATAACTGAAGCCATAATTACCGTTCCAGCATATTTTAACGACGCACAAAGACAGGCCACAAAGGATGCCGGTAGAATAGCTGGGCTCGATGTAAAACGTATCATTAATGAACCAACTGCAGCCGCTCTTGCGTATGGTTTTAACAAAAAGAAAAACGAAAAAATCGCAGTATACGATTTTGGTGGTGGAACTTTTGATATTTCAATCCTAGAAGTCGGAGACGACGTAGTAGAAGTTAAATCTGTAGATGGCGACTCTCATCTCGGAGGAAGAGATATTGACCACAAAATAGTAAATTACATTGCTGAAGAATTTCGTAAAGAATCTGGTATAGATGTGACAAAAGACCCACTTGCCTTACAGAGATTAGATGAGGCAGCAGAAAATGCTAAACACGAGCTTTCAAACAAAATGGAGGCTGAGATAAACATCCCATTCATAACTTCTGACCAAAACGGGCCCAAACATCTACTTATGAAGCTTACTCGCTCCAAACTTGAAGAAATATCAAGAGAATATATAGACAGATCAATAGATATAACAAAAAGAGCTATAGAAGCTTCACCGTTTAAAATAGCAGATATAGATGAGATTGTTTTAGTTGGTGGACAAACAAGAATGCCCGCCATTCAGGAAGCGGTTAAAGGACTCTTCAACAAAGAGCCGAATAGAACCATAAATCCAGATGAAGTTGTTGCTCTAGGTGCGGCCATTCAAGCTGGGATAATGCAAGGCGACGTCAAAGACATATTACTTCTTGATGTTATACCACTTTCACTGGGAATAGAGACCATGGGAGGAGTTTCAACAAAACTAATTGAGCGCAACATGACTATCCCCACAAGTAAATCGCAGATATTTTCCACAGCTTCAGATAATCAAACCTCTGTCGAAATACACATAGTTCAGGGGGAAAGACCAATGGCCTCTGATAATAAAAGCCTAGGAAGATTTATTCTTGATGGGATACCGCCAGCCCCAAGAGGTCTTCCACAAATTGAAGTGACATTTGATGTTGATGCAAATGGAATATTAAGTGTAAAAGCAAAAGATAAAGCAACCTCTAAAGAGCAATCTATTCGTATAGAAGCAAGATCAAATCTTTCGGAGACTGATATTGAAAAATTACAAAAAGATGCAGAGCTAAATGCTGAGGAAGATGCAAAAAAGAAAGAGTTAGCTGAGTTAAGAAATACTTCAGATCAAATGATATACTCTGCCGAAAAAGCACTAAAAGATGCGGGAGAAAAAGTTTCTCAGGAGATTAGAGTCGATATAGAAAATAAAATATCTGATTTAAAGAAGGCAAAAGACGGAGACTCCCAGGCAATAAAATCATCTATAGAAGCTCTATCATCATCAATGCAGAAAATCGGAGAGGAGATGTACAAACAAAGCGAAAATGATAACAGCAAAGGAAATGATGATAGTATCCGCGATGCAGAAGTAAAATAATATACTTTACTTGAATTTAGGAGTATATTCTATTCATGGCAAAAGACTATTATCAAATTCTTGGCGTCGAAAAAAACGCCTCAAAAGAGGACATAAAAAAAGCCTTTCATAAATTGGCTCATAAATACCACCCGGACAAAAAAGGAGGAGACGAAGCAAAGTTTAAAGAAGTTAGTGAGGCTTACAGTGTCCTATCAGATGACCAAAAAAGATCCCAATATGACACTTGGGGGAGTACCACTTCAAACGGAAATTCTGGTTTTCAGGGATTTGATTTTTCAAATTTTTCTGGATTTCAAAATGGCCACGGCACACAATTTGACTTTGGGGACCTAAATGATGTCTTCGGTGATTTTTTTGGGGGGCAAAGAACCCAAAGAACAGAAAGGGGTAGAGATATATCAATCGACTTAACCGTTGATTTTATCGAAGCCGCTTTTGGTACAAATAGATCTGTACTGATTACAAAAAATCTAATATGCAAAATCTGTAAAGGAGACGGCGGGAAACCTGGAACCGAGAAAATAACATGCAAGACATGCAACGGTAACGGCAAAATACATGAGACTAAAAAATCTTTCTTTGGAGTTGTAAGTGTGACGAGAGCATGTGAAGCTTGTAGTGGTTCTGGACGTATACCGAAAGAAAAATGTAGTGGGTGTGGAGGTATAGGAATAGAAAGAGGCGAAGAAGAGATTAAGGTTTCAATACCGCAAGGAATTGAAGACGGTGAAGTTATTCGCCTATCTGGAAAAGGAGAAGCAATAACGAGTGGCATACCTGGAGATCTATATGCAAGAATTCATGTAAAACCACATAAAACACTAAGAAGAGATGGGGTTAATCTGCTAACTGATGCAAACATAAAATTATCAGATGCTCTTCTTGGTTGTGATAAAAATATAGACACCTTAGAGGGAGAAATAACAATTAAAATACCAGAAGGAGTTAGTTTTAATGAAACCCTAAGAGTGAAAAACAAGGGTATACCATTCGGAAATGGTAAAAGAGGTGATATACATGTAAAAATCAATATCACATTGCCCAAAAAGCTATCGAAATCAACAAGGCAAACTATTGAACAATTACGCAAAGAGGGATTATAATACGGTTAGTAATATTTCTTAAATCTTAACCATGCTTTTTGGAATTCCATTGGATATAATAGTTGTCGCGATAGTTCTACTTATAATTTTTGGACTAATGCTTTTTTCTGGTAAAAGTGCTGGAGTTAGTTCAATTATCGCCCTATATTTTGGACTGTTTCTCTATAAACTCCTTCCATATTCAAGCTATATAGATAAAGTAGCCAAAACAGCCTCTCAACTTGTATTTTTGAGATTCGGCGTTTTCTTAATATTATCCGCACTTGCATATTTCCCAATAAGAAAAGTTGTCTCAGTTGTTTATTCTTGGACTCCACTTGTAAAAATAGTCGAGGCTTTAACGATTTCCATATTGGTATCTGGCCTCTTGATTATTGCTTTTAGTACGGTGACAAAATCAACTGTTTTGACAAACTTTATACCATCATTAAACAAACTGCTTTCAATACCAAATGCAGAATTTTGGTGGATTATTGTCACCCTTGTTTCCTTTTTCGTACTTATTCGTAGATAATTTTATGTTTCAAACCATCAAATACACAGCTCCGTGGCTGTTGCAAAATTTAATTTGGATACCAACTAGATTTTTCTTATATTTCTTTAGCCATTTGAGGGTCACCGGTTTAGATAATCTAAAGAAAATACGGGGCCCCGTAATATTTGTATCAAATCATACAAGTGAATTAGATCCGATATTATTACCAGCATCATTACCATTTCTTTCTAGATTCTTGCCAATTTTTTATGTTTCTAGAGAAAAAACGTTCTATAACCAAAAAGTATTATTGAAAAGATTGCTATATGGTGGGTTCTTTTTTGAAGCATGGGGGGCATATCAAGCCTTCGTCGGATTGAGAGACTATGAAGAGTCGCTTAAGAATCATATTAAAATCCTTAATGCTGGGCACTCCCTAATGATATTTCCTGAGGGCAAAAAAAGTTTTGATGGTCAAATACACACATCTGAATCTAAGGGGGGAGCAGCTTTCCTGTGCCACAAGACAAAAGCTACCATAGTCCCAATAACTATAAGTGGTGCATTTAGAACAAACCCATTAGAATTCTTTACTTTTAAAAAATATTTTTCCGTCCATTTTTCAAATCCTATTTTCAGTAAAGATTTCTTTATTAATGATGACTATATTGAACCCAGCGAGTATAGGAAGATAATAAGAGAAAAAGTAATGCCAATAGTTGAAAGCATCCTTATTAAATAGAAAGAAATTGCTTTAAGTTATATAATAAACATCATGCTAATAAGTGATGAGGCAATATCAAAAATATTGGGCATTGGAGAGAAGGTACCACTAACATCTCTTGAGATGGCCGACAAAATGAATATAACTTTTTTCCCATTTGATGAAAAAGTTCAATCAAAAAATGTTATAGATTTTTACAATAAACTTAAAGTTGCCTTTATGGAACTAAAGGTAAACGTCGTGCCTTTTGAAAGCGCCCTAATTAACATACCGATATATAAATCAATCTTAAAATCTATACAGGTTATTTTGGGTAACATACTAATTTTTTATAAAAACATAGTTCACAAAGACAAGAAATTACCTTTTATAGAACTTTCTGTGATACCTAACCTGATATTAAAAAGAAAGAGAATAAAACCAGGGATATCTGTCATTTCTCTTGGCACAAATGACACGGGTAAACTTCCCATGGACCAAACATTAAGCTTCAGAGACAGCACAGTTATAACTATTGTAGATAGACCAGAAACAATCAAAAACAATAGCGATTTTCATACCCACTTTAATACTGCAATGGATCTATTCGCATTTCATATGACCAATATAGTAATAGCAGTATCTGGTGAAGATTTTATTGTGTACAATTTTAACGCTTCTCACCCAATATACCCACTAAATGACGGCAAGTTCAATGAACACCTGCTAGACTCTTTAGTACCAAAAGTTGTGGCACCAATAAGACCCCACAGATTCAAAGATTTTATAGTATCCCAAAATCATTTTGACCTTAACGATCCAAACATTTCTAAAATAGTAGAAGAATTTATGGAGGGGGGTAAATTATTTAGTAAAACAAATCTTTACCCAAATGGTAAGAAATTAGACGATTTGCCATTTAGAACAAAATTCTACCGCTGGATTGGAAAGATACACTTAGACAATCGAAATGGAATGAGTTACGGGTTTTTGGCTTGGCAAATGCCGGCTACATATTCTGAGTTGATACCTATACAAGAAGCAAAAAAGATATATAAAATTGATAATATAGACAATGACTGTATAAGCATAGACGACAAACTTTATCTCTGTATAGAGGTAAATAATTCAGAATATTTAATGAAAGTCCCAGATATATACGTCATGTCACAGAGATCAGGTTCTAATAAAACTAATATAAACCCAAGCAAAGATTTGATAAAGATGGGATTATCAAACGGTAAAATGTTTTTAGAAACTCCAAAAGGATTAGTGTTAGATAGTGATTATAAACCGTCCTTTGATACAAAAGTTATACTCGCCCACGCTCTTGGGAATGCAATAATCGGATCTATTTTCCGTTTTTTGAAAATAGAGAATGAATTTACTTCAAATCTAGAAAAAACCGGACTTGCAATTGCACATTGGCATGGTTATATTAACCCGAAAAATATACCCGATGGCTTTAATGTTCATGGGATTGAAAATCCACATGTAGCCTGCTCATCGCCACAATCAGCAATTTATGCCCTAAGGGGTAAACTTCATTTACTTGAAACCACCCAGAATCTGAAAACCTACAGGGGCGATATACACATTGAGCCACATCATGGTACAAATATAATATTCCCATCAATAAAAAGTCTTGCTGAATACTTCTTGAGTCGCGACGACATATCAATTCTGGGGAACAAGTACTTAGAAATGTACAAAATGTAACACAATGAACCTTATAATTAACTATTATTCAGTTTCTTTGTTTATAGGTGGTTTTACAGCCCTACTGTCTGGGATAATTGTATTTTTGACAGATAGAAAAAGTTTTACTAACAAAAGTTGGCTATTACTTAACATAAGTAGTGCTATTTGGAGTTTTGGTTATTTCTCAATGATAATATCTAAAAGCTACAATACTGCATACTTAAGTAATGTGATACTCCATTTTGGGGCAATATATATACCACTATTTTATCTATTATTCATTCTTGGTATAACCAAAAAATTTGATACCCACAAAAGGCTTGTATATGGTGTGTCAGCAACTGCATTTATATTTACGATACTCAATCCAACATACTTTTATATAGACAAAGTATTGCCAAAGTTTATTTTTAACTTTGCACCAAACGCCGGCCCAGTATATATATATTTTACTATATATTTCTTTGCAGTATCTACACTGGGAGCCTTAATACTTTATGAAAAAATAAAAGAAATAAGCGACATAAAAGAAATAACACAACTCAAGCAAATACTTTTTTCATCAATTTTTGGTTTTATAGGCGGTGGAAGTGTATTTTTTATAACATTCAACGTCGATATACCGCCATACCCAATAGTCTTCTTTGCTTTCTATCCAATAACAATTGCGTACGCCATAATAAGATACGGATTATTCAATGTGAAATTAATTTTAACTGAATCACTGGTTTTTTTGTTATGGATAATAATTTCAATAAAAGCTGTAATAGCTCAAAATACATTCGAGCAAATGACAGATATAATATTATTGATATCTATCATTGTTTTGGGGATTTTCCTTATCAAAAGTGTTGTCAAAGAAGTAAATACACGTGAAGAAGTGGAAAGATTGGCCAAAAATCTGACCGAAGCTAATGATAGATTGAAAGAGCTTGACCAAATGAAGACAGAATTCCTATCACTGGCATCCCACCAATTAAGAAGCCCGCTTACAGCAATTAAGGGATATGCGTCGCTGCTCCTCGATGGTTCTTTTGGTAAAATATCTGATGAAACAAAGGGTGCGGTAGATAAAATATTCCAAGCGTCTCAAGCTCTTGTGATTATGGTTGAGGATTTCTTGAGTATATCGAGGATTGAGCAGGGAAGAATGAAATATGATTTTTCATCAACAGACATAAGAAACTTGATCGCTACAATTATCCAAGAACAGATGCCGTCTGTTTCAAGAGCTGGGTTAACAATTTCATTTAATTGCGATGAGAATAATTCCTATTTTGCTTCTGTGGACCCTGGTAAAATGAGGCAGGTCATCACAAACTTAATAGACAACTCGATTAAATACACACCTAAAGGATCCATTCTAATAACACTAACTAAAGATTCGAACAAAAAAGAATTAGTAATCTCAATAAAAGACACTGGCGTTGGAATTGATAAAGAGACACTGCCACAATTGTTTGAAAAATTCAGTAGAGCAAAAGAAGCTAGCCGAGTAAACGTACTTGGAACCGGCTTAGGCCTTTATCTTGCAAGAGAAATAGTCCACGCCCATAGTGGTAAAATATGGGTCGAGTCAAAAGGTAAGGGGGAGGGATCTACTTTTTATGTCAAAATCAGTAGCGATACTTCAGCTGAACATTCAAAGCAAATAAATGAATTCGCGAATAGTATATGATTGACCCAACAATACTAACAGCAATAGTTTATCGACTTGGAGCATTATTTACACTTATAATATCCTTTTATTTTCTTGCCTCATATATCAGAACAAGAGATAAATTAATTCTTTATCTTTTCATATGTTTTTTCTTGGTGTGCCTTCAGGGAACATTACCCTTCCTAATAGCATTTAAAATAGTTACGGATCCGATTATTATGTCTTATATACACGTCGTATCCTCTTCACTTCTGTTTATGACACTACTGTTTGGAATCGAAATATTATTCTTCCTTACTGGAAAATATTTTCATAGATTCGAAGCAGATGTCATGAGTATGGCACTTCTAGTGATATGCTTATTTGTTATATTAGTTCTAATATTAAATCCTCAGCCTCCAACACTAAGCGATATGGGTATGATTTATTGGAACGCCTACCCTCTGGCTAATTATGTAATGTTAATAGTAGCTGCAGTCTATGGGATAATATGGCTCACATTGTTTTATAAAGCATCAACTGCCGTAGAAGACTTGTATCCAAAGGCTAAGTTAGTGTTAATAGGAATAGATGGGTTCACGTTTGGTATTGTGGGTATTCTCGCACACCTCTCTCAAAGCTATATCCAAAGCCTAATCTCACATGTGCTTTTTAGTGTTGTGGGAATTATATCCTTCATATTTTTCACCTTTCCAAAATTTTCAACAAAGATTTTGCGCATCTTTAGTAAAATCTAAAAAATATCTTGGCGTATAAAACATTGAAAAAATGCCCGTTTTTGATACCATTGCCATTATGGATGATAAGAATAAAAAAGTACTTCTATCGGGTATAAAACCAACTGGAGCACTGCATTACGGAAATTATTTTGGGATGATTAAGCCCATTCTCGATAAACAAGAGGCTTATTCTAATTTTCTATTTATAGCAAACCTTCACGCCCTTAC
>CAYUDP010000003.1:24357-26091 GCA_964443725.1 uncultured Candidatus Saccharibacteria bacterium
CCAAAAGAGACAGAGAATGACACATTACTATCTCTACACAAACTCCTTAACCCCGATTACACCAACGTGGAAAGCAGATACAAAAGTGGCGGAATAGGGTACAAAGAATCAAAAGATATACTCATTGATTCTATGGATAATTTTATTTCTCCATTTAGGGAAAAATATGAAAAACTTATAAATGATAGAGAATACCTAGACTCAGTTTTATCTTCTGGTGGCAAATTAGCAAAAGAGAGAGCTGAGGAAACAATGATTGAGGTTCGTAAATTAGTAGGATTATCTTAAAAAACATGGAAAGAATTTTAATCGGCAATTTAAATGACCATATAGGCAAAGAAGTTGAAGTATTGGGGTGGGTAAGTGTAAGAAGAGACCATGGCAAACTTATTTTTATAGACCTAAGAGATAGAACCGGTTTTATCCAAACCGTAATCTTACCCAAACCAGAAGAATTGCATGCAGTTGGTGAGAAACTAAGAAGTGAATGGGTGGTTAGCATAAAAGGAATAGTAAACTCTAGACCGGAGAATATGGTAAATGATGGCCCGAATGGGAAGATTGAACTTCTGGCAAATCATATAGACGTATTAAACGAAGCAACAATATTACCTTTTGATATAAATCAAGACACAAGAAATATAGGTGAGGAGATACGACTAAAGTATAGATATTTCGACCTGAAAAGTTCTAGGCTACAAGACAACATAAGAAGAAGACACAAAACAACCCAATATGTAAGAAACTATCTATCCGAAGAGAACTTTATTGAAGTTGAGACTCCGCTACTTACAAAATCAACCCCCGAAGGTGCGAGAGATTATCTAGTACCATCAAGAATAGATAGGGGCAATTTTTATGCGCTCCCACAATCACCACAGCAATACAAACAACTACTAATGGCCGGAGGAATTGAAAGATATTTCCAATTTGCAAAATGCATGCGCGATGAAGATACTCGCGGTGACAGGCAACCAGAATTTACACAAATGGACTTGGAGATGAGTTTTGTCGATAGAGAAGACGTAATGAAGTTAACTGAGGATTTGATTATTAAACTAGTTACTGATTTATACCCAGAAAAACACATCCAAGAAACCCCTTTCCCAAGAATGTCCTACAAGGAGGCAATAGAAAAGTATGGCTCTGATCGGCCCGATATAAGAAAAGATAAAAATGATCCAAACCTACTTGCATTTGTTTGGGTTATTGATTTTCCATTCTTCGAAAAAACCGAAAAAGGTGGGTGGACTTTTACACACAATCCATTCTCGATGCCAAAAAAAGAATACATTGAAGATCTAATCAAAAAAGAAAACATTGCAGAAATTTTAACCACTCAATACGACATAGTATTAAACGGGTTTGAAATAGGGGGCGGGAGTATCAGAAGTCATAAACCAGAAATATTATCAACTGTGTTTGAGATAATGGGCTTCGAACCAGATCGTATTGAGGGAAATTTTGGGCACATGCTAGAAGCATTCAAAACTGGGGTACCCCCACATGGAGGGCTTGCCTGGGGTTTTGACCGGCTAATGATGATACTCCTCAACGAGCCCAACATAAGGGAAGTTATAGCCTTTCCAAAAACAGGAGAGGGCAAAGACTTAATGATGTCAGCCCCAAGCAAAGCTGAACCTGAACAATTGATGGAACTTGGTATTACTTTTCGAAAAGAAGATAAATAGCCATGGGTGAATTTGCAATCAAAACACCTGTATTTGAAGGACC
>CAYUDP010000003.1:26191-35599 GCA_964443725.1 uncultured Candidatus Saccharibacteria bacterium
GAAGATAAATAGCCATGGGTGAATTTGCAATCAAAACACCTGTATTTGAAGGACCCCTTGATCTACTTTTGGATTTGATTGAAAAAAGAAAATTACATATTAACGATATATCACTATCTCAAGTTGCCGATGACTTCGTTAGTCATATAAATAATGCCGACTTACAGATAGGTGATATCGCACACTTTGTTTTAACCGCCTCAACACTACTTCTAATAAAATCCAAGTCATTATTACCAGCACTTTCACTTAGCAAAGAAGAAGAAATAGATATTGCCGAACTTGAAAATCGCCTAAAGGTCCTTGAGAAAGTAAAGAAAATATCACTTGACATTAAATCTATTTTTTTAAAAACCCCGTTATTTACCCAATACGGATATCCAAAAAGAATCCCTGTCTTTGCACCTCAAAAGAACATGGATTTGGCCAATTTGGAAATGTCTTTAAAATCAGTCTTAAATTCGATGCCAGAGCCAAAAGCCTCAATCCCAAAGGCTATAGTGAAAAAGGTAATAAGCCTTGAGGAAGTAATAGAAAACCTCTCAAAACGCGTTCAGGGAGCAATAAAGCTTAGCTTTAACGAGTTTGCTGGCAACAAGGTGGAAAAAACCACCATTATCGTAAGTTTCTTGGCAATGCTTGAATTGGTAAAACAGGGAATAGTTTCCGTTACACAATCTGACAAGTTTTCAGATATAGAAATAGAAACAGATACTCTTCAAGTGCCCACAATAATATAATTCTACTAATATTTGATATAATATTTTTATGACATTACTTGCAAGTAAAATACAAGCTTTGCTTTTTTATAGCGCAGAACCAACAAATCTAAAAGACATAGCCCAAATCACAAAATCAACCAAAGAAGAAACCTTGTCTGCAATAAATGAGCTCAGAGAATTATTAGAAGGCAGTGGTCTTGCAATTATTGAAGCAAACAACACTTTCACACTAACAACATCAAAGGAGGTTTCTAGCTTTATAGAGGAATATACGAAAGAAGAATTAGATCGCGATCTGGGTAAAGCCGGGCTTGAAACTCTCTCGATCGTCTTATACATGGGACCAATTTCAAGAAGCGATCTTGAATACATAAGGGGGGTTCAGTCATCTTTTATATTAAGGGCATTATCAGTTAGGGGATTAATCGAAAGAGTTGAAAACCCAACCGACAAAAGAGCTTACTTATATAGGCCGACTATTAATCTCCTAGCTCATCTTGGTGTAAAAAAAGTAGAAGACATACCAAAATATTTTGAGTTTAGAGATGAAATTGAAAAAAAGAAGAAAGAAAAAGACATAGAGCTAGAACAAAATACTAACAGTGAAGGGGGAGATGAATAATGTTGCAAAATTTATAAAAGAAAATAGTGGCCCTATTATTTCGGTATTATTAGTTATCACTCTGATAACTTTTTCAAATTATTTTTCAAAAAAAAATCCCGAGATAAAACAAAGTACAAAAGAAAGATTAACCCTTAAGAAAGAGGTTGGTAACCAAAACAAATTCCCAGAAATAAAAATATCTGCAAAGTCAGCTATAGTCTACGACTATAGTAGAAGTGAAGTTTTATTTCAAAAGAATTCCGAAGCAGAACTGCCCCTTGCGTCTTTAACTAAACTAATGACTGTTTTGATATCTGAAAGTAATGGTCAGGAAGTAGTTAATTTCAACTTAAACAAGAAGACAAAGTGGAATAAAAAAGATTTAGAGAGATATACCCTTATGACTTCCTCAAACGAAGCAGCGCTTGCCCTAGCCCAGTCCGTAAATGGTGAAGGCAATAAAGATTTTGTAACCCTCATGAACAACAAAGCCAAAGAGTCTGGTTTGAGACAGACTTTTTTCGTTAATCCAACTGGTTTAGATGTTTCTAGTAGCTACTCAGGTGGATACGGCTCTGCTTATGATACAGCACTATTAATAGGAAGCGTTGCAAGCTTCGACAGCTCAGTGTTTTCGAAAACAAGGGAAAAAGACGATAACTTCTCTTCTCTTTCCGGAGAAAAATATCTAGCAATAAACACAAATCCATATAGCTATAAAATGCCATGGCTTATAGGATCAAAAACCGGCTACACTGATTTGGCTGGTGGAAATTTGGCAGTAATATTTGACCTTGGTATTAATCATAAAATAGGGATAGTTGTATTAGGTTCAAGCAAAGAAGGGCGTTTCGAAGACGTAACAAACTTATACAAAGCAACTTTTGATTATTTCGACAAAGAAGATTAACCACTAGATAAACCTAGTGTTTTTTATTATACTGACCTAATGAGTTCAGATTTTTTGAGTATTTTCCTCCCATCAGTTTTGTCATTTATTGTAGGAATAGGTTTTACGCCTTTTTGGACGAATTACCTATATAAAAATAAGATGTGGAAAAAGAAATCCGGCAAATTAGACCTCTCTGGCAAAGATACTCCCATTTTTAATGAACTCCATAAAGACAAAGAGGTTGGAACACCGAGAATGGGTGGGGTAGTGATATGGTTTTCAGTCTTAAGTACAGCCGCACTGCTTTGGATTATATCAAGATTGGTTAATATAAATTTTGGTTTTGATCTTGACTATGTAAGCAGAAGTCAGACATGGATCCCTTTTGCGACACTGATACTTGGATCGTTAGTTGGGCTTGTTGATGATTATCTAGAAATAATAGGATCAAAGGACAATCTCGCTGGTGGTTTATCTCTCAAGAAAAGACTCATTTTCGTCACAATCATTTCTCTTTTTTGCGCTATTTGGTTTTATTCAAAACTAGGTATCCACGAAATAGGTATACCCCATATTGGCTTTGTAGATATTGGTGTACTTTTTGTACCACTTTTTATGCTCGTGGCTATTTTAATATATTCAGGCGGGGTAATAGATGGTATAGATGGCTTATCGGGCGGTGTTTTTGCCTCTATTTTTTCAGCTTACACTGGCATCGCTTTCTATCTAGGACAAATACACCTTGCGACTTTTTGCGCGACGATAGTAGGTGGTATTTTGGCTTTTCTTTGGTTTAATATCCCTCCGGCAAGATTTTACATGACAGAAACAGGCTCAATGGGTCTAACCATAACACTGACAATAGTAGCTTTTATGACAGATAAATTGGGAGGTGGTTATGGGCTTATCGCTCTTCCAGTTGTTGCAATGCCACTTATCGCTACAACACTATCCAATGTCATACAACTATTCTCAAAAAGATTCCGAGGGAAAAAAGTATTTCTAGTCGCTCCGCTTCATCATCATTTTGAAGCACTAGGTTGGCCAGCATATAAGGTGACGATGAGATTTTGGGTCGTCTCAATAATATTTGCAATTCTGGGTATGGTCATAGCAATAGCAAGTATAACAAGTTGATTAAATGAAAAGCCGTTCAATAGACAAGTTCTTTCTTATCGTCTGTATTTCATTAGTTATATACGGATTTTTAATTTTTTTCTCAGCTTCACTTGGTATGACAGCTAGAACAAATCTAAATATCTATTCAGTTATTGCCAAGCAACTAATCGTTGGATTAATCGGTGGCGGAGCGCTACTTATGGTTGCCCTTTCGGTCAATATAAAATTTTGGAGAAAAAATGCCTTCTTTATAGGTATTGTTGCACTATTTTTAACTGCCTTAGTTTTTGTACCACACATAGGATTTGAGCATGGTGGGGCAAAAAGATGGATAGATATAGGACCTTTTATCTTCCAACCAGGCGAATTCCTTAAAATTGCATTTATTATCTATTATGCCTCATGGCTATCTGGAGTAAAGAATAGTAAAGATAACTTCAAATCAAAACTAATTCCTTTAATAATATTATTATCTATAACTGGTCTTATTTTCCTTTTGCAACCAGACACAGATGGTTTTCTAGTTTTAGCTTTTTCGGGGATTTTAATGTATTTGTCCGCAGGAGGGGAGTGGAAACATGTCTTGTATCTCTTTCTTATAGCCATGATTGGTATGGGGGTGTTATTCTTGGAGCGTCCATATATCAAAGACCGCATTATGACATATGTAAATTTTGGTTCTACAGACTCACTATCCTCAGGATACCAACTTGACCAATCATTGATAGCCATAGGCTCTGGCGGATTAACAGGTAGAGGTTTTGGCAAAAGTATTCAAAAATTTCAATTTTTACCGGAACCTATGGGTGATTCAATATTTGCCGTTGCAAGTGAAGAGTTTGGGTTTCTTGGGGCGGCATTTCTAATAATATTATTTGTTCTGTTTGCATTAAGGGGCTTAGTTATAGCCAAACGGTCTGAAAGTCTTTTTGGAGCGCTTGTTGTAATAGGGGTAATAGCACACATAACGTCTCAATCTTTTATAAATATTTCGGCAATGCTCGGGCTCTTACCATTATCTGGTATAGCCTTGATATTTGTTAGCCAAGGAGGAACTTCGTTAATGGCGGCACTATTTGAGGTTGGTTTGGTATTATCGGTTTCTAAACTCTAAAAACTGTTAAAATTGCTCAATATTTTGTATAATCTATAGGTTAGGTTTTATGAAAATATTATTTACAGGAGGCGGTTCAGGCGGGCATTTTTACCCAATAATCGCAATATCTAAGGAAATAAACGAGATAGCCAAAAAAGAGAAGGCCTTACCGCCAGAGATTTTTTTTATGGCTCCAGAACCATATGACGAAAGAGCATTATTTGATAACGGTATAAAATATTTGTCAACTCCAGCTGGAAAGATCCGTAGATATTTTTCATTTAAAAATTTTACTGACGCATTTAAGACTTTGGCTGGGATAGTAAGGGCAATATTTACTGTGTTTACAATTTACCCTGACATAATATTTGGCAAAGGCGGTCACGGAAGTTTTCCAGCTCTCGTTGCCGGAAGATTATTTGGAATACCTGTTATGATCCATGAATCTGATACAAAACCTGGCAGAGTCAACAAATGGGCTGGTAAGTTCGCCACAAGAATAGCAATATCATACCCAGAAGCAGCTGATTATTTCCCCAAAGGAAAAGTAACATTAACTGGCCAACCAATAAGAAAAGAACTCGCCATGCCTATAAAAGAGGGAGCGTTTGATTATTTAAAACTTGAAAAAAACGTACCAACTATTTTGATACTTGGGGGATCACAAGGTGCACAAAAAATAAATGAAGTAATTCTCGATTCACTTGTAGCTTTGGTTGAAAAATATCAAATCATTCACCAAACTGGCGCAGAGAATTACAAATCAGTTCAAATGACCTCAAGTGTCATTCTTGAAAAAAGTGAGCACAAAAGTCGCTATCATCCATACCCATATTTAAATGAATTATCACTTAGGATGAGTGCTGGGATTTCGAAGTTGGTGCTAAGTAGAGCTGGCTCAACTTTGTTTGAAATATCTTCTTGGGGGATTCCATGTATAGTTATTCCAATACCAGAGGATATAAGCCATGACCAACTCGGTAATGCCTTTGCATACGCCCACACTGGAGCCGGAATTGTTATTGAAGAAAAAAATCTCACCCAACACTTACTGCAATTTGAAATAGATAGATTGATAAATGACTTACCTTTATATGAAAAGATGTCAGATGCAGCAAAAAAAATTGACAGTGTTAACTCCGCTGAGAAAATCGCACGAGAAATCTTTAAAATAGCCTTAAGTCACGAAAAATAAAATGAACACTCAAGTAATAACAAGATTCCCACCAAGTCCAACCGGTTTTTTGCATTTGGGGAGCGCAAGAACTGCAATTTTTAATTATTTATACGCAAAAAAAAATTCTGGGAAAATAATACTTAGATTCGAAGATACTGACCTTGCCCGCTCAAAAAAAGAATTCGAGCAAGATATTTTCGTTGGACTAGAATGGCTTGGGTTAAAGTTTGACGAGGTGCACCACCAGTCAGAGAGAACCCTAATATACAGGAAATATATCGAAAAGATGATTGAAAGTGGGCACGCCTACATATCCGAAGAAAGTACAAATTCCATACCTGAAGCAGCTCTTTTTGGTGAAGACGAAGAATCAATTGTAAACGAACTTGGCAGTAGAGTAATAAGATTTAAAAATCCAAACAAAACTATTACTTTCAAGGATGAAGTTAGGGGAGAAATAAATGTAGATACTACAGAATTGGGAGATTTTGTAATCGCCAGAAATATTGAAGAACCTCTCTATCACTTAGCCGTTGTAATAGATGATTTTGAGATGGGTGTAACTCACATAATCCGAGGGGAAGATGGTATATATAACACGCCAAGACAAATATTGATTCAAGAAGCAATAGGAGCTACTAGACCTATATACTGCCACATACCTTTTGTTCTAGGCGGTGATAAGACAAAATTATCAAAGAGACATGGAGCTGTATCTATAAGTGAATATAAAAAAATCGGTATACTGCCAGAAGCTTTGATAAACTACCTAGCCCTTCTCGGGTGGAACCCGGGCAATGATCAAGAAATCTTTTCATTAAATGAACTCATAGAAAAGTTTTCATTTGACCAGATACAAAAGAGTGGGGCAGTATTTGATATGGAAAAACTGAAATGGTTCAACCGCGAATATATAAAGAAAATGTCAGACCAAGACTTGAAAAAAATTATAGAGGAGCGTATCGGAAATTCTTTTAAAGACAAACCACAATGGGGTTTAGACAGACTAAGCAAATTGGTATCAGAAATAAGAGAAAGAATTTCTACCTTTTCAGACATAGAAGAAATGGTAAATTCTGGGGACCTTGATTATTTTTTTGATAAACCAAAAATTGATATAGCCGTGATACTACCAAAATCAAAAAATAATCCAACAGCAAATGAACACGAGACAATACAAAGACTTACATTGGTAATTGAAAATCTACAAAACTTGAGCGACTACCCAACAGCTGAGGAGGTAAAAAATACTATATGGCAACTTGCAGAAAATGAAGGTAGAGCTAATGTATTGTGGCCAACAAGGTATGCACTATCAGGAAAAGAAAAATCTCCAGATCCATTTAAATTGGTCTCTATATTGGGTAAGACAGAAAGTATAAATA
Source organism: uncultured Candidatus Saccharibacteria bacterium (assembly GCA_964443725.1). GTDB lineage: Bacteria > Patescibacteriota > Minisyncoccia > Phycocordibacterales > JAKFXT01 > CAYUDP01. The sequence goes on from CAYUDP010000003.1 coordinate 33,187, forward strand.
GATTGTTAGAGTCTATCAATTTACTTAATGTCCCTAAATAATAAATTGGAAGTCTTTAGTTCTTTATGAAATTTGAGGTCAATACTAAAAAAATAACCTTCCTCATAATTACTACTATTTCTATTTATTTATTTTGTGACTTAAGCGTAGATAAGGTTGTTCTAGCAGAAAATGCAACAACAACCCCAAATACTGAAGATGCTATAAATCCCGCTGATGATATAAGGTCAAAAATCAATAAAAGAAACCAGGATATCGCTGAACTTGAACAAGATATAAAAATATATAAAGAAGAGATAGACAAAGCCTCGAAAACTGCCAATACCCTAAAAGGCCAATTAAATACCCTGGCTCTTACAAAAAAGAAATTAGCCGCTGACATAAAACTCACTCAAAAAAAGATTGAATCAGTAGAATACACAATAAAAGACCTGTCACTCCAGATCGGAGACAAACAGTCAAGCATTAAATTGGAACAAGATGGATTGAGGCAAATAATAGTAAATGTCAACGAACTTGATAACAGATCACAAGTAGAACTATTTTTATCAAATGATAATCTGAGCGACTTTTGGAATGATAGATCAAGGTTCTCACAAGTATCAGACACACTAGAGGATAATGTAAAAAAGTTAATAGACCTTAAAAACGATTTATCAGACACCAAGGCGACAAATGAAAAGAAGCATAATGAGTTGATAGCCCTTTCCAACAAACTAGCCGACCAGAAGGCAATCGCTGAATACAATGCTAAACAAGCAGATTCTTTACTTACTCAAACAAAAAACAAAGAAGCAAATTATAAAAAAATGCTCGCTGACAGAGAAAGTAAGCGTCTTGCTTTTGAACAAGAACTTCTAGATTACGAATCTCAATTAAAATTATTAACTGACCCTAGTTACATTCCTCAGGCAAGTAGGGTTCTTTTCCCACCACTTGATAGTCTTGTAATCACACAAAAATTTGGAGACACAGAATTCTCTAGGGCACACGCCGGTGTTTACAATGGGCATGGACATAATGGGGTTGATTTTAAAGCGTCTATGGGAACCCCAATAAAAGCATCGCTCTCAGGGACAATATCTGGAGTAGGAGACACAGATGGGGTTTGCTCTGGTGCATCATATGGAAAATGGGTACTAATAACTCACACCAATGGACTATCTACTCTGTATGCACACCTCTCACTTATAAAAGTATCAGAGGGATCAACTGTACACACTGGAGACATCATAGGCTACTCTGGGAACACTGGATATAGCACAGGCCCACACCTACACTTTACGGTTTTTGCTACCGCGGGTATGAAGGTGACAAGTAGGAAAAGTTCGGTCTGCAAAGGAACATACAGAATGCCAGTGGCTGATTTAAGAGCATACTTGAATCCAATGTTATACTTGTAATTATTTTATGAATAAGGGATTTACAACTGTTGGCATATTTATAGTAATGGTCCTTTTTATTTTTATAGCAGTAAATATTGATATAAAAGATTTAATGAATTCACCAACATTTATTTCTAATTTAAATTATCTAAAATCTTTATTCTGGGGGTTTTGGGAACAAATTAAAGATCCAATAATTTACTCTTATTCTCTTTGGTTAAAATATTTTTTTGCACCATTTAAAGATACCTTTTTATCTGGAAATTGGACGGGCTCTATGCCTGGGGTAGGTAATATTGAGTTTCATTAGAAACCATTTGTTCTTTATATAAATCTTAAGCAATTCTTTTGATACAAAATACTTCCATTTATAATTGCCAAAAATATAAATAGGACTATTTATATCGCCTCAAATACTGATACTAAAAAATACTAACAATATATTGTGCGACATTAAACAACAGGGAAGACATCTCTCAAGTGGACAGTGCTTAAATTTAAAATACTATCTGCATATAATCTAAATAGGCAGTGGGAGACCACAAGTGTCAAAGGATAACCCAAACTCAAAGTAAAGCAAAAATCCTAATATTAAACCAAAATGATACATTTCAATTAAGGACAACAAAGCGCCCAATAATCCTTATTTTAAAGTAATATATATGTCGCAAAAGATATATTGTGCGACGTTCAATTAAGAAAAGCTTATATAGTTATCCACAGCTCCCCTACGATGAGGAATTGGTTTATATGAGAGACCCGCATAAGGGTCACAAAAAATACATCGTGAGAGTTGAACCAATATATTAAATATTTTTTAAAACCCAACAAAGAAGACCCCACTTGCCTATTCTTTGATAGATACCCCAGACCAAAGATTAAATTTTTGATTTCGCTTCTAATATTTCAAAACAAAAAACCTCCAGAAATTTCTGGAGGTTTTTTGTTTTATTTTACTCTTTTATAGTTAGAAGCAAATTCTTGTGGCATGGCCTTTGTCTTACTCCAACACTTTCCAGATGAGACCC
>CAYUDP010000003.1:35699-41138 GCA_964443725.1 uncultured Candidatus Saccharibacteria bacterium
GCAAATTCTTGTGGCATGGCCTTTGTCTTACTCCAACACTTTCCAGATGAGACCCAAGGCTGTAAACCTTCATGATCATATAGATATCTGGCGTATTCCATGTTTCCTTTTAGGGAGTAAACATCGAAACCAAGTTTCTTTGCAGTATCCAAATGATAGTACTCATTTATCTGCATCACACCGACATCTTTGTTATTTATTTCGCCTCTGTGAATTGAACCGTCTTCATCAGTATGATGGAATCTTGATTCACATTTTGCCACCTCGATCAATATAGGTGTATCAGCAAAATACTCTCTAACCTCTTTTTCAGCGGTTTTAATTGAAGTCAATTCTTTATCTTTTGATTTTGAAGATAAACTTTTTTGATCTGACTTTGTTGCTTCTACTTTAGCTCCCTGAGTTTCGATAGTACTAGTACTATCTACTGTAATATTAGAGCTTGAAAGAAGAAGTAGTAATCCTGTTGCTATTCCAATTATAGGCCAATTCTTAGCTTGTAAATTTACCCTAGCTCCCAAATTTCCAAAGGTCGTAAGCTAAAATAAAAAACCAGAGACTTAATCTCTGATGTGTATATCATATCACACATCCCCCCATCTTGTCAATGGTTATGGGACAAATATCAGCATGTGTCAATGTTATTTTTATGGCTCTAAATATAGGTATTTTCCATATTTTTAGGTATAAAAATAGCTTCCATTTTTTTCAAGTTCTAAACAAGTAACTCCCAATAAACTAGACAGTGGCGTATTTTTATTGTTTTGTATCATTTCCACGGTTTTTAAGGCCCATAAACTATATAATTAACCTCATTAATAATAATTAAACAAACATTATGAAATGCGAAATGTGCGGAAAAATTGATTGCCCATGCGGAGAGAGGGCGGCAAATACAGGTAAGCTATTACTTAGACTCTCCCTTGGGTCAATATTCCTTTACCATGGCTATGCTAAAGTATTTATACTTGGGGTTGGTGCCTTTGTGGGATTCCTAACTTCCCTTAACTTCCCCTTCCCCACCATAATGGCATATATAGCTGCCTACGGAGAAATAGCGGTTGGTATATCATTAATTCTTGGTATATTCACAAGGTGGCTATCAATTTTAGGCCTCATCATATCTCTAGTGGCAATGTTTTCCGTCCACTTTAAAAACGGATTTGACATTCAAAAAGGTGGTTATGAATACATACAACTTATAGCAGCGAGTTTTATTGCCATAATCTTAGTCGGATCTGGTAAATATGCCTTAGATAAATTTTTCTGTAAAAAAGAAACAGAGAAATCTAATCTATAGTATAAGTAAACAAATAACAAAAAGCGGGTATAAGACATGCCCGCTTTTTGTTATTTGTAACATTGTCGGAGTACCCGGAATCGAACCGGGGCTAAATCCACCCCATGGACTCGTACTACCACTATACTATACTCCGTCTCTACCCTATTGGGAGAGTGGTCTATGAGGCATAACTGCCCAAGCAAGCAAATAGAAAATAACTAGAGGGACTACTCCAGACAAAACATCTAGAAATATTAGCCCGACTCGTACAAGGGCAGAATCGACATTAAAATATTCCGCGATACCGCCACAAACTCCCGCTATCTTTTTGTCTACTTCAGACAAAAAGAGCTTTTTTACATTATTGTTTTCCATACTTGAATATTATATCGAAAATTTCGGCATTTCAAATTTATCAAATTCTGGCAATAATTTTTTACCGTATAAGAGCCTACTTGCAACCTCTGCATGACAGAGGGCTCCAGTAAGAGCATTATGTGGCACAGGTTCCTCTGGTATACCCACATAATTCAAAATGGCATCCAAATCAAGTGCAGAGTTACCATTTTCTTTAAGAGGTATCTCTCCCCCAGACTTGATAATATGCGTCACGGCAATAGAGTGTATATCAAGAGTCCTATATGCAAGAGGCCAATCAAGATGAGCCCTAAAAGCAGCTGCCTGTAAAAAATCCCTGTCAAAAGATGGGTTTTGTCCGACGATAATCTTCTGTTTTTTAGATATTATCCATGACAAAAACTTGTGTACTAGTTCCGATTCAGATTGTTTAGATGGGAGCCTCATCTCATTCTCACTCATCTGTAAAAATACAACTGTATCAGGGTCAGCAGAACCACCATCCCAAATTCTGCACTCACCATAAAACCGACTATCAGGATCAGACAAATCGACCGCCCCTACAGACAAAATTGAATGTTTCTGATAATTCACCCCAGAGGCTTCTACATCAACAGCAATCATATATTTTATGTTATATCTTTTAAACCTAATTTTGATAATACTTTATCGGTTAATTTTTCTATATATTTTATTATTCCGCCAGCCTTAGGGTGATAGTTGTGAAGTTTAACTATCTGTCGATTAAACCACTCAGAGTGGATAGATAAAAGATAAAAGCCAATTATAAGACAAATTACACCCTGAATAATTGGCAAGAAGAGTCCAATAACACCTAGGACAATAAAAAACCACCCCAATACATCAACAATTATTCTTTTGGCTATCTTTTTCATAACTAACCAATTCTACTTTAATAACATTCCTATTGCACGCAATAAGAATGAATATTACGGATTACAATTGCTTGCAAGAGTATAACCAGCCCTCTCAGCAAGACCTTTGTTATCAAAAACTATTTTATTTTGTTCAGATATTCTCTGGGCTCCTGAGCACCATAAATAATGATATTTCGTGCCACTTTTTGATGCCACCACACTAGTATTACTATGATCTGTTGACGCATTAGAGGCCTTTATACTGGGGGGAATATCACTTGGAGCTCCCCCACTTCCACCCGACATTTCTGACACAAGGTCTGTAGATGTGCTATTTATAATTCTTATGGGGCTCTTATTACCATTACTTACAGAAAGACGCCCCAATCCAAACCCACCCACCCCAACAAGCAAAATAACAGTGACAATGAGCAAATCCTCAACTAAACCACTACCAAAAGCCACCCTATTGATTTTTCCTCCATTTTGTTTTAAATTATCATCCATAGCTTGGGTAAAGATAAATTATAACAAATCCCCAAAGTTAACCTAAACAATATGCACATCGTTTAGGATAAATAAATATTCAAATATGGCACATAGAAAAGCTGGCGGTTCCGCCAAAAACCTCACTGACTCAAATGCACAATATCTAGGAATAAAGCTTTATTCTGGAGAAACTGCCAAAGTTGGTAGCGTCATCGTAAGACAAAGAGGTACTCGTATTATCCCGGGAGACAACGTAAGAGCTGGAAAAGATCATACCCTCTTCGCGGTCAAATCAGGAAAAATAGTTTACGGAACAAAAAGACTAAACCACTTCGATGGAAGCAAGAAGGTCAAAAAAATAGTTAGCGTCAAATAATAAAACCCCCTTTCGGGGGTTTTATTATTTGGTTTATGCTCTCTCAACAGTAACTTTTAAAGTGGCTTTCTTGCCATGCGCTGAAACTGGAACATCGAAGTCTCCAATCTGCTTGATCGGCTCTTCTAGGTGTATAAAATCAGGAAGAATTGTTAATCCCGTTTGATTTTTCAGAGCCTCAACTATTTCATCTCTATGAATCTGAGCATACAGGTGACCTTCTTCATTTGCATTTCCAGTTATTGATACTTTTGATTCACCTATTGCTTCAAGATTTTTAGCCAAAAGCTCTTCATGAACCTTTCTTTCTTCATCCATTTTTTGTTTTTCTGAAGAGACCATGGCGACAGCCTTCTCACTTGCGACCATTGCTAATTTTCTTGGAAATAGATAATTGGACGCATATCCGGGAGTAACCTCCTTAACGTCATATTTATGTCCCAATTGTTTGACATCCTGAAGTAAAATCACTTTCATAAGAGTTTATATTGCTTATTAACGCAGTGATTTTACAGGAAATAAGTTATTATGTCCACCTTATTCCAAAATCCTCATCTGTGGCCTGTTCAATATCCACTTAGTAGAACTTGTCGCTGTTTCTTTGTTTAACATATCTATCGCAGCCTGCTGTTGTATGTCTCCATTCTTTTGGAAATCATCTGCAGTCATCTTAACTTCCAAGTCCGGCATTATGCCATTTTGTGATATAGATATACCATTTGGAGTTAGCCATTTCGCAATAGTCACCTTGATAGAAGTCCCCTCATCTAAGTTTATAAGTTCCTGCACTGAACCCTTACCAAAAGTCTTCTCTCCAACCAATCTCGCTTTACCATGATCATGCAGAGCACCAGAGAATATCTCTGAAGCAGAAGCAGACCCACCGTTTACCAAAATAACCATTTTTAAATTGTCATTAAATATATTGTAACCATATTTACTAGTATGTGCGGTTTCGGGTTTACTTTTACCATAATTCTCAGTAACAATGAGACTCCCCTCTGGCAAAAACCACGAAGCCATATCAACTGCGGCTTCAAGGTAACCTCCAGGATTATTTCTAAGATCAACAATCAACTTATCGTCACCTGAATCAATAAACTCCCTTATTGCCTCTCTAAACTTCAAATAGGACTGGGCTGAAAAACTATAAACCCTTATTATGAAGATGCCGTCTTTTCTTGACTCTGTATCTACAACTGGAATATCGATAGTATCTCTAACTATGGCTATATCAATCGGGTCTTTAGCCCCCTGACGAACTACTGATATTTTTACGACAGTTCCCTTCTTCCCCTTTATTAGTTTAACTGCAGACTCAACAGATAAATTGCCAGCTGGTTTTCCGTCAATTTTATATATTTTGTCTCCAGCAAGAAGCCCCGCCTTAAAAGCTGGTGTCCCCTTAAGAGGAGCCACAACAACCAACTGATTATCTTTGATACCGATCTCAGCTCCTATACCTTCGAAATTTCCGGCAACAGCTTCAGCAAATGATTTTGATTCCTCTGGCGGGAAAAACATCGTATAAGGATCTTTGTATGAAGCAGTAAGTCCAGCTATTGCCCCCCATTTTTTCTCTTTAGTCGACGGTGTGGTTGAACCAACAAATTTCTGATCGAGCAAACTCCAAACCTTCCAGAATTCATCCATGCTTTCAGTTGTCTTATCAAGAGAGGTACTAGACAAACTAGATATACTACTATTATTTACATTGTTGTTATTTGAATTTTTTTCTCCAACAAAAACTCCAATAAAAAAAGACAATGCAACAGCGATAACTGCAGAAATAATCGGCAGAGCTCGACTTTGTTTCAATAAAATTTCTTCTTCGTTCTTCATATGTTGTTGCAATAATACTACAGTATATTCTTGTTGCAAAAGCGGAGTGTAAGTATAATTAATATTGTGATAAAAAAGTACAAATATAAAAATATTGTTTGGGTAGATCTTATATCCCCAACACCTGAGGAAGTTAGAGAGATTATGGAGAAATACAGAATTTCCCCAAATGTTGCAGAGGAACTTCTCGTTCCAAGTTTAAAACCAAAAGTAGA
>CAYUDP010000003.1:41238-53853 GCA_964443725.1 uncultured Candidatus Saccharibacteria bacterium
TTTCCCCAAATGTTGCAGAGGAACTTCTCGTTCCAAGTTTAAAACCAAAAGTAGACCTGCATAGAGATTATATATATCTAATACTCCACTTCCCCGCCATCCGCCATTCCCACAAAGAAGACCCGAACCAAGAGGTTGATTTCATATTGGGCAAGAAGTTTATAATCACTGCTCACTATGACACAATAGACCCCCTACATAAATTTTCAAAAATATTTGAAGTCAGCACTATCCTTGAAAAAGAAATGGGGGCCGACCATGCCGGGCATATTTTTTATCATATGATAAAAAAGCTTTATAAATCCCTTGGTCATGAGCTAGATTTCATAAGCGACCAGCTCAAAAGAACTGAGTCAAAAATGTTTTCTGACCAAGAGAAAAAAATAGTTTACGAATTATCTCTTTCAAGTCGAGATTTAATCCAATTTAAAAACCCACTAAGATTACATAGCGAGGTATTACATTCTCTTGAACCAGCTGTGAAAAAAATTTATGGAGACGATTATGAATATTATTTCCGAAGCATTGAGGGAGCTTTCACACGAGTAAAAAACTTGCTAGATACAAACATGGATATAATGTACGACTTGAGAACAACAAATGACGCCCTACTTTCAAGTAAACAGAATGAAATAATGCAAAAACTTACTGTAATATCTTTTATAACTTTCCCACTTTCAGTTATAGCGGGTGTATTTGGATTAAGCTCAAATTATGTCCCTCTAATGGACAAACCAAGCGGGTTTTATATTGTCATAGGGATAATGGCCATTATCTCCATAACCATGTATCTAACCTTCAAGAAAAAGGGCTGGTTCTAAACTATTGTTTTAAAAATAGGATTTATTTGTTAATCTTTAGATGAATATGTCAAAGATTGAATTTTACAATACCTTAAAAGAACAGAAAGAAGAGTTTAAGCCTATAAATGAGCGACTCGTTTCTATGTACCATTGTGGCCCAACGGTATACAACTACGCACACATTGGTAATCTAAGATCATATGTTTTTGCAGATACTATAAGAAGATTGTTCGAAAGTCTCGGTTTCGATGTAAAACAAGTGATAAATATTACTGACGTCGGACATTTAAGCAGTGATGCGGATTCAGGTGAAGATAAAATGACAAAAGCTCTTGTTCGTGAAGGCAAGCCTTTCACAATAGAGGCCATGCGCGAAGTAGGAGAACACTATACAAAACTATTTTTCAACGATCTTTCTTCGCTAAACATAAGGACTGAAAACACACATTTCCCAAGGGCGTCTGATTTCATAGAAAAACAAATCGCAATGGTATTAAAGCTTGGAGAGCTTGAATACACATACGAAACCGAAGACGGTATATACTTCGACACCTCAAAGTTCAAAGATTACGGAAAACTCGGAAACATAAACTCCTCAAAAGAATCCGCACAAAGTAGAATCGATGAAAATAGAGAAAAGAGAAATCCTTCCGATTTTGCTGTTTGGAAAAAAAGTCAAAATGGTATCGGATTCCAAAGCCCATGGGGACTTGGATATCCGGGGTGGCACCTTGAGTGTTCAGTGATGTCTCAATCGATTCTTGGTGAGACCTTCGATATACATACGGGGGGTATAGACCACATCGCCATACACCACAACAATGAAATTGCTCAATCAGAGAGTGTGACTGGCAAGCCTCTAGCAAACTATTGGATGCACAATGAGCACATAAATGTCGATAACAAAAAGATGGCGAAGTCTGGAGAAAACTTTATCATCCTAAATGATATTAAAGATAAAGGTTACTCACCTATCGCCTATCGTCTACTACTTCTTATGGCTCATTATAGAACTCAAATGTCTTTCTCTTATGAGAGTTTATCTGGAGCTCAGAATGCACTTAGCGGAATATACAAAAGCCTATCTTCCGCAACTAAAGTTGGTGAAATATCACTAAACCACGCTGAACAATTCGTATCAGCGCTTTCTGACGACCTTGATACACCGAAGGGGGTGTCTATATTATTTGAAGTTATAAATTCCAAGCTCTCAGCAGATGATAAATATGCAACAGCTTTATATTTTGACCAATTCTTGGGGATCAATATTGAAAATGAGATAAATAATCTAAAAAATGAAACTCCCGTTGATATACCTATATCCGTTGCAAACCTAGTACAAGAACGAGAAATGGCAAGAGATAAAAAAGATTTTGAAAGAGCTGATTTATTAAGAGACGAGATATCCAAACTTGGTTTTAGTATCGAAGATAAAGAAGGAGGTCCCCTGGTTAGAAAACTACAATAATCACCCAAAACCACCTTAATAATCACAAATAATCCTTATTTATAAAGGATTATTTACTCCACACTTTATAAACAACTTAATCCACGAAATTCAATCTATCGACCTAGCACTCACGTGGTACAATTTCCCCTACGTATGGATAAGTCGAAAACGAAAAACACCAAATTTCAAAAATTTGAAAAAAGAGTAAATGAGGTAGAGAGAAATGGCATTAGAATCCCACCTCAAAACATAGACTCCGAAAGAGCTTTGCTCGGATCAATAATGCTAAGACCAGATGCTCTTATAGAAATTCTTGACGTCGCAAATGCATCCATTTTCTATGCAGAAAAACATAAACTAATCTACCAAGCAATGATGGACCTCTTCAGCAAGAGCGAGCCCATCGACATGGTTTCTCTCACTGAAAAATTGAGAGAAAAAGGAATGCTAGAACAAGTTGGTGGAACAACTTATTTAGCTGATTTAGTTTCAAATGTTCCTTCAGCAACAAACATAAGACATTACGCATCAATCGTATACAAGAAGCATATGATGCGTGAGCTTATTTCCGCCGCACAAGAAATAAATGAATTGGGGTATGCAGAGGAAGAAGAAGTTGAAGAATTACTTGAACAGGCTGAACACAGGTTATACGAACTTACTGCAACCGGAGGAGGGCACAAATTTATAGAAATAAAAGATGCCCTTGGTGAAGCTTGGGAGAGACTTGAAAAACTACATCATTCCAAAGATGAAATGCGCGGAATAAAAACTGGCTTTAAAGATTTGGATAACAAACTCGCCGGCCTTCAAAAATCTGATTTGATAATACTAGCCGCCAGACCTTCCATGGGAAAGACTGCCTTTTCATTAGATATTGCAAGACAAACAGCAACCATGTATCAAAACCCAGTTGTCGTTTTTTCTCTCGAAATGTCATCTCAACAATTGATAGATAGAATGATTGCCGCTGAATCTCGCGTAGACGCTTGGGCTCTAAGAACTGGAAGGCTTAGTATCGATGAAGAATTTGACCGCATCAGAGATTCTCTCGACAGACTGGCCAAAGCTCCCATCTTCATAGATGATCAACCAGGAAATAACATTCTGGCTATGAGATCAACTGCAAGACGTATCAAACGCGAGCGTGGATTAGGGCTCATTATAGTCGATTATTTACAGCTCATGACCCCCATAAATACCAAACATTCCGATTCGGCAGTACAACAAGTGACAGAACTTTCACGATCATTGAAGCATCTAGCAAGAGATCTCGATGTCCCAGTTATCGCTCTGTCCCAGTTATCTCGTGCCGTTGAACAAAGAGGAGGTAAACCTAGACTATCAGATTTACGCGATTCTGGATCTATAGAACAAGATGCGGATGTTGTCATGTTTATTCACCGGGAAGACAAGTACAAAGAAGATTCGGACAAGGTGAATATTGCCGAAATACTCATCGAAAAGCACAGAAATGGACCAACAGGAAAAATTGACCTTTATTTTGATGACCGCAAATCAACTTTCTTATCAATCGACAAAAGTGATTTTGGAGCATTCAGCGAAGAACCTGCCAAAGAAGTCTTCTAATAGATTCAAGAATTGATAAATAAAATATCTCAAAACATGTATGTCGGCGATAGATAAGCTAACAGAATACTTCCGTGATTTACCAGGTGTTGGTCCAAGACAGGCCAGAAGATTTGTATATTCCCTACTTACGAAAAACCCAGCCTACTTATCTGAATTTTCATCTCTAGTCTTGAATATAAAAAATGAAGTCAGTATTTGCGAAACATGTTTTCGATTCTTCAACAACACCAAAAGTTCTAACTGTGCAATATGTAATAGTAGATCAAGAGACATATCATCTCTACTGGTAGTTGAAAAAGATGTCGACGCAGAAAGTATAGAAAAAAGTGGCGCATATAGCGGTAATTATTTCATCCTAGGAGGAATTATACCCATCCTCGACAAAGAGCCCGAAAAGAAAGTCCGACTATTAGAATTAAAAGACAGAGTAAATAAACTCTCTCTTCAAGGACTGAAAGAAATTATTCTGGCTTTTTCGGTGAACGCCGAGGGAGAGTATACAAACCACTTTTTAGAACAATTCCTCTCCCCTATGATAAAAAATAAAAATATAAAAATAACAATTCCAGGGAGAGGGCTTTCAACTGGGTCAGAACTTGAATATGCCGACTCCGACACGTTAAGAGAGGCTATAAAAAACCGATTCGCAGAAAACTTTAATTAGCTATTGCTTTTTTTATAAATTTGTGTTATAATTCACAAAGATCAACTAACAGGAGATGGCCATGGCCACCTACTTGTACTTCGCAGTACCCACCCTGTTCGCCTTCCTCGTATTCGTTTGGAAGAAGGGGGCCTACAAAAACATGGGGTGGTCCCGAAAAAGGATCGCTTACGCAGTCATAGCGGGGACCATATACCTCTATGTAATCCCCGCATCAGGCATCGCCGGCGCAGTCTTCATCGTAAGTATTATCTCCCTTGTCGTATGGGGGATTAAAAAAACGTCAGACTGGGCCGCCTCAAAGGGCTTCCTTTGGGCGGTAGTCCTCTCACTGGGGTTCATCCTCGGGGTCGGGGGCTACTTTGCCCTGATTGCCCTGGGCTTTCCAGTATTTCTGGTCAGTTTCTTGGCCAAGATGTACTGGGTCGCCTACATCCTCTTTGCCGGCTACATCCATCTCTGGAGGCTGGCAGAGGTGTGGAGAAAATTCTGGGCAAAGTGAGGAGCCTCGTCGGCCGGCGCCACAAGCGTCGGCCGATTTTAATTTAATTTGCCACAAATATCTCACTCTGTTATTATCCCCGAAGAAGCAACCGCAAATAACCCGCCAAAACGTCAAAAGGAGAAGCCAATGAACGCGATAAACATCCACTGGACATTTTTCCTAGTCCCATTCATTTTGGGGACACTTGTCGCATCGTGGAGGTTTCAATCCTTCTTCGACTACATCAAAAAGGAGAAGGTGAAAAAGCAGATGCACAATCTTGACTGTGAGTGGGTCACCGTGCCTATGTTCACCACATGGGCAACTAGACTGCTCGACCTTGCACTCAGGCTCCTCATTATTTACGGGCTCGTGGCGTGCATCATGCTCGTAATCATGGTGTCAATGCAATTGACACCCTTCGACTACGGCTTCGCATTTTTCGTGATCAAGACGTGGTTCGGAGTGCTCGGGTTAACCGTCTTGATCCGTTACAGCTTCTGGCCTGTCGTACATCCAAGGCCAGACCGCGGGGACCCAACCGTAAGCTACCAAGTCGTGGGATTCTAATTCCCAACACAGCTTGGTGGCAAAAACATCGGCTAGCGCCACAAGCGTCGGCCGATTTTAATTTTTAGTGACAAACAAAAATCACCCCCAATTTTGGGAGTGATTTTTGTTTTTTATTTAAGTGAAAGTATTTCTACTTTAAAGAATGGCTGCCTGTGACCCCTTGCTTTTAAATATCGGCTTTTCGCTTTATATTTTACAACCTCAACTTTCTCATTTTTGCCTATTTCAACAATTTTGGCCTCAACTTTTGCTCCATCTAGGTATGGTGTCCCGATACTAGTGTCCTTGCCATTATCCCACATTACAACTTTATCAAAAGTGACTTTATCGCCAACTTTATATTCTCCGGTTATTTTTTCAATAGAAACCTGATCCCCAACTGAGACTCGGTACTGTTTTCCTCCAGTATGTATAACAGCGAATTCGCTGTCTTTTTTTGCTGTTTTCTTAGCTGTTGCCATAACAAGAGGAATATTACACCAAATAACGAATTTAGCAAGTGTTTTGGGGTATATTTAGCCCATTTAGAGGCTATTCCCGCTCTGGTTGGTCTATTAGCGCCAAATCAACTTCTACAGCCTCTCCGGTAATCCTAAGAACGTCTTTATCTATTTTTTTGAACTCCTTGGTAGATGAATTATAGTGGTTGACAACAGTTGATAGTGTGTTGCCTAATTTACCATGGTATTCTTCATAGGTTTTCAGGTGTTTGCCCAACTCCCCCACTCTTTTTATAACGTCATGTATTTTCTCCTCTATCTGAAGAGCGTTTAGCCCCTGCAAAACAGTCTGAAGGTAGGCTAGAAAAGATGTTGGGGAAACAATAATTACATGGTACTTACTGGCCGCTCTTTGAATCAAATTCCCACCAGATTCATCTACAAGACCACCCACCTTATTTACCAAAAGATCATAATATATAGCTTCATGAGGAATAAACATGAAAGCAAAATCAAGGGTTCCTTCGTTGGGACGTATGTATTTAGAAGTTTCTTGTATTCGATTTTTTAGATCATTGACAAACAATTTTTCCAAACGTCCTTTCTCAGTTTCATTTTTCTCTTCGGCTAATCGATTATAGTTTTCCAAAGAAAATTTAGAATCTATTGGAATTATTTTGTCCCTCACGAAAACAGCAGCATCAACAATCTCCCCGTCAGAAAACTTATACTGCATTTTAAAAGCCCCAGGAGCTAAGACGTTCTTCAAAAGAGTCTCAAGATAATATTCACCCAAAACACCTCTTTGTTTGGGATTTTTTAAAATATCCTGAAGTGATTGTAATTGCTCAGCAAAACCCTCTACCCTACGGCCAGTCTCTTTTACATGAGTTAGCTCTTCAGTAATTTCTCTAATCAATTTTTGCGACTCTGTGAACTGACTCCTTACAGAGTCCGTCATGTGGCGTGAGTTTTCAGTTATTTTTACAGAAACTGAATCATTGAGTTCATTCTGCCTTTTGGACAATTCATTAATCTGTTGCAAAAGTAAAGAAAATCCAGTCTCGTCCTCATCTCCATCACGCTTTTCAATTTTCCTCAAAACAACCCAAAAAGCGAAGCCATTCAAAAGCAAAAACAATATTCCTAAAAATATGATAACTACGGAAGATGTTTGCATTCAACTATTTTATCATCAAAATGCCAAACCAAAAATTTGTAAAATTTAGCTTTATGTTGTTATTTTTTTTGATATACTTTCCATATTATGCAAGAACAAATAAGAGCAGAATTAACCAAAGCCATGAAAGAACGCAACGAATTGACGTTGCGTGTATTGAGAAGAATTATAGCCTCAATAACTAACGAATTAGTTTCAAAGGGTAAAAAACCCCAAGAGAAAATGACTGATGAGGAAGTTATTGCTGTTATAAAGAAAATGGTAAAACAAGGTAAAGATTCCATAGAACAATTCAGTAAAGGTGGTAGAAATGATCTGGTAGAAAATGAACAAAATGAACTCAATGTTCTGGAGAGATACCTACCTCAAATGATGAGTGAGGAGAAAATAAAAGAGCTCGCAATTGCAAAGAAAGACGAGCTTGGAGTAGTTGATAAGTCAAAAGCTGGAATACTAGTTGGGGCTGTATTGAAAGAGACAAAAGGTTCGGCTGATGGCCAGATAGTAAAAAAAATAGTTGATTCGCTTTTTTAACAAAATATTGCTTTTTCTTATTTTCGTGGTATAAAACACTAGGCAGTACAAACAAGTCCAGATAGAGGGAGCACCATGGACACCTATAACAGTTGTTATTTGAAGCTCCTGGCGCGCTTGCGTCGGGTGGGTAAGAAAATAGGCATCAACGCGAGAAGGAAGGCTCGCAAACAAAAAGCGGTACACGCCCACGTTCTAGATGTGGGTGGAACTACCGATATTCTGACTTTGTCGGTACCAATCCCAGAGAGCACCGACAAGGGAAAGATCCGAAAGATGATCTGGGAGTTCAAGCTTTCCGGGTTTGAGGTGGCTCAAGTCCCACCGAGAACCGTCATATTGACACACCGCCTTCCCAAAGGGAAGGTACTGTCGCAGATTGTCGAGGTGATGAGTGTAATCCATTCCATACTCGATACCACAATCGGGGTTGGGGTAACCCCCGTATGGGATGGGCGTACTGAATCCGTCTGATTGAATCGGGGCATGGCCGGCGAAAGCCGGCCTTGATTTTTTATAAAGTTAAACTATCATTTTGTGATATGCCACCCAAACCCCCAGAAGATTCTAATCAAAACAAAGAACCCAACCTTTGGATTATTGTTAGTAATTATATTGAAGAAAATTATTCATCAACACAAGTACTAGATATTATCGAAGGGAAAATTGAGCTTAATGATATTTTAAATAAATTTAGTGAATACTACCGCACCAAAAATAATTTAACTCACGAAGAAATACAAGACTGGAGAAGACATCACTTGCCACAAATCCAAGGAAAAGTAATAGAAACTTTAAGTAGACGCCGAGAAGCCTCACAAACTGCACAAATAGAAGAATTAGACAAAAACAATAAAATAGAGGACGCAAAAAGACACGAGGAAACCCTCCTAAATGAAGGTGATGAGATAGTCACCCTATTTGATCCAACTGGCGGTAAAAAGTAAATAAAAAAAAAGACCTACCCGAAAAAAAATTCCTCGCTGGGTAGGCCGGCTTTTGCCAGTTTTTCCAAAAAAACGCCCTTGAGTCTTTCTGCAAAAGACTCTGAGAACAAATGCCGACAAAGTGGAATAAGAAGGTTTCTCTCGCACTCGTCAAAATACTGGTGTTGAAGAAGGAAAACTGCACCATACTCCTTAGGGAACGCAGGATATTGGCTTCCCGTGTTTATTGCTTCCCCATAAAACAGTGCGAATTCAAAAGAGCAAACACCGGTCGATATAGCGAATACGGCTTCGGCGTCTTTTCGGTTATAGCGCCTTCTGCCCTCACCTATCCACCTCGACATCAGTTCATAGAAAACCATGACAGCGTATACCTCGAGTATCCCCTTCCAGAAACACTCCCTCGGGAAAATCTCCGAAACGGCCCGCTTTATCTTGGTCAACACCAAATCTTCATTTCTCACCATCTGACTCTCCCTACGTTTTCTCGATAGAAAGAGATTACTTCATACAAAAAATTTTGCAACCACTATAATTATTAAAGTTCAGTAGAGTAAGCGTAGCTATATTAAATAAGTCCTAATGATGTATAAAAACTATTTTGTACATCTGGAAAAAAAATTATCAAAAAAAAGAACGTTAAAATTAAAAAAAGTAATGTTGCCAACACAATAAAAACTTTTGAAGGAAGCAAATGATATTTTTTACTACTTATAAAAAAGTACCATAATGTACTAAAGATTAGTCCTGCAACACAAAACCCCTTCCACACAAACAACCACTCCGTATGATCTATAAAGCCATCTGTTTTTATTTCAACAAAATCAGATACCCCAAATATAAATAGTATAATAGCGGTAAAGATAGCAACACCCCTGAAATCATTACTTTTTTTAAATCCAAAATACCAACATAGACATGAAAGAAAAATCCAAAAAGAGCCCTCAAAAAAATTGAATAAAAAGTACGTATGTTCAAACAAAATCATGGCCAAAATAATAAATTCTCTTCTACCAAAATTCCATATAGCCACAATATGATAAACACGATTGGTAGCATAAATCTAATTATTATTTTTATAGATATTTTATTTTCTACTTTTTTTGCTATTACATATCCGCGCAAATAAATAGCCAAGTTTAGAGCAAACCATAAGACTGGGAAAAGAAGTATAATTATTGAAAAAATAAAATCTTTCGAATCTCTTAGAGAGAGGGCTAAGTCCCCTACCATAGGCCCCAATATGTAAAATACTAAGATAGAGTAAACAAAAAAACGATCACCTCGTGTAATCCAAATATCTGAAGCTTTTTTCATACTCAACATTATAACTCATTTAATTATTTATACGAATTAGTGTACATGCCCAGAGATGGATGTATGATTCACTCCGCCAGAAATAGCAGAAAATATCATATAAAGAGCCATCACGGCCATTAAAAATTTCTCAAAAAAAGTGACCCATGTAAGCGGATATTTAATAACTCCACCCAAGCAAGCACATTCCGGTCTATCTCCACCAGATAGAGTTTCGTGAACCCCAAGAGAACTTACACTCATCAGAACAAAAGTGACAAAATCTCTTGTAATCCCCCCAACTGAAAAAAGATACAAAAGCCCTATAATTACTTCAATAAAAGGAAATGATTTAGCATAAATTTTTGATTTTCTGGCCAAAAGATCATATTTTGAAAAAATATTTGCAAAACCGTCAATGTTAGCAGTCTTGAAAAGTCCAAAGACTAGAAAAAAGTACCCCATGGAGAGCATCATGAAATTCATAAAAGTCATATTATGCCCAAAGTACATCGTAGCGAAAGTGATTAAAAATATAAACACTACTACATATATAAAACCTCGCAGTTCTTTTATTTTAGTCATTTTTTTGTCCTTATAGTTCCACCTTGAATTTGTGAGCCTACTCATTATAAAGCCCTAAGTATTCATTGCAAAGTAAGGCTTATTGACGCCAATTTAGCATATCATTTCAACCATTCTCGTAAGTCTATAAAAAAATTAAGTGGTATGTATTAAATATTTCTTACGAAAACCTTCTTTTCATCCCTAGTCAATAATCCTGGATTATAAGCTGTGTTATTAAAATAGATTTCGAATCCAAGCCAAGTGAATCTATGAGCTACCACTATCGAGTTTTCATTTGTTTTAGAAATTTTATTTACTGCTATTTTTAAGTTATTTAAAACACTTGTTATGGACTCACATTTACCATTTTCTGCCAATAAATCTTTAATATAATTTTCGTAGTTTTCTTTTGTGTTTGGTGTTCCTGTATATATTCCAAAATCTTGTTGAGCGAGTTCTTGAATAATTTCAAACGGAACAGCTAATTCTTTAGAAAGAATCTTTGCTGTATCTATTGCACGCGGTAAACCTGAACAATATATCTTTTTATATTTAACGTCGGATGATTTTACATCTTTTATATCATTGAGAACTTCTTGTCTTCCTTGATCTGTCATAACTGTATTAGCGTCACTAAAAACTTTGTTTAGTTGTGCAACTGTCTGTCCATGACTGAATATTAAGATATGTTGTTCTTTCATATGGTTTTAGTGCTAGCACTAATTGGTGAGTGTTCAACAGATAGAACCTAGGGTATTCATTACAGGGTAAGGCTTATTGGTACTATTTTAGCACATTATTTCGACCTTTATCTAGATAGCCAATTCTTATTAAGACTTTCAATAGTTACCTCTTTCTTCATTAGTTCTTCAAAGATTATTTGTTTTTCTTTTGTGAGTTTTAAATATGAAGCTCTCTTTAACCAAACTTGATTTTTTACCTGTTCAGTAACCTCATCTTTGTTAAAAGCTATCTCGTTAAAATCAATTAAAATGAGTTTATTATTTTTGTTATAGCCACAATTAATAGAAAAATTAAATACACTATCCGAAATACCAAAAGACCATAATTGTTTTAATAGAGATACATAATCATAAACAACCTTAATAAATTCTTGTTTTTGTAGGGAATTTATATTTCGTAAATCTTTAATTAAATCCTGTTTATATTCTATTTCATTAATAAATATAGGATTACCAAGTGTTTCTCTATAAGTAACAAGATTAATAACTTTAGAATATTCTTCTTGTAGTTTTGGTATACCTTTAATAACATTTTTATATTCTAATAAAGAATTTTTATAATTACCTTTATTTGCAAAGAAAATGAATAGAAAAATTTGTAATTTATTTTTGATTACTTTTAAGACCTGGTTACTGTTTAATTTGTAAACGTTATAATAATAACCTTCTCCAATTTTTTTCATATACTTCTCGTGCTAGTTGTTGAAGGTGAGCTTTCTCGTGATAGAACTTTTTGATTTATTACCCCGTAAGCTCATTTTTAATATTTTTTACTATATCACAATAAACCTTCTCGAGAGTCTATTGTTTTCTAGTAAAATATTCTTTTAGTTTCTTATTGCTATTATTTATTTTTACCAATTCAACATCATTTGATCTTTCAGACTTAGCAATATCCATTATCTTTATAACATTATTAACTTTTCGTTTATGTTCAGACATCCAAGGAAGCCAAGGGAATAACCAAACATGAAAATGTGATGAGCTACTTGTTTCTTCCTGAACAATAGTCACTTCTTCAATTCCTAATTCCTCTTTCATTGCTCTTCTACATTCAATTAAGAAATTACTAAAATCTTTTTGCTCCTCCTCTGTAAATTCTAAAACAGATTTAATATGTCTCTTTGATGCAATAATAACAAACCCTTCAATCGGATATTCAAAATCTTGTTCTGCAACAAAATGTTCGGTTTCAGCAATTCTTTCTACCGGTAAAGCGACTTCACCACTTTGAATAGAACAAGCAATGCACTCAATCTCATGCTCTATTCCTGAAATATCTTTTATTGTTACCATAGTTAATTATTTGATTATATTTTTGCTAACCTTCTCGTGCTAGTT
>CAYUDP010000004.1:0-49815 GCA_964443725.1 uncultured Candidatus Saccharibacteria bacterium
TGAGTTAATGGCTAGTGTGACATTGGTGTCATCGACTTTGGAGAAGGTTTGGGATGCGCCCGTCAATCCGTTTATTGAAGTTATTCCCCCAGCTCCACCACCAATATCATCAGAACAAATAACGTTTCCAGAAGCGTCTGCAGTAAGTTTCCCACCGTTTGCCGAGGCTGAGCAATTATACATTGCTAAACGGAAGCTATTGTACAAAGTTGCGCCACCAGTTATGGCAATCGTTGATGAGGCTAGTAAAGCTCCATCATTTGCAATAGAAAAAATATTTGAGCCCGTAGAATTCTGGACGTTTATCAAGTTCGAAGTCTGCCCAACAACTCCCCTTATCGTTAAAGCTGTAGAAGTTGATGATTGAGTCTCCACACTAACAGTCGAGTTCCCGATCGGGGTAGTTGTCCCAAAAGAAGATTTGCCCGTACCAGAAACAGCTCCGGCCAATTCTGCAAAAGCAGTACTTGCAACTTTTTGCCTTGGGGATAGTGTTTCAAAAGTGGAACCATCAGCAGAGGCTTCGACTTGCAAATAAATATCTCTGCTCGATGAAAAATCATAATCAAGTGCATCAGGAAATCCAGACGAAGTATCCCCAATATTCACATTGAAAACACCATCTCTCACTACTGAAGAGACGGTTCCAGGTGCACCAGACGGCCACAATTTCGTACCGAGACCAACAGTAGAGTTGTTCCAAATTGAAAACTTAAAGAAATAGTTTGTTCCAGTTCCACCAAGAAGATTGCCAGTAGAATCGGTCAAACGACCTTGGTAACTAATAACTTTTGGTGTCCCGGATGCAGCAACCACAAGTCCTTGTGGAACTAGAGAAAGAAAAGAAAAAACAAATACAAAAAAGCTTTTGGCGAAAAGCTTAAAAATACTATCAAACCTACCCTGCTTTGACGGCAATTTTTCCGACATAATTCTAACTAATATTTTAGCAGAAAATCCTTGTTTTTTCTTTGTAAATTAAGGATTTCTGTGGATTACTCCTAGATTAAAAACATTCGTAATGTCAAACGCTTTTATGGGCTAAAACTGGGGATAACTTTTGTAATAAATAGCTCGAAAATTCAAAAAATTGACCATAAAAATATTTTCTGCTAGGGTAGAAAAATCGATTTGCAAGGGAGTAAGTAAAAATGAAATTATTGCTACGCCGCTCGATCGCCATATTGGCGGTAATCCTAGCCTGCTTTACGGCTGGGTATTCAATTGCAATAGTGGCCTCCAGTGATGGGCTACTCATCGATGGGCGATTGGCGTCCATTTTGAACGAAAGCTCTGCTTTCTTTGGAAACAGGTAGACATTCCACATGGGAGCAGAATTGGGGGCCACGAGGCCCCTTTTTTATTCGAAAATAATCACTAAAAAAACTATTTTGCCACTGAAACTGCCTCATCAAACTTCACTGACAACAATTTTGAATAGCCATCCGACCCCATAGTAACACCGTACAGGATTCCTGCTCGGCTCATAGTTTCTCGATTATGAGTTATTAAAATAAGTTGAGAATACCTAGATAGATTTTCGATCATATCGCCATATTTCTTTGAATTAGCTTCATCTAATGCCGCATCTGTTTCATCTAGAATAACAAAAGGAGGTGGATTAACTTGAGAAATAGCAAAAAGCAGAGCAATCGAGGTAAGTGCACGCTCCCCACCTGACAGCATAGACAATCCTTTTATCCTCTTGTGAGGCAGAGAAACTGATATATCAACACCCTCTTCAATATCCCCAGAATCTTCTGATTCATCCCCATCACTTTCCTCAAAGGACAGATCTGTATCACTTTTTTTCTTGCGCTTAACTTCTTTTGAAATTGAAAGAAAGGCTTGCCCACCCCCAAACATCAACCCAAAGAATTTATTAAATTCGGTATTAATTTTCCCCACCCCATCACCAAATTGAGTGTTTAATTTCACTTCCAAATCAGAAATCAATTCTTTGAGGGTTGTTGCGGATTGTCCAAGATCAATAAGTTCTTTGGCCAAAAAATCATCCCTTTCTTTTGCATCAACATACTCTTTTTTAACATCATCCCCACCAGATCCACCTGTTTCTTCAAGTCTTATCTTTAATTTTTCCAATTTCTTCTTTCTCTCCTCTTGGAAGCCCCTATCTTCATTTGCAATCTCAAGTTCTTCAAGATGAGAACCGTCTGTATTTAATAAAACTAGATCGTTGAAATGTAGCGCTGGAACACCAACCAGGGCCTGCGCCTCCACAAGCTCAGATTTGAAATTATTTTCTGACTGTATAATCCTGTCTTCTTTATATTTTATTGAGGAAACTAGTGAAATAAGTTCGCTTCGTTTGTTCATCAGTGAAAAAAGCTTCCGTTCGGCTTCCCTGCCCTCCGTCTCTTCATTGGCCATTCTTTTTCTAACATCCTCATACTCCCTTTTAGCAATAACTTTCAACTCAGAAGCTTCCCTAAGATCGGATTCGAGTTTATTTTTCTTACTGAAAAGAGTATCGATTTCGGCTTTTATCTCTTCACTCAATCCACCATCACCCGAATTTTGTTTCCTTTCATGTATAAACTTATTTAAAGCTTCAACAAACCTAACAATAACAGACTTCAAAAATGGCACGTTTTCGTTATTGTTACTTACCTCAGCAATCTTTTGAAATTCCAAACCCAAATTCTCAATATCTCTTAGAGGAACCTGCGTCATAGTCCCTATCGATTCTGCGTTCTTTGCCCTTTCATATACTCTCTCTTGCGCTGAAATCTCACCCAAAATACGACTTATCGAATTTTGGGTTTGAGACTCATGCTCTTCGGCGTTATGAAGCTTTGACTCAACTTTTAGTATTTCATCACTATATCTATCTCTTACCGATGATTTTTCTATAATATTTCTTATCTCTTGTATTTCCTTATCTAAATTATCAAGTTCCAATATGGGCCCCTTTTTCTCCTCTAAAATATTTTTCTTGGCAAAATGAAGATAAATTTCCTCTCTTTTAAGATATTCCCTATAAAAATTTGTGAGTTCCTCCCTTAACAGCTCCGCTTTCTTTACCTTTTCCATCTGTCTTTCAAGAAACCTTATATGGGGAGCAATCTCTTTCCTCAAAGACTCGACTTGATTCATGTTCTCTTCAGTCTTTTCAAGTTTTCTCAAACTCTCTTCCCGCTTGTATTGAAATATCTTTAATCCTAAGGCATCTTCAATCATAGCTTTCCTTTCTCTAGTTGAAGCATTGAGAAGCCTGTCTGCCTCTCCTTGGGATATTATATGATGTCCAGAAGAGCCAATATTTGCTGAAGCCAACAACTCTATGACATCCCTCAATCGAACTTGGGAACCATTTATAAAATATTCATTTGCTGAGTCACGAAAAACAACTCTCTCTATGATTATTTCATCAAAATCAAAGTTGAATATTCTCCTCACATTATCAAAAACCAACCTCACAGAGGCTCTATTTAATTTGGGCATTGATTTTGCACCATTGAAAATCATGTCCTCTCCCCTCTTCCCACGCATAGACTTCATGGACTGCTCTCCAAGTACAAAACGAAACGCTTCTGCTACGTTGGACTTGCCAGAACCATTCGGACCGACAATAGCTGTTATGGGAACTGAAAAATCCAAATCGGCCTTCTTGCCAAACGACTTAAAACCATTGATCTCGAGAGACTTCAAATACATAAAAAATATTATACCAAGAAAGTCCACTTTTTGGCTTTTTTAATGGGTAAAAAAGCCAAAAAGTGGACCCTATTCCATATTTTGTTTATTTAATATATAAATAAACAAGTTCAGAACACCACAACTCACGAAAGGAGGCTGTGTCGTGACAAAATTCAAAATCGTGACCATAAAAGAGCTCAGGGGGGAAGCGACATTTTCTCTCATTGCTTTTTCGGATGGCACCCCCAAAGATGAGGAGAGTTTCAGAACGGTCTTAGATGAAATCTCTAAGCTTATCGACAAAAACGGAGGACTCAAGCGATGGGAGATAAGCATGTGCTCCCACACTCCCGCTCTAACACCTTCATCTGAAGATGAGCCGTTCAAGATTCTCTTCGAAAAATCCAAAACCGGAGGTGTCATCTACCTCGGGGAATGGGTACCAATCAACTTAAAGTGGGCCGGTCTTACGGAATTTTTCTGTGCCCACCGTCCGAGACCACAACCGCAAAGGAGAAGAAGATGTCCAAGTATTACTACAGTCTGATCACCGTCTCGGCCCCAGCTTCCGCTGTAAGTCCGATAACAATCGTCGTCGGGCCAAGTGAAGAAATGACGAAGCTCGGTGGATGCAGGAATAAGTTCGTCAGGCTCCTCGAAGACTTGAAAAGATCCGACTTGATGGTGTCCGAGCTCCTCGGCGTCCACTCGGTCCCCCCTCCCCCCGCCCCACAAGAGATTCCGGCGGAAATCATGGGCAGACGCTCAGTCACGACCTTTCTCAAACCCGACACGGCTGAAGTATTGGCCAAGTTTGTGAACGACCGCTTACAAGTGGTTGAATGTGGCGTCGACTAGTACGGCCCCACACTCGAAAACGCCCCCGTAAGGGGGCGCTTTTTATCTCCAACCTTTTTTTTCAAGAGCCCGCTGGGCCGCGTTTTGCTCTGCTTCTTGCTTACTCTTACCCTCACCTCCAGAAACCAATTCATCTCCTATATAAACCGCTACTTTAAACTTTTTATCATGATCTGGACCCAACTCTTCAACTGTTTTATAAACAGGAGTAAGACCATTGTGTTCTTGAGCCTGTTCTTGAAAATGACTTTTAGCATCAAGCCATAACTTCTCTTTGACAATACTTTCAGTTAAATGAAAAACATTTTTTTCAATAAATTCTTTAGCCGAATCATAACCACGATCGAGATATATTGCCCCAACCACCGCCTCAAAAGCATTTGCCAAAATAGTATCTCTTGCTCGACCATTATCCTTGGCCTCACCCTTAGAAAGCAACATGAAATCATTCATACCGATATCCTTGGCAACGCCACTTAAAGTGACAGCATTTACTAGTGCAGCACGAAATGAGGTGAGATCACCCTCTGCTTTATCTGGATATTTTTCATACAAATACCTCGTAACAATAAGCTCAAGAACTGCATCACCAAGAAACTCCAATCGCTCATTATGGGAGACCTTACTGCCTCTATGTTCGTTTAGATATGACCTATGAGTAAAAGCCTGCTTCAAAAGAGCTTTGTCTTCAAAAAATATCCCTATTTTTTCTTCAAAATTCTCGAATGCCGGAATCATTTTATTAAAAATTACTTAGTTTTTTTCAATATTTCTATAGCCTTGATGACTATAGGCATAACGTCATCATAAAAATTCAGATCTCCGACTTCCTTCAGAGAAAACCAACTGCAATCATCTAGTCCACCAGTCTCTTTTAGCTTCACTTGCTTATATGGTGACTCCGCCAAAAAATAAGAAACTTGTTTTCTTAATTTTCCTTTTTCTGGATCAGAAGCAATATACTCATTATCGCCAATTTGGTCTTTTACTTTGACACTTAATCCCATCTCTTCTTTGATTATCCTTACTACACCGTCTTCGAGCTTTTCCTTATCTTCAACATGACCCTTTGACAAAGTCCAATGCCCAAAAATGTCATGCACCAAAGCAAATTTGATCTCACCATCAATATCCGAAAAGACAACTGCTCCAGCCAGTCTTTCAATTGGCATTTTTTCATATGGGACTTCCTTTTTGATCTTCTTTTTAGATATTTCGTCTTTTCCTGGCTCACCCATTTCTTTATAAACAGCACCCAAAACACCATTTACAAACTTGCCAGAATTTTCTCCACCAAATGACTTAGCAAGCTCGATAGCTTCATTTATAGCAACTTTAGCCGGAACCTCCGATCTATCAGAAAAAAGAAGTTCGTACAAACCAATACGCAAAACATTCCTATCTACAACAGAAATTTTTTCAAGTGGCCAGTCTGGTGCCGCTTTTGTTATTATTTCATCAAGCTCAGATCTCTTGGCTATGACTCCCCTATACAACTTATCCACAAAAGGCTCGTCTGCCAGATTTTCAGCAAATTCTTGCAAATCACGCTTAACAATCCCATCAAGAGACTCATTTGGGAGTGTTCTAAAATCCCACTCAAAAAGTGATTGAAGAACTACAGACCTTGAAAGGTGCCTATTTGCCATTTTGTATTGTACTTGTAATGACTTAAGAAAGAAGAAAAAAATTCAGCAAAACACTTCTTACTTTGCTGACGCCTCTTCTCCTTTGCGACTCTTGCGAGCTGTTTTCTTCTCTATAGCTTTCACAACATCAACAACTACACGACCGCGGTACTTTCCGCAGGAAGCGCAGGCTGTATGTGGACGACGAAGAGCCCCACAAGAGGTGCACTTTGTCATGCGTATAAGAGAAAGAGCATGGTGCGAACGTCGGTTCGCTGTATGTGCTCTTGTATGTCGCATTCTTACAGTCATAGCGGGCAGTATAACACAAAAATATTTATACGCAACACAAATATAAGACCTTTTTGATCAATGAAAAAGGGCGCCGATTGGCGCCCCGTTCTGTCCCAAACACAGGCGAACAAAAACCTCCTGTGTGGGACAAGTTGGCCCCTTAGTGGGGCCTGGGCCTCATCTTGGCCGAAAACATCTCTTCCGAGAACACGAGATGCTCGCATCCGGCGTTGAAATTCCCCGATCCAATGAAGACCTTGAAGTGTTTGCACCCGCGCTGCTTCTCGCAGGCGAAACACAACGTCGTTTCACCGGCACCTCTGCTCGGTGCCGGTCCTTCCCGTTCTGCAACTACAGCCATCTTTTTTTCTCCGATGGTTTTGAGGGATTAAAGGAACTCCCACAGAACATACCCTCATTTGTTCAGGGGAAATTCCATTATACCACATTTTTTCAGGGGAAACAACACTCTATAATACAACTGTGTATAAAACCCAACCAATGAAAAAGGAGCGGTTTCCCGCCCCCGATTGGCCCAAGCTGTAACTGTAGGTTTACTTACCCCCGCTCCAGATGGGCATTGCACATCCGCCGGAGTTCACAAACGTCGTGTCTCCAGTCTGTACCTGCTTTTTTTCCCCAGTACCCCCCACTCCACCACAGTCACTCCCCGAGACAGGTCGCAAAACCGCCGGGGGGACTTTGGGTTGAGGAAGGTCACTCCCTTTGCCTCCCAGAAGCTGACATTTTTTAGCCATACATTCTCCCTTTACATTACAGGTTTAGAAAAAAGCTCCGAACAATATTTGGCCGGAAAGTATATATAAACACACTATTCACTTTGTGCAAAATTCTTTAAAAAAAGCCTCCTGTGTTCATCTGAAAATCCATACTTCTTTATCATTTCTATGTGTTTTTTTGTTCCATAACCTTTATGTACTTCAAAACCATACTTGGGATATTTTTTAGACAAATTCACCATTTTCCTATCCCTTACAACCTTGGCAACAATAGAGGCTAGAGCTATAACGGTTTCTTTCTCATCACCTTTTATTATAGTTTTCTGTTTTTTATATTCTTTCGGAGCAAAAAGTGACCCATCTAGAAGTACTTCAACATTCTTATCTACAACAAGTTTAGATAGAACCATTTCTACTGAAATTTTTGAAGATAAAGTCACTTTGTATTTGTCTAATGACTTTGCACTCATAAGATAATAGGAGAATTTGATTTTGCCACTTTTCGAATCTTCTTTTATTTTTTTAAATATTTCTTCTCTCTTTTCTCTACTTAATTTTTTTGAATCTTTTATTCTCCCCCACTTCTTAAGTTCCACCTTTGAAATAAGGACCCCTGCCATACACATAGGACCAGCAAGAGGCCCTCTTCCAGCTTCATCTATACCAACCAAAAAAACAGCTCTTTTTTCCACAGAAATAAATTATACTACACAAAAAAAGACTATTTTTCTTATTTTTTTCAAGTTTAGATAGTCAGCTATCTGAGTTATAATTCCCTAACTATGAGTAAGTACACCCATCTTCATACCCATACACATTTCTCCCTACTTGAGGCTCTACCAAAAATCCCAACTCTGGTAAAAAAGGCAAAATCAAACGGATGCCCATCTCTAGCTATCACAGACAATGGCAACATGTATGGGACAATTGAGTTCTACAAAGAGTGTAAGAAAAACGAAATCAAACCGATTATCGGCGTTGATTTCTATTTGGCAACAAGAAACATAGAAGACAAAGATTTGGAAATCGATACTGCGAGAAACAGAATAGTCCTTCTAGCAAAAGACGAGACAGGATACAAAAATCTTATAAAGCTCGTGACAATAAGCTACCTTGATGGTTTCTTCTTCAAACCAAGAATAGATAAAAAATTACTAAAAGAACACAAAGATGGCCTTATAGCTATATTGCCCGCAATGTCATCTGAAACATCCACCCCCCTTAGATCAACAGACCTGAAAAAAGCCGAGATTATCGCAAAAAATTACAAAGAAATTTTCGATGATAATCTGTTTTTAGAAGTAACAAAACATGAGGAACTAGAAAACCATGATGCCCTAGTCCAAAACATAATAAAGCTTGGAAAACTAACTTCCATACCACTAGTTGCCTCTCATGAAGTCCTATATATAAATCCGGAAGACAAAAAGGCCCTCACCGTAGTGAGCGCAATACAAAGCGTAAGTGAAAACGAAAAAGACGGGTTATTTGATGAATCGGGTGACTTTTCTTTTATAGACACAAACTACTTTGAAGAAATATTCAAAGACATACCTGAAGCCCTAGAAAACAACATAAAAATCCAAGAGATGTGCAATCTCGAACTTGAGCTTGGTAAGTGGATGTTCCCAGACATTGAAGTACACGGGGAAAGTGCCGATGAAGAATTGCGCCAAATAGTCATAGAAGGGTTAATCAAAAGAGGTGTCAAAGAAACTGAGGAAGTAAAAACTCGATACGAATACGAACTTTCAGTCATAAAGATGAAAGGATATGCCCCATACTTCCTAGTAGTCGCAGATTTACTACGTTTTGCAAAAGAAAACGGAATACTGTCAAACATCAGAGGATCAGTCTCAGGATCTCTCGTCACCTATCTCTCAGGAATTACAAACATAAACCCCCTTGAATATCAGATACCATTTGAACGTTTTTTAAACCCAGAGAGACCATCGGCCCCCGATATAGATATGGATTATGCAGATAATAGACGTGACGAGATGGTTGAGTATGCAAGAAGAAAATATGGGAAAAACAAAGTCGCCCAAATAGGTACATTTGGAACCATGATGGCTAGAGGTGCCGTAAGAGATGTGGCACGTGCTATGGGGTACCCATATGGTATGGGTGACAGGATAGCAAAACTTATACCATTTGGTTCTCAAGGATTCCCAATGACAATAGATCACGCTCTCGAGACAACTCCAGAGTTAAAAGAAATATACGACAAAGAAGAAGACGTTAAAGAAATTATAGATATGGCAAAATCTATAGAAGGGAATGCACGACATATCTCTATACACGCTGCTGGTATAGTCATGTCCCCCATTCCACTCAACGAAATTACTCCTGTTCAGTTGGATCCAAAAGAAAGTGGAAAAATCATAACTCAATACGACATGTATTCAGTCGAAGAAGCTGGCCTTTTGAAATTTGACTTCTTGGGATTAAAAAACCTATCAATAATCGCCCATGCGTTCAAATTGGTAAAAAAATTCCACGATATTGAGCTTACAGTTGATTCAATACCCCTTGATGATAAAAAAACTTTTGAAATGCTTGCAAGAGGAGAAACCGCAGACCTTTTCCAGTTAAACGGATCAGGTATGACAAGGTTTCTGATGGAGCTTAAACCATCAGCAATACACGACATAAACGCCATGGTTGCCCTTTATCGACCGGGGCCACTTGAATTTATACCGGACTACATAGCTAGGAAACACGACCCATCAAAAATCAAATACCTTGATCCAGCCCTTGAGCCAATATTAAACAAAACTTATGGAATTCTAGTTTACCAAGACGACTTGTTAATGATGGCAAACCAACTCGCTGGATATTCTTGGGGAGAGGTCGATAAATTTAGAAAAGCTGTTGGGAAAAAAATACCGGAAGAAATGGCAGCCCAAAGAGAGAAATTTATAAACGGGTGTATCAATCATTCAAAATGGAGCGAGAAAAAAGCAACAGAAGTCTGGCACTGGATTGAACCCTTTGCCTCTTATGGATTCAACAAGGCCCACTCTGTGTCTTATGGAAAGGTCGCGTACCACACAGCGTACCTGAAGGCCAACTTTCCTGGAGAATACATGACGGCTATATTATCAGCTGAAGCAGGAGATGTTGAAAAAGTCGCAGAGTCAGTAAAGGAATGTAAAAGGATGGGAATAAACGTTCTGCCACCAGACATAAACACATGCTTCAAAGATTTCACCTTAGTAAAAGAGGGTGAAAAAAACATAATCAGATTCGGATTAGTCAGTATAAAAAATTTCGGCGAAGGCATTGCAAATACAATCATAAATGAACGTGAAAAAAATGGAAAATTCTCTTCACTTGGTGATTTTCTTGCTAGAATAAAAGATAGGAATCTAAACAAAAAATCTCTTGAGGCTCTGATTTACTCCGGAGCACTTGATTCATTTGGAGAAAGAGGAGAAATGATGGGAAACATAGAGTCCCTACTTGAATTTAATAAAGAACAAGCCAAAGGAGAAGACCAATTTTCTTTATTCGGAAACTTATCCGGAACCGACCATGGACTAACATTGGCAAAAAAACCAAAAATGGAAATGGATGAAAAACTAAAGTGGGAAAAAGAACTACTTGGCCTATACGTCTCTGGGCACCCCTTGGATAAATATAAGGCAAAAATGGAAGGCCGAGTTATGACAACTGAGAAAATAAAAACCCAAATGCAAGAAGGAATGATCGCCGTTGCAACTGGTCTCATAGAAGATATTAAACCAATGCTGACAAAAAACGGGGAAAAAATGCTTTTTATAAAGATAACTGATTATGTTGGCTCTATGGAAATAGTGGCTTTTCCTAGGATAGCTATAAAAAATAAAGATATACTCACCGTTGGAAAGTGTCTATCTATTAAAGGAAAAGTTTCAAAAAGAAACAACCAATCCAGCCTTATTGCAGAAGAAGCGAGAGAGTTGTGATAATATTATAATATTGTAATAATTAACGATATAAAAAGATGAAAAGTTTTCTTGCAGAAGCTGGAATGGGCAGAGTAGAACCCGACGGAAATAAAACCAGTGATAAAATAGAGGATGTCAGATTTGAAGATATGATCCCATTAAGTTTTAAAGTACTTAAGGAACTTGAGACCTGTCTAAGAGAAGCAACAACAAATAGCAATGAAATAGATCTCGATTCTGATGCATTAAAAAACGTAAGGGAGATGTCAAAAATAATAACAAGAGGGCAAGTACCTAATGAAATACTACATGAACTAGATACCAATGACAAAACATTGATCACTCAAATGGCCAACGACAACCTTAGGGCAGAAATTAAAGAAAAAGTTAAATACTTAACTGAACTAACAAAAAGCCTTACCAAGGTT
This sequence comes from uncultured Candidatus Saccharibacteria bacterium, assembly GCA_964443725.1. Lineage (GTDB taxonomy): Bacteria > Patescibacteriota > Minisyncoccia > Phycocordibacterales > JAKFXT01 > CAYUDP01. The sequence continues at coordinate 11,541 of CAYUDP010000004.1, forward strand.
TTTAAAAATATATAGGACAAAAATTTTTTGCCTAAAAAGTTAAAAGTGCTATTATCTCTTTTGTATGGAAAAAGAAGAAAAACTTGAACATTTAAGGCATTCTCTAGCCCACCTTTTGGCGTCAGCTGTCTTGGATTTATACCCTGGAACAAAAAATACTATCGGGCCAGCGGTCTCCAATGGCTTTTATTATGACTTTGAATTCAAATCCCCTATTTCAGATACAGATTTGCCAAAGATAGAGGCAAAAATGCGAGAAAACGCTCAGTCCTGGAAAAAATTTGAAAACAAAGAAGTAGCAAAAGATGAAGCCCTGAACCTATTCAATAACAATGCATATAAACAAGAGCTCATAAATGAAATCTCAGATAAAGGCGAAAAAATAACACTCTATAAAAATGGTAATTTCGAAGACTTGTGTCGTGGAGGGCACATTGGTGATTTTTCAGAAATAAATTTGGACGGGTTCAAATTGTCGCATGTTGCTGGAGCGTACTGGAGAGGAGATGAAAAAAATAAAATGCTAACCAGAATATACGGACTTGCTTTTGAAACCAAAGAAGATTTAGAGGGGTATATAAACCAACAGGAAGAAGCAAAAAAACGTGATCACAAAATAATTGGTCCACAAATGAAGCTTTTTACTTCATCAAACTTAGTTGGATCTGGATTACCACTTATTGCTCCACGTGGAATGATAATAAGAAAAGCCATAGAAGATTACCTCTGGGAGTTGCACAAGAAAAAAGGTTACTCGAGAGTTTGGACGCCTCATATCGCTAAGGAAGCTCTATACGAGACTTCCGGCCACGCTGCAAAATTTGGTGACGAATTATTCAGAGTTTCTGGCAAGGAAGACAAATTCATTTTGAAACCAATGAATTGCCCACACCATATGCAAATATTTGCAGACAATCAATTCTCTTATAGAGACATGCCTGTTAGATATTTCGAGCCAGCCACAGTGTATAGAGATGAAAAATCAGGACAGTTAGGCGGACTCACCAGAGTGCGAGCAATTACCCAAGATGATGGTCACTTGTTCTGTACAGTGGACCAGCTAGGCCAAGAGATTGCAACCATCGTCGATATAATAAAAACTTTCTACACAACAATGGGAATGATCGACGGATATTGGGTAAGACTTTCCTTAAGGGGCGACGATAAAAATAAATATCTAGGAAGTGATGAGGTGTGGGAAAAAGCCGAGAATACTTTGACCAGAGTTTGTGAGGAGCAGAATCTTCCATATAAACCAGCAAAAGATGAGGCAGCTTTTTACGGGCCAAAGCTAGATTTTATGTTCAAAGACGCCATAGGTCGTGAATGGCAACTTGCAACTATACAATGTGATTTCAACCTACCAGAAAGATTTGATTTATCATTCACAAACTCCGATGGCAAAAAAGAAAGACCCGTAGTAATTCATAGAGCAATATCCGGATCAATAGAGAGATTTATGGGTGTTATGATTGAGCATTTTGCCGGTAACTTCCCTCTTTGGTTGTCTCCGAACCAGATAACTGTATTGCCTATATCAGACAATCATCTTGAATTCGCAAAAAATGTTTTTGATGAAATATCAAACTCTGACATACGTGTAGAAATCGATGACTCAAAAGAGGGTTTGGGTAAAAAGATTAGGGGAGCAAGAGAAATGAGAACTCCATATTGGTGTGTAATCGGTGATAATGAGGTCGCACACAGTACTGTGACACTAGAACATAGAACAAAGGGGAAAATCGGCGAAATAAAAATTGACGAATTGATAAAACTTTTAAGAGATGAATCTGACAACAAAAAAATATCCTAAAAAATGAAAACCCCCGATAACAATCGGGGGTTTTCATTTTTATTTTCTCGTTTTTTATATTCTCGCCAATGAAAGCTTATTGCTGTATCCGGCCTGCATAACAATATCGCGGACCTTTGAATCTGTAATAAATAGTGCTGTATCTTCGTCTGTGACTGACTTGTAAGCATTGATTATTCCAAGCAATATCCTTCGGGCGCTATATGAATCCCCTTTTGCGATATCAAATATCGCAAGTATAGCTTCATTTGTAACCATAGCCCCATGATTTCTTGCATAATCTTCCAAGTCTTCCATGAAAGCTACACTTGGTTTCTTCGGCAAAACCTCACTTGCAACTGGAACAATTTTCTCTACAATCTCAACCCTATCGACATATTCAACAACTTTTTCAATTTTTGCTGGTGTGACAATTATTTCAACATCCCCTCTTAATATCTTCCTTCTATTTTCAAGTACAACTGAGAAATAAGCTAGAACTATACTCAGGACAATTAGACCTAAAATATATACTATGGTACCTGCATAATCTCCGAGCCCAGTATATGGCACCTGAGAAAGAGAAACATATGATGAACCACCTCCATTTGAATACAGAGAAACAGTTGGAGAGATTCCACCCCCTCCGCCTCCACCACCGCCACCAGGAGAATTGATATTGAGGACTAGGTTAGCAGTTACAGTGCCACAAATATTTGTTGCAGAGATTACAACTGTATAAGATCCTGACAAAGTCGGGGTACCAGATATAACTCCTGTTGAAGTTGAAACTGTAAGTCCAGATGGCAAACCTGTTGCATTGTAGCTTGTGGGGCTGTTATTTGCAGTTATTGTATAGCTGAAGGCACTGCCAATCATTGCCGAGGCACTGAGTGATGAAGTAATGGCTGGAACAGCACAACCGCCTCCGCCGCCACCTCCACCTCCGCCGGTAGAATTTGAAACCGTAATAACCAAAGTACCACTTGCTGAACCACAATTATTGGAAATTGAAATGTTAATGGTATATGTACCAGTTGTAGTTGGTGTACCTGAAATAACTCCTGTAGTTGACGCAAATGAAAGCCATGATGGCAGGCCGGTTGCAACAAAAGTAGTAGGACTATTACTTCCAGTTATTGTGTAGCTAAAAGCATTGCCAACTGTAACAGAAGCAGTAGGAGAAGAAGTAATAACTGGAATTCCAGGAACACACGACCCAGAAGTAGTAATTGTTATTACAACTGTCTTAGCTGCACTTCCACATGAATTTGTTGCGGTTAATGTGACTGTATAAGTACCTGCAGTTGTTGGTGTTCCAGAAATAACTCCTGTTGATGTGTTTATAGAAAGTCCAGATGGCAAACCTGTTGCACCAAAAGTTATTGGGGTCTTACCAGTTGCAACAGTTGTGTATGTGAACGAAACACCAATAACTCCTGAAGTTGTTGAGGCAGAAGTAATACTTGGGGAAACACAAGAAGGTGGAGTGACTGTAGTACCACCACCGGCAGTAGTGGAACTGTCACTTGAATGACTCAAAAGTAGTGCAGCAAGTACACCGGCTCCAAGCAAAGCCCAAGGTATAGAATCTTCAGAGTTTCCACCACCAATGTCTATACCTTCACTAGAGTTCCCACCGCCGATATCTAATCCAGCAGTAGAGTTCCCACCGCCGATATCAACACCAGAAAAAGAATTGCCCCCACCTATATCAAGTGGGACTTCAGAATTACCACCACCTATATCACTGCCAAAGAAACCAGCTGAATCGTCGGCATTTGATGAAAACCAATTATTATTAGCACTTGTATCAGAACTTCCAAACCAGAAATTACTTGAATCCGAACCATCATTCCCTCCCCCAATGTCTGCTCCAGAATTATTTGAAGCTGTTCCAAAAAATCCACTATTATCAGAGTTAAAAGATGAAAAATCCCATGAAGTATCACTATTTGATCCCCCAATATCAACACCTGAACCGCTAGATACTGATGAGGTGTCATTGTTGTCGTTAATATACCCGACCCAAGGGTCAAATAGTAAATCATCATCGGCTCTAACTGTATTTATCGTATTAGAATTATTTATTTTGTATCCGATCAAAACAGCACTAGGCGCAAAGAGAGACAAAATCAAAACAATAGCGAAGAATGGCTTCACTCCATTTTGAGCAAACATTTTTGTTCTATATTCTATTTTTTTGATCATGTCTCTCATAATCTTTTTTATTCTTGATAATTTATCTTGCAAAAAAATCATATCGGTAAAATGCAATTATTAAAGTGGGGACGATACCAAGGCATTGCACCAAGGTACCGTTCCCACAATTTTTCGGCTCCGCGCTAAGTCCGGGCGGCGACTACTTCTTGTCAGTCGCCACGTGAAGGTATTTGGGGTCACACCCTCGGGGAGTCGTCTCCCCCTCGGACATGATTAGCACCCTCTTGCCCCCAAACTTCGTGTCCACCGGGGGGTAGACGAGGTCCTCGCCCTCAAAAAGAGCGACGACCTTATTCCCCCAAGCTTCCCTGGGAAGGGTAAACGAGGCAGATCCGTTCAGGATCTTCACCTCGCTAACCTTCATCCACTTCCCATTTTCAAGCCTTGCGACTTGGGAGGTGATGGTGGTCGAGGAAAGCTTGGCCTTGTCGGCCTCTTTCGCGGCGCGAAGCGCCGCCCCGAGACCACGCGACGCGGCGTCGGAACCGAAGTACCCCTTCTCATGTTCGGCCCTGACGAGCCGTTCACGAAGAGAGGGGTCCATATTTCCACGATCCCAAACCATGAAGTTCCAGGTTTGGGACTTCGTCTCGCATGTCGAGATTACCTCGACAGTAGGCGCGGGGGCAACGACAGGTGCTGGAGGGGGCAAGTGCGCCCACTCGTAAACCTCGTTCCCGCATGCGTCGAGCGCGTACGGGGCCTCGGCGTCCTTCTCGAAGCGGAACATGGTCCCAATCTTCTGATAGACCCACTTCTTACCGAGGGTGGTCAGCATGAAAACGCAGACGTCCGCCTCGGCGGGCTTGGCCTTCCGACCGTTTTTCCCCGCGGGCTTCTTCCCCCTGTTCTCGAAAAACTTGGGAACGTAGGGGGCGGCGAGCCCGGCCCGGAGCGCCGTGAGGCACTCATCCTTGGATGAAAAGATCACCGTCTTCTCCGGCATCGCCATTGCCACCTTCCCCTTTTCGGAGGGAGGTAACTCCGCACCTTTCGATGCGGGGAGGGCGACGGGTGCCGGCTTGGCTTCAGTCGTGACAGACTTCGTAACGGCGGAAGCCGGTTTCTCTCCACCCCCCTTGAAGCCAAGGGTGGTCCCGAACTCCTTCAGGCTTGCGCAGCCCGAAAGGAGGCAAAGCACGGCCGCGAAGGCCAGAAAAATACGGGTCATGGTTTTCTCCTATTAGGCCCGTTATTGAACCCCGCGGTATTTTATTCCGCGGAACCGAAAAATCAAAGATCTGTCATCCTAATCGTGTCTCTCGACATTCATGGAGGACTTACTCGTTGGGATTGTGTAAAGGTACAAAAATGTGCACTTTAGAGTGCAAAATCCCAAAGAGTAAGTCTGCCACGACTTCCCTATCTTAGAAGAACTTATTATTTCAAGGTTTGTTTAGTACTTGTTGACCCTACAAAAGAAGCCACAACAACATATCTCTCACTTTTCTCACCGAAACCATTACAGGTTGAGACAACTAGTTTTCTTTTCCTTTCGGAAAGATTAACAAGCGCATCATCGGCCTTTGTCAAAGTGACCGTGTCTACTGAATACGTATACTCCTTACCATTTTCAGAATAAAGTTTTATCTCACTTCGTGGAGATAATTTTGGAATTTCTGAAAAAAGTTTGAAGTTTTGATTGTGAACGATGGGAAGATGTGATGAGTGACCAAAGATGAATATCGTTTGATTGCTCTCAAGGTCTCCAGACTCTGGGTATCTAACCGCTCCGTATAGAAGTGCATCATCAAGAGTCTTTGTATCTGAACTCTTGGGATTTAAAACTTTCGCATCCACCCCGATCTTAGAGATTACTACCCTAACAGGCTCAGTATAGCTACCAAACCTAACCGTCTCCACCAAATCACCTTCATTAACAGAACTTCTTTCATCGTGAATAAAAATCGAGAAAAAAGCATTGTTAATTTCCTTGACCCCCTTTGGTGCAAAACCAAGACTGACAAGGATAACTAGAAATCCAATAAAGAAAAGTATAGTGCGATAAAGCACGCTGATTTTACTTACTTTTACCTTGAAGTTTCTCTTTTCCATCGTTTTATGTGGTTTTGTCAAAGAAAGGACACACCTTTCCACCACTGGGGAAAGTCTATCATATTAAAAGCGTTTTGTCAATGTTGCTATAATGGATTATTCGTGGGATTTTCAAAAGTATTGACAAATACATATATATATGATATATATTAGAAACAAGGCCAATTTGGCCCCAAAAATCAAAAAACAAAAAATTTATGAAAGATTACATTCCGAACAATTTGCCAATAGAGGAAATGGAAAATGAGGTTGTCTCAAGGGAAACCGAGGTTGCAATGCTCAGTGAAAAAGATGAGATGATACCAGATTTTTCGCATAAAGATGAGACAAAAGAGGAAGCTCGCAAGAGAAGGCGCGCCGAGCTCCTTAGTCGTACTCAAGTTTACCGAGAGAGAGCAACTCCGCTTTTGGCCATTTTAGGACTAATACTTGGACTCATTGCGATTATATCTATAGCCATTATGGTAGTCAGATACTCCCCTGTTGCCTTTGATAGAGCACACGGGGTACTCGCAAGTCTATCAAACGCGTTTGAATCAGAAAAAGTCTCAGCACATGGCGAAGCGGTCACTTCTGGAAAACCATTTGTCCTATCATGGAATCATGAAAACAAAACAAAGGATGGATCATACACACTATATTACCCATGTGTTGACGGAGTGTATATCAAAGTAAAATCAAAAATAACAGACGAGGACACAGTACTCTGCAATAAGGACTATCAATTCATAAACATAGACAATAGTATTTCTATTACAGCTTTCTCAGAAAAGTTTGGCAAAGTCGACCTCCCTATCACAATATCTTTCACTAGAAACGGAGAGAAAGAAACCTCTATAACTGGAGTAACAAACATAAACATCACAAACGACTCAATAGTGAAGAAAGAAAATACTCAGAAAAAAGATGCGGGTTCAACTATAGTTATAAAAGAGAAAACTGAAACTACAACTCCCAAAAAAGAACCCGTAACTACAAACACAACTTCAAAAAATACAGGCACCGTATCCTATGGAGGAACAATCAGCAACCCAAATGGTAAAGCCGACCTTACCCCATCCATAGTAAGTTTGGGGATAATGGACTCTGCGAATAACTTCATAGCGACAAATTCTCCAAAGAGAACAGATAGAATCGCTGTCAAATTCAGGATAGAGAATATAGGAGATAAGACATCTCAATCATTCGTGTTCACTGCGATACTCCCAACTTCACCATCTTATGTATTCGTATCAGAAACCCAAGCTGGAATAGCTCCTCAATCTGGAGTAGATTACACGCTAGTCTTCGATAGAGTTATAGATGGCACAGGTACATTTACAGTAAAAGTAGATCCAGCCCAGAACATAACTGAAAGCAATATCTCAAATAACTCAACTTCACTAAATATCAAAGCAATATAAAAATAGGATTCGCCCGTAGTGCCAAGTGGCACTACGGGCGTTTTCTTTGTGGGCAGCCGATAATTCAAGCCGCCTTTCGATATCGATTGGCAATTTCTTCGATCAGGGGCCTATATTTATCACGGATCTCAGAAATAGCTTTCTCCACCGCCAGGTCCTCCTCCCCTCCCGTAGGAACACGTCCACTTTCAATAAAAGACCTGGATAGCATGAAAGTATTGTGCAATTCCTGACGCAGGGCATCCATGATACCCCGGTTACCCCGAGCACCAAGAGCTGCGGTCATGAGCACGGACACCAAGAGCATCCGCTCAAGCCCCCCGCCTTCTTCCAAAGGTTTCATTTGGGATTCCCCCAAGTTGTTGATCTGTAAAAAACATTACACTTTCAACACAAAATTGCAAGCATGTAAATATCCTCAGCACGGAGGAGGTAGTGGTAGAAACGAACTAAGAGCCGGCAATATACAAGGATCGGTAGCTACCCCCGGAGAACCTTTTACATTCCTCCCCGTCGAGTCGAGTATAGATTTAAAAATAGTATTATCGCTTATCCAGTTTGAAGGCGACATACCCGAGGAGTTCAGATTGACTCTAGCCATAGTCGAGAAATCTGTCGCGCTCCCTGCACACCAAACTCCCCCACAAGCTCCTAGAAGTGGAGTCGAATCAACAATCTCTTCTCCATCTCCACCTTCCATATGGACAAGCTCTATAGTATCCTCAATTTTATTTATTCCTGGATCCCCCGGCCCAGACATACCAGACACAAAATCAACCGGAATACTAGGTGTGACGTCTTCAGTATCCCTATCTACAAGATAATAAGAATTCGGAGAGATATTGGATGGGAACAAAAAATTTGGAGTACCACTTTTACCTCTTAAAATAAATTCTGATAGATTTATTGTACTCCCAGTATTGTTGTAAAGTTCAATCCATTGTCGATCTACCCCCTCCTCTGTGCCAGCCCAAGCTATCTCACTTATAACAATAGGTCTTTTTATATAGGTCACAACTATGGGTGTACCCGTTGCTGCATTACCAGACAAGTCGTAGGCTGCAGCTGAAATATTGTGAGTAGCAGATGGTATAAGATCTGCAAGCACCGTATCAAAAGTTGAAGTAGCGAACACCCCATCAACATCGACTGCATAATAAGCCAGATCAGAAGCCACTGAGGACATTTCTAAAGTGACAGAGCTGGTAGCGACTGTACATGTGCCATCAATTATTGAATGCGCACACTCTCTTATAGAATAGTTAAAGTCTGGAGGCGTAGTATCGGGTGGTACAGTCGGAATATCAGGAGTTGAACTAGAATCAGATGTTGTAGAGGATGATCCCGCAAAAGTACCCGAGGAACTATCTCCTGAGAAAGTACTTATAATTGGCCCTCCTCCGCCAAAACCAGGAGTTACAGGTACAACAATCGGATTTGGAATAACTGGTAGTGTTAGTGACATGAGCACATCTTCACTTATAGAAGATTTATCGCTCGGCAAAGAAGAAGTGCCAGTATCACCATGGTGTAGAGCAAAGTATGGCCCAGGCAAAACAACTGTCGGATGATTATTAACAAATTTAATAGTATTTATCCCCCCTAAAGAGATATCGTCTTTTACTATTGAAACCGCTTCCCCACCTACAAAAGAAGCTGTGCTGGCTAGACTCTTTGTTGTGTTTAATATACTCCCTACAAATGCAAGAGAATTATCAAAACTAGAACTTAATCCGTCGCCTATCCTTGATAACCCATCCTTTGACCAAGACAAGAAGTTCAAACTCTCACTCATACTATTTCCAAGTAGAGATACAACCGGAGACATAAAATTGGGAAGTTTGTGTTCAAGTGTGGCGATCTCTGCTCTTATTGTTGATTGTGAATTCTGTAGTTCCTTTTCTCTGGAAAGCCTCCTATCTTCATCCTCCTTTTGTTTTTTTAAATATTCAGTTTTTGCTTTTTCTCCCTCCCTGAAAAATAGTTCAATAACACCAGCGTTATTTGTTATTGATTTCTCAGAAAGAATTTTAAAATAATCTTGAATAACTTCCATTTTACTATCTCTATATAAATAATAATTCTTTCCATCTTTTACAAGCTCAACATTCAAAAGACGTATCTTAGACCCTGATAAACTATCTAGTCCATATGCAAATTCATCATCACTTTCAACAATCCTAGGGTACTCAAATTCATTATATTTATTATTTATAGTGTCATCACTATAAAAATTTGCATTCGTATAAGAAGCCAAAGTATCAAAATATAATTCAAGATTATCAAGTCTCTCCGGCCTGTCTCCTTTTACAAAAAATTTCTCAGCCGTGCCTGACATAGTATCCCTATTCATATTTTTCTCAGCCCATGACTCATAAGATGACGGATTGGTATAAAGACCAGAACTTCCTTCACCCATATGTGGGTCATTTCTCACATGGTCCGGTACCGTCATATCCTCAAGTAGATGAAGAATGTGGCCAAGTCCTGTATAAGCCTCACCCATCTCGCCTCGAGCATAGTGCTCCATAACCCTCGGCCAAGAATATTCGTTCACCTCTCCTTCAACTCTCTTTGAGAAAAAGGGAGTATCTATACCAAGTTTTATAGTACCTATCGCACCTGTATCATGAAAGGCCCAGTATTTGGCCGAACTCATACCATTGAGTCCGATATTGTGCGTTGGATCATAGAAGTGATTTAGTGACCTTGAATCCGGAAAATCTTCATCTATCGATCCTTGGACAATTTTCTCCAAATCTTCTTTGGATATCTTTTTATCACCATGGAACAAGTTGTAGAAATTGACTGACTCTTGGGTGAGCCCGGCATGAGTAGTCTGTGGATCATAAGCAAAAGTATGATTTGGAAAGAAAAGAGCAAACAACAAAATGCTGGCTAAAACTCTATTTTCCATACTTTGGTAAAGATGTTTATTGTCATTAAAGCCCCAATCCTTTCGTTAGTACCTTTTGGCACTGTAACCACAACATCTTGAGAGCCAACCCTATTTGAATACGTCTTATCTTCAGTAGATTTTGAATAATATTCAATAGCACACCAATCAACTTCTACACCACATTTTTTAACCCCCTTATTTCTTATTCCCTCATACCATTTTAAGCTTTCGGAAAGACTTTTGTTTTTACCCAACTCATCATTAAACTTTTTGAGAGCTGAGTCCTTTTTATCTACTCGATAGTAGCTAGATGAGGTTGTTGCATCATTTTTTTTCAAGGCAACTAAAAGTAAATCTAAGGTTTCTTCCGGAGTCTTCCCTCCTGCAAAATCACTTTTTTGATAAGCAATTTCTTTTTCGTTCTGTGTTTTCATCTCATTCAAGATACTATCTGCCCTATTCGACAATATCTTAAACTGCATATATTTTAGCCCTACGCCAAAAAACATAAAAAACACCATTATTAATACAAGTGCCAAAATTCCAAGCGTCACCCTCTTAAAGACCCTCCTCCATGAAATTTTAGACAGGAAATCGAAAGCCATGTTTATATATAAATTATACACCAAATACTTATAAGCAAAACCGCCCCTTTATTGGGGGGCGATTGCTTATATGTCTAGTTTTGCGTATTTGGCATTTGACTGAATAAAGCTCTTTCGAGATGGGACATCGGTTCCCATGAGAACATCAAAGGCTTTGTCGGCGTCAGCAGTATCTTCTATTGTCACCCGTTTCAAGATTCTGTTGGCTGGGTTCATGGTTGTTTCCCACAATTCCTCCGGATTCATTTCTCCAAGACCTTTATATCTCTGGACCATAACTTTTGCCGTCTTTTTCGTTTTTGCTTTTTCGTCTTCCTCTTCTTCCGGCACCTCTTCACCCTCTGAAGCCTCCGCTTCATCTATTTCAACTGCCACTCCTCCAAAATTCTTCACAATTTTTTCTTTTTCCTCGTCCGAAAAAGCGTATGCACTTTCTTTTCCCTTCTTCACCTTGTAGAGTGGTGGTTGAGCAATATAGAGATACCCACCATCGATTATCTGTCTGAAATGTCTATAGAAAAGAGTAAGTATCAAAGTTCTGATATGTGCCCCATCAACGTCAGCATCTGTGGCAATTATTATTTTGTGATATCGCAACTTACTAATATCAAATGTATCCCCAATCAATGTTCCCAATGCCAAGATAAGTGCCTTAATCTCCTGAGAAGCAAGCATCTTGTCGAGTCTCGCTCTCTCCACATTCAAAATTTTACCCTTAAGAGGTAATATAGCTTGAGTCTTTCTATCTCTTCCCTGTTTTGAAGAACCACCAGCAGAATCTCCCTCAACGATAAACACTTCTGATTCAGAAGCATCCCTACTTGAACAATCTGCAAGCTTACCAGGCAACGTAAGCCCCTCGAGGGCTCCTTTTCTCAATACACTATCCTTTGCTGCCTTAGCAGCCTTTCTTGCCTTAAGGGCAAGTATTGCTTTGTTTATTATTGCTCTTGCATCATCAGGCTTTTCTTCCAAAAATGCATTAAAACTATCATTGAAAACTTGAGCTACAGCACCCTGTGCTTCCACGCTTCCAAGTTTCGCTTTCGTCTGCCCCTCAAACTGGATATCGGGTCCCATCTTTATTGAAACAACTGCAGTCAAACCCTCTAACACATCATCTCCAGTAAGGTTATCCTCTGACTCTTTTAGAATATTATTTTTTCTAGCGTAGTTATTGAGGGCTCTCGTTAGTGCAGTCTTAAAACCTGTCACATGAGTTCCTCCCTCTAGGTTATAAATGTTGTTAGCAAAAGCAAGGAGTCTGGGTGTTATGTCATCCACATACTGAAGCGCAACCTCAACATTGACCCCATCCTGCTCTTTCTCAACATAAAAGACTTCCCTATGTATGGGTTTTTGAAACTCGTTATAAAAACGAACCATAGACTGCAATCCTCCCTCAAAATAAAAAGTAAATGTCGGTGCACTGAGATGAAGGTCGTGTAGCCAGAACTCATCATCTTTTATCTTTCCTTCATATCCCCTTAAGTCCAAAACTTCAATTCTAAGTTTTTTGACCAAATAAGCTTGCTGACGCAAATGAGAAACAACTCTATTCCAATCATATTTTATTTCTTTGAAAATTTCTGTGTCAGCTTCAAACGTGACGATGGTGCCATTTTCCTTTGAAGCTCTAACCTTCTTGACGGCAGCCTTTTTTATACCCCTCGAATACTCCTGGTAGTAATACCCGCCATCGCGATGCACTTCGACTTTCATATAAACAGAAAGTGCATTTACAACTGAGGCTCCGACTCCATGTAGACCTCCGGATACCTTATAGCCCTCCCCTCCGAATTTTCCTCCAGCGTGCAGAGTAGTCATAATAGTCTCTAGAGCAGAAACTTTTGTCTTCTTATGAATATCAACAGGAATGCCACGTCCATTATCTGCAACTCTTATTCTATTTTGAGGCAAAAGTGCCACTTCAATACGATTGGCAAAACTGCCCATAGCCTCATCGCGAGAGTTATCAAATATCTCCCAAATCAAATGATGCAGTCCATCAGGCCCAGTTGTACCAATATACATTCCGGGACGCTTACGTACTGGTTCAAGTCCCTCAAGAACGGTAATGTCCTCAGCACTATAATGATGTCCGCTTTTATCTTTTTCTTTTTTTGCTGGCATAAAATTAAAAAGCAACAATTTGCTTCTTTTTGACCCTTTTATTCTATCAAAAATCTGCACATTTTGGAATACAAAATAAATTAGAACATCATATAGTAATATCCATATCGTGTTGTTAATGCAATAAAATAATTGATAATCTCTTGACATTAGATGCTTTTTCATGTTTAATACTAGACAGTCCGAGAAGTTCCACTTAAACCGACAAAAGGGAGGGAAGGTGAAACAAAAAAACCCCATGTGGGTAAAAGTCCTAGCAGTTGTGATGGCAATCATCGCGACTGCGATCGTAATCTACGACACATTTTATGCAGGCCACCCCGCGCCAATGCATGAAATGCGGGATCGGCTCCCAGCAAAGCCGACCGGTGTCAAAACCGTGTCAACCTAGGAGAAAAAAATGACCAAAGAAATTTGGTTCAAGATTTTCGCTATCGCCATCGCGGCCGTGGTGATGTTCACCCACCCGAGGTTGTCTCTTGCCCAATCTGCGACTGTCCCAGTCGCAATCTGGACGAGGGGCGACGTGTCTCCCGGGGAAGAAAGGCTCGGGGCAATATTCAAGTATCAGAGGTCTGTCGGTTTCGCCAAGTGCGAGATCATCCTGAAAAAGGACGACTCCATGGTGAACCGAGTCGAGATAAGGGGAAGTGACGGTGTCCTGTCGAGTACCAATGTGTTCGACAAATACACCGTTCACATGGAGGAAGAGGATGGGGACATCCTTATCGTATCCATCCCCACCTACTCGGGGAAAATAGAAACATTCTCCCCCGCCTCCGGAAGCCCTCCGGAAAAAATCCTCCACAAAGATAGGGGTGGCGATCTCTTCAACCAGATCTGCGTCGTTGAGAAAACAATGCAGATCGGCCTGCCCGACGTCCTCGACATGTGGATGTCGGAAATATACGGGTCAAAGAAAAATTACAAGGAAAAGACCCGAATATAAGTCGTCATCGTCGGCGCGCCCCTGGCGCGCCGATTTGCTTTTACATTTGCTTAAATATTTTTTCGTGATACATTTCGCCCTGTTGCACAAACACGTGTGACAGTTCTTTTGAAAGGAGATACGTATGGAAAACCATACCTATCCGTCTTTCAGAGAAGACCCAGCGTTTTAGGATGACTGCCTACTCAATTACATCCGTTTCTTAGCTGAGACCGATCAACTTGAGTTAATGTCCACCAAAAAGCCGTCACTCTCTGATTATGACGGCACACCCGAGGATTAATTCCTCGCACCTTCAAGGAGTTGCGCTTGAGCCGAATACCATGCTCGCCACTTCCCTTCTTGAAGCAAGCCCCGCGATACGCTGGGCTTTTGTGTTTTTTAGCGACCAATGAAAATCGCCATTCTTCTCCAATCGGACAAAAATGTCGGTATGTCTACAAACCTACATTCTCCATATTCAACAGTAAGAGACTCTGGTTCATTAAAATAAAATCCTTTTAATTCACCATTTTCTCCCTTCTCATAACCCACGACAACCACCATGTGAAATTTATTCTCATTCAAAAATCTTTTAACACAAGAAGCAATAACTGGTTCATTCTTATCTAAAGATAAGGCAATTTTCTCCAAACCCGAATCTATATCCATACCTTCTTCTCTGTGAGCATCAATTCCACTCCCCCTTGCAACTGATAAGAAATAATCATGTATCCACCCTGAGTTACTGTATCCACCAGCTTCCTTACCTTTAATACACATTTCACTAATCTCTTCGGTCTCTACACCATGGTAATCTAAAACCATCTTTAGACAACACATGCCACAAGCCCGAGGTATCCAAAAAGGATCCTTTATGTGCATATATTGAGAGTAAAAGGGTACTTTGATCTTCTTAGTCATTACCTTATTTCAAAACCACTACTCTTAAGCGATGAACATATGTCATCCATATTCTTATTTACCTCCTCATCAGTCAAAGTTTTCTCTTTTGATTGAAAAACTAGATGATAGGCCAGAGAAACCTTGCCATCCTTTTCAAATTTATCAAAAAGATCACATCTTATAAGATCCTCTCCTCCATCTTTTCTTATTTGTTTTTCAACATCAGATTCGTTTACATTTGATAGAGTCCAAAAAGCAATATCTCTCAATATAAATGGAAAAACGGAAATACTTTTATAAACAACAGGGATCGATGTTAGGCTTACTTCTTTATCACTTTCTCTTAATTGCACTTTGGATATATTCGCACTATAGACACCATCTCCCTCATCGATAAGTTTTATACCCAAGTCTTCCATCTTACTTATCGCTAAACTCAGCCTTTCCTCGCTCTCTTTCTTTTCACTCTTCCCCTTTCTTGCCGGCAATGACAACAAAGAAAGAGATATGTGCTCACTATCTAGGTCAGTAAAGACAGACCCGATTTCAAAGATACTAATAACCCCCATATTCAGAAGCGGAGCGTTATAGGAATTTAATTTATAACTCTTGATTAGGCCATCTTTGATGTTTTCTCGCATGAAAGACTTGTCATTTGCAATTGGGTTTGCAATCTCAACTTTACCTTTTTCAACCATTGCATAGGTATAAACTTCCGAAAAACCAATATTCACAAGTTCTCTACGTATAATCTGCGAAATAGAAAAAGTATCATTTTTGGGCACATCTCCAATCTTTTGCGGGACAACACTTTCAATATGAGCTAATCCATATAGCCTCCCAACCTCCTCAATAAGATCCTCGGGCAATCTCAAGTCGAGCCGTTCAAAAGGTACCTCAATAATAAATCTCTCTTCATTATTTTTTAATATACGCCCGTAGCCAACAATATTTTTGAAATAATTACTTTCACTTATTTTTTCTTTCTTTACACCATTGTTTCCTTTTGAAGCATGCACCACTTCTCCATTACCAATATATATCCCAACATGATCAACTCCTTCCTTCACTTCAACCCCAGGCATAAACTCCTTTGACACATGATGCAATATCCCAAACTCATGAATACCAGTATTACTAAAGACCAAATCTAATTCTTTCAAGCCTCCTTCTAGGATGGATTCAGAATAGACCATTTGGTCAACTGTCATTCTTGGTATGGAAATACCAGCCTGTATAAAAGAATAAGAAACAAAAGATGAACAATCAAAAAAATCAGGTGCCTCTACACTTATTGAAGCTCCACTCTTATATGGTCTACCAATAAGAGCCTTTACTGTATTTTCTATCTGATCTTCTGGATTAACTTTGGCAAATTCAAAACCATAACGATTTAATATTCCCTCCAAATCACTATTCTTAAGATTTGTACCCAGCAAACCATTAACTTCGCTTAGTGACACCCCGAGTCTATATGGTTTCTTTTTGGTTTTATATAAATCAACCAGACTATCTACCTTGAAAGACTTATCATTGGCACATTCTGAAATAATTTTTATTGCCAAAGATACAGCATACATAGTCCACTCTGGAGAAATACCGTTTTCAAATCGAACAGAGGCATCAGTTCTTAGGTTTAGTTTTTTGGAACTCTTCCTTATATTTTCTGGATTAAAATTCGCTGCTTCAAGCAAAATATTTTTTGTGTTTTCATCAATACCAGCTTCCATTCCACCCTTTATGCCCGCAATACCTAAAATAGACCCATTATCATTACCATCAGATATAAGTATCATCCCCTCACCAAGAGTCCTCTCTTCTTTGTCCAGAGTAATAGTTTTTTCCCCATCTTTTGCCTCTCTCACAAGAATAAAGTTAGTGCCATCCTTTTTCTTCAGTTTATCAGCATCAAAAGCGTGCATCGGCTGACCAAGCTCAAACATCACATAATTTGTAATATCAACTATATTGTTTATAGATCGCCCACCCATACTTTCTATCTTCTCTTTGAGCCAAGATGGAGACTCCACGACTTTTATATTCTCGATAAGAGCCATAGTAAAACGAGGAACAAGCTTGGATTCCACTTCGACTTTGAGCTTAGGACTTTCGTGCGGTAATAAATTTTTCTCTATATTATCTTTTTCAATTTTTATATTCAAAATTGAACTTATTTCTTTTGCAATTCCCCTATGAGAGAGACAGTCGTGAGCCCTATTTGGTAGCACTTTTACATCAAGAATATAATCTCCCGCCTGTTCAAAAACCTCTTCAATCTCAAAAGCATGCATAGTAAGCGCCTCAGCAACCTTATCTGCTGAAGGTAATTTGCCACTGAAATATTCATTTAACCATTTATGAGAAACTTTCATATTAAAATTGATCAACTAGCCTTAAATCCCCTTCGTATAAAAGTCTAACATCATCTATCCCATACTTGAGCATAGCGAGCCTATCTAATCCAGCTCCAAAAGCAAAACCAGAATATTTTTTTGGATGAATTTTTACAGCTTCAAGTACTTTCGGATGGACCATACCCGCCCCCATGATCTCGATATAACCAGTACCCTTACATACATTGCATCCACCACCAGAACATTTGAAACAAGTCATATCAACTTCAACCCCAGGTTCAACAAAAGGAAAATAGCTCGGCCTCAAACGAACACTGGTCTTTGCTCCAAAAAACTTTGTAAAAAACTCCTCCAGTGTTCCTTTCAAATGTCCCATAGAAACATTCTCACCCACCATCAATCCCTCGAGTTGGTAAAACTGAGCTTCATGAGTCGCATCTGTTGCTTCATGTCTATAAACTTTACCAGGGGCTATTATTCTTATTGGTGGTTCATGAGTCTCCATATATCTTATCTGCACCGGAGAAGTGTGTGTCCTAAGAAGTTTTTTACCTGAAAGAGGGTTTAACCAAAATGTATCCCACATATCTCTTGCTGGGTGGAAACTTGGAACGTTCAAAGCATCGAAATTATAAAATTCACTCTCTATTTCAGGACCCTGAGCAACAGCGAAACCCATCTCTCTAAAAATAGAATTTATATCAGAGAGTATAATACTTAGAGGATGAAGATGCCCCTTGTTTCCTGTTATTTTTTCCATATTTATCGATTATAGCCAAATACTTGACTTACGCCAATACGTCATTGAAGCACTACGTTTTTCGTGTTAAATTAATCCCATATGTTGGCAGAAATGACCAGTATGAGTTTTATCACCTACCCGCTTTTGTTTGTAGCCCTCTATTTTGAGGTTTTTCTGCTTTTGACCTTCATAGAAAATGTAAAAGAGGTCACAAATCCTAAACACAATGAAGACCCCCTTATCTATCCATCGGTCACCATAATGGTCCCTGTTTGGAACGAAGAAAAAACTGTACTTGGAACAATAGAATCATTACTTTCTCTAGATTATCCTAAGGAAAAGCTAAAAATATTTGTTATTGATGATGGGAGCAAAGACAACACTTGGAATGTAATACAAAAATACAAAGACCACGAAACCGTCTCTTTGTATCAAAAAGAAAACGGGGGTAAATTCACAGCTTTAAACTTGGGACTAAAAAACACCGATAGTGATCTTGTGGGATGCCTTGATGCTGATGCTTTTGTGGATAGCCAAGCCCTAAAGAGGATAGTAAAGAGATTTGAAAATAAAGAAATTATGGCCGTCACTCCATCGATAAAAATTCTCGACCCCAAAAACCCGATAGAGTTGCTACAGAGAGCCGAATTCCATATTAGCGCCTTCATACGCTTCGTCTTCTCAGCTTTAAATAGTCAATATATCACCCCCGGACCATTTTCAATATTTAGAAAATCTGTTTTTGAAAAGATAGGCGGATATAAACACGCCCACAATACTGAGGATATGGAGATAGCCCTCAGAATGCAGAAGAATGGCATGCGCATAGACAACGCCCACAATGCATATGTCTATACCTATGCCCAACCAACAGTTAAAAGGCTCTACAAACAGAGATTGAGATGGATACATGGGGGTATGGAAAACCTTCTTGATTACAAAGAAATGGTATTTACAACTAAGTATGGGACGCTTTCAACTTTCATATTGCCAATAGTTTCAATAACCATTTTCGCCACAATGTATTTCATATTCTTTATGGTAAAAGAGATAATAACCTTCTTGTACAATAAAGTTATTCTTGTAGAAACCATCGGATGGTCATCACTCATCCCTCACAAAATAGACTGGTTCTTTATGCAAACTGGAATGCTTGCAATTCTAAGCATATTCTTCGTATCTATGGTTGTGACTACAATGCTATCGGGAAGGCATATTGCAAACGATAAAGTCAAGATATCAAAAGACATGATTTTCTATATTCTTCTATATAGCCTCATATCACCATTTTGGTTTATAAAAGCGGCTTACAATACCCTATTCTCCAAGAGAACATCTTGGAGATAACAATAACTATATGTCATACAAAAAATACATAATCGTTTTTATTATAACTGGCGCAATATTTGGCACCGCATTTTATGTTAGTAATTCTTTAAATCAAAAACGTCTCGATCAAGTAAGAGATATAGAAGATAAAGTATCGGTGGATATATTATCTTCCGAAACACAGTTTAACCTCCTTGCAGAATCATCATGTGAAAATATAAGCGAGGGGAATACCCTATCAAGTGAAATGAATGATTTGGGAGCAAAACTTGACTACACAGAAAAACAACTTGGATCAAAGAATGAGGCTGTAATAAATCTAAAAAGATACTACTCCCTACTTGAAATAAAAGACTACCTGTTAAGCAAGAAAATTGGAGAAAAGTGTAATGTAAAACCATTAACAATTCTCTATTTTTACCCAAGTGGCCAAGAGTGTAAAAATTGCGAGAAAGCGAGTATCACCCTAACTTACTTCAGAGAAAACTACCCAACGCTTAGAGTATATTCCTTTGACTATGATCTGCCTTTAACCGCAATTAAAACACTAATATCAATCCATAAAGTAGAAAACGACTTCCCCGCTATCGTCTTCGGCAATAAGACTTTTTATGGGCTTACGGACATAGAAAGTTTTGAGAAAGTTATACCAGAAATCAAGAAATTAAAAGAGGATAAAATCAAGGCGGAGCAAGCTTCAAGTACTGCAACAAGTACAAAGAAATAACAAAAAAATAAAACCTCCAGAAAATCTGGAGGTTTTATTTTTTTTGTGTTATTTAATAACCGTACCAACTACTAGTATCGATTGTTGGAGTAACGGGAGTCGGAGCAACAACATTTATGTTATAAGCAGTAGTGCCACCTTCAGTCCCTGGCACCTCTACAAGTATCTGGTACGCCCCGTACCCATACTTTGCAGCGATCCTGGAATCAAAATTGAATGTCGCTTGAGTAAAATCGGAAGAAACTGTTGATGCAAATAGATATAGGGTCGAGGCTCCTATAACTACTGGGTTACCCCCCTTAAGTACAGTCATCTGTGTCTTCAAAGTTTTATCCGTTCTCGAACCCATGAATTTTCCGACAACAACAAAGTTCCCTCCGCTTTCAACTGGGCTTGGACTTACAGATGATACTATTGGAGCCGAATAAACGGTTGATTTGACTATAGCTGATTTACTTGCAGTTGTTGGAGTGCCACCTGATAAAGTATTGGTACACTCAACTATGTATTCTGTATCCCTTATTGGAGAAACCATTTTATAGCCACTCACAGGTAAATTCTTTTCAACAGTTGAACCGTATTTTAGAGTACAACTTGTAGCATCAGTCGCAGTCCAAGAAACTTTTGAAGATTGTGAGGGAAGGTTTATTGTTGTTGGGGAAGCTGTAAGAGATATTGTGGGAGTTTTTGCTGAAACAGGATTTATAGTCAAATCTGCCGAGGTCAGTAATTTTCTTGAATCACTAGCTGATGAATCATAAACAAAAACCTTATATGACCCAGGGGCAACACTATCATAAACCGCTGTCCAGTTTCCAGCCGTAACTGATGATGGATTAAGCCCGGTATAAGCTACGTATGACTTGTTCGCATAAATCGTTGACCAATCTGTCGTTCCGGAATATGAAGAATTTACAATCGCAGTGAAAACATAGTTAGTGTTTTTTGCAGTCCCGCTTATCGTAAATTTAGGGCCACTTATACTTTTGAGAGAACTTGGTGAATCAGTGATTGAAGCAGACGGAAGGCCGGGCGACGTCACATGAACAACCGCGGAACAATTCCCAGTTCCACCTGCTCCGGAGACAGCCATATTGTAAGTGATATCATAGTCGCTATATTTATTGTCAAAATTTGTTTTTTGACTGCCAGTCAATGCGACTGGTCCAAATCCTTTGTCGATACTAGCGCTTGTGGCATCTTTTGATTTCCAATAGATAACTGCTGAATCAAGAGCAGAGACAGTACTTGGATCAACAGTTATATTACAAACTGGGGCAATAGCCGTATATTCGGATGGAGCAACAGTCAAAACTCCCTCATAGAGGACAGACCCTCCTGTATTATTGGCACGTACAAGCACTTTATAAGACCCTGCTGGAGCACCCTCATAAAGGGTATCCCACTTGCCATTTACAGGGGTAATATTTCTTATTGCACTACCTCCAGTCGGATAGACAAGCTCAAGACTAAATGAGTCTATATTTGAAGCTGTTCCAGAGATAGTGAATTGCCTATAAGCAGTAGCCTTAAGGGTGCTAGTTATATTTACAGACATCGGCAAAAGAGAAGAAGAATTAACTGAAGTAGTATCTTTTATCAAGAAAGATGTCGTCCTTGCAACTTCGTTTCCCCCATTACCCATCTCAAATGCTCGGATATAATAATATCCATTTGGAGGCATAGGATTTGTTTTTGAAAAATATATTTTTGTCGTACCACTTCCAGTGTTTGGCAACGTTTGGTTGTAAACGTGAGCTCCTGTAGAAGAGTCGATAATATCAATCTCAGATTGAGGTAGGTTGTCATAGGCTATGGTTATAATTGGTAGATTAATACTCACAACCTTGATACTTCTCGATAATACTGGGGCCACAACTGTAGTCTCAGATGGATTTATAGGAGTAGTTGGAATAGTAGTCGGTAAAGTCGGCGATATCGAGATTGGTTGTGTTTGATTTACCTGATTACTTTGAGTACCATTACTACACTCTTTAGCAATAACACCTCTAGTCAAAGTTCCCGCTATCCCATATACAGGGAGACTTTTCTCTTTTTGAAACTTCATCAAATAATTCTGCGTATTCCTGCCAAAAAATCCTGTAACAATTTCTGATGTGTCAACGTCAAAATAATCGGCTAGAAATTTTTGCAACTCGCTTACCTGCCCTGAAGTATTTGCATCCCTCATACCCCTATATAGGGTCATATTCAAATTGGGACAATAGGAACCTGATGTTGCACTCGTACCATAGTCATCGGCCATCTGTGCAAAAACTGGAGTAGCAACAAAAAAGATTACTAACCCCAAAATTGTCTTTTTAGATAACATAAAAAATACTTATTTTTAATATAAGCTATATGTTACCACTGCAATCAGAATAATAAAATCCCATTTGTGGACAGAATAATTTTGGAGCCACCTCTCGGGCTTGAACCGAGGACCTACGGTTTACAAAACCGTTGCTCTACCAACTGAGCTAAGGTGGCAAGTTTTAGTATTCTATTGGTTTTGTTGATTTTCTGCAACTTCCTCAACCCCATTCTCATTCAACTGGGAATCAATAATATCTTGTTTCTTTTCCTCCTCTACTTTTATAATTTCTTCCTTATATTCAGCAACGTCCTTCAAAAAACTCGACACGGCCGAAGTTGTACCCTTTGGAGCGATCTTCCCCTGTATCATCTGAAAAATCTTTGTGGATTTCAATTTACCCGCACCCAATATAACCCACGCTTGGAATTTAGCCGTCAAAAATACAAGAAGTAGCCTGAAAGTATCTTTATTTAGATACTTGTAATAGTTTTTTATGGATCTAGTCCTGTGGTGTAAAAAAATATCAAGCTTATACCTTAGGACAGAGAAAGACTTGCCCCCAACTTTCATCTCCCTTATTTTCAAAGAAAAAAGCACAAACAGCCCGCACAGAGACGCGAAAAAAACATAAACCGCACTCATACCCTTATATTATGCAGACAATCTTACGAACTGTCCAACCTCAATCCTCTCACCAAACTTCTGGACAGCTTGGTCTATAAGACCAGCAACAGTTATATCAGGATTTTTTACAAAAGACTGATCAAGCAATACCTGCTCCTTGAAATAGGCGTTTATCTTACCGGAAACTATTTTTTCTTTCATTTCTTCTGTCTTTCCTTCAACTTCACCAGAGAAAACTTCTTTGGCCCTTTCTATGTCCTCAGCTGGAATATCTTCGAACTTCAAATACTTTGGACTGAAAGCAACGACATGCATAGCTATATCATAGGCCAACCTTCTGAATTCCTCATTTTTTGCAACGAAATCTGTTTCAGATAGAAGTAAAACCATAGCTCCCGATGTCCCAGTAGAATGAAGATATGAACCAACAGCACCGGAACCAAGTTCTCTGTCTCCTTTTTTAGCAGCTATTTCTGTACTCTTCTTGCGCAAAACAATAAGAGCCTTCTCCTTATCGCCATTTGACTCCTCGAGAGCCTTTTTGCATTGCATAACTGAAACTCCAGTCATGTCACGGAGTTCCTTTATAAGATCAACTGATATATTGGACATATTTTTCAATTTAAAAAGACCTAATAATATTTAAGTGTTTTTAGAGAGTCTCTCTCTTATTTGTTCTATATGCTTTAGCTATTTCCTCTAAGAAATAAGTGATACTCTTCTTCAATGAATCATTACCTGGGACGGCCAAGTTTACTGACTTTAGATTACAATCTGAATTTGCAAGAGCAACAGTTGGTATGTGCAGTCTCTTCGCCTCATCTACAGCAATAGTTTCTTTCTTGGGATCAATGAGTACAATGGCTGCTGGAATACTTTTCATTGAAACTATCCCACCAAAATCATGCTTTAGTCTTTCTATTTCTCTATCTATAAGCAGTCTCTCTTTCTTTGTGTATTTTGATAGATCTCCCTTTTCTTTTTCACTAGTTAATTTTTCCAGCTTTTCTACACGCCTTCTTATCTGAGGGAAATTCGTAAGTGTTCCACCAACAAATCTTCCAGCAACGTAAGGCTGGTTTATAGAATCAGCTATTAGCTTAACTATTTCTTTAGCCTCACTTTTTCCACTAACAAAAAGCACTTGCTTACCTTCTGCGGCTATAGCCCCTATAAAAGCCTTGGCCTCCTCGAGCTTTCTTGATGTGGCTTCAAGGTCAAAAATCTCAACACTATTTTTTGTTCCAAATATATAAGAGGAAGTCGAAGGATGGCGCTTTGAGCGAGCATAACCAAAATGCATTCCCGCTTGAAACAACGCATCAACCTGTTCTTCTTTGTTTTTCTGAGCAATATCCATAATTTATTTATACCCGAAGACTCTACCAAAAAAAGTCTTTTTTGGCAACCTTTCTTTTATCTAAAAATGGGGCCAAAAATAGGGTGTTATTATTCTTCGTCATCCCCTCCTTCACCAAAGGGTGTATTTGACAAAGCTTCCATAACCTGACCTAATTCCCCTTCCATTATTTTATCAAGATTATGAAATGATTGTTTTATTCTATGATCAGTAAGTCTGTCCTGTGGAAAATTATATGTCCTTATTTTTTCTGACCTATCCCCCGTTCCAACTTGAGCCTTTCTATCTGCTGACAGTTTCTTTGCATCTTCTTCATCTTTTATCGCCTGAAGTTTAGCAGAGAGTATCTGAAGGGCTTTATCCCTGTTTCTCTGTTGAGTACGTTCAGAAGTACATCTCACATCAATCCCCGTCGGTTTATGAATAAGTCTGACCGCTGTCTCAACTTTGTTTACATTTTGTCCACCAGCACCGCCCGATCTGGAAAACTCCATTTCAAGATCAGCTGGATTGATTACAATATTTGTTCTTTTAGATATAGGAAGAATGACAACGGAAGCTGTAGAAGTATGAACACGGCCAGACTTCTCTGTAGCTGGGATTCTCTGGACTCTATGAACACCAGTTTCGAATCTAAGAATTTTGTATACATCCTTCCCACTTATATTAAAAACTCCCTCTTTGTAGCCACCTAAAGAACTTTTTGACTCATCAACCCTCTGAAAATTCCAGTTCATAATATCAGCAAAACGTTCATACATTCTTGCCAATTCCTCAGCAAAAAGCGCAGCTTCTTCACCCCCTGCCCCAGCCCTCACCTCAAGAATGACCTCGTTTGGAAATTCTTCATCACCTTCATCCCCTTTTATAATTTCATCCATTTGCTTCACAATCTCCTCTTTCTGAAGATTAATAGAGTTCAAATCATCCTCCACAAGATCACCCAATTCTGGATTACTCTCAACCAGCAACTTAGTCTCCTCTTCTTTTTTTAAGAGATCCTCGAGATGAGACACTAGATACGAAGTCTTAGGATTTTCTTTATATTTTGAGATGTCCATTTTTTAAGCAGACAAAAAGCCCGTCATAAAATACGGACTTTTTGAATTAATTTATTTTTTCTTGGAAGCGGCAGCGCGAGATTTGAATTTCTCAACACGTCCTGCAGTATCCATCACCTTATCAGCTCCGGTATAGAATGGGTGACACTTGCTACAAATTTCAACACTTATATCCTTCTTGGTAGAACCAACAGAAAAAACGGCTCCACAAGCACATGTTGCCTTGGCATCCTTATAAAACTCTGGGTGTAGATCTTTTTTCATATAGGAGCGTACTATACCTAAAAATGGCTATTTTTGCAATATACAAAACTATAGGGCGCGTGTCTGTGTCCACGCGCCCCGATCTGGGCAAGAAACAGCCTAGTCATAGCCATCCCTATTTGAGCCCATTCTCAAGCCAAGCGACGGCTTGTAGTCCTTGAGCCACAACTTGCGCCCCCAACACGACGTGGCCGGTCTATTTCCCCCACGGGCACAGGTTCCATTTTCTCCCACCTTGTTAGAGGAGTTTTTTTGGAAACTTCGATCATTTTTCACGATTCTACCTCCGACGATGATTGCAATTAGACCCCAAAAACAGGGGGTCCCTTTTTTGTATATCAAATAGACACTATCATTTCAAGTCGACTATTTGTTTAAGATATTTATTTGAGACTGATATTTATCAGCAAGATCCATAACATCGTCTCCATAAAAAGCATATGCTTTTTTGGTAGCATTTTTCCAACCAGCGAGGTACCTCAATGCAGCAAGTCTCTCTGCAGCCCTTGTCCCATCTGACGCCCCATTATCTTTTAATATCAAACCCGCTGCAAAAAGGGCATCCCTTGCATTCCATGGATTTGGAGGATTACTTCCTGATATTTTCGCCAGCCTATCTTTAAATAAAATCCACGTCGAAGGAATAACTTGCGCTGGCCCCATAGCCCCACCCCAACCATACCAAGCTTTTTTAGACACGGGCATTTTATCTGGATTAAGCCCTAATTCGGATGTTATTTGTTGGAATACAGGAACATCTCTTGTCGGATGCATATCAGTCTTCCAGTTACCAGTACCAACATTTTGGCCCAAATTTGATTCCTCAGCGATAATACCAAGCAAAAATGCTGGTCTAACACCAAGGTTGCTATAAACTTCGTTTGCATAACGGACAGCATCTCCGAACTGAATGGCTTGAGAACCTTCAAGTGAGAAAAGCGCCGACCTGATCTTAGCTGCACTCGCCTCTTTATCTTTGAGAATTTTCTGATACTCGTTTTCTAGCCCCTTGGTAATCTTTAGTAGATTATTTTTTTCCTTTTCTTGTTGTTGAATTTTTTGTTGTTGTAATACTTGTATTCTCCTCAAGTCAATCTGCTCTGACTTCTTGTCCTCTAGTACAGCTTTCTCATCTTCTGTTTGTTTCTTTGTACCAGATATTATGTCCATCGAATCACCGAGGCCCTGTTTTATAGACTGATAAGTATCAACGTCCAAATAAAAATCCGATAGGCTTTTACTGCCCAAAACAAAATCCGGAAGACTGTAATCGTCAAGTTGTTGAGTATTTCTCAGTAATTGAGAAAGAGATTCTTTTTCCCTGTTAATCTTTGAGGATAGTTGGCCAATTGTTTCATTTTTTCCAGATATATCATCTGTTAATTGTTCAATAACAAGATCTCTAGCCTTAATTGCCAACTTGGCCTGCTTTATCTGAGCCGTCAAAATACTGATATCCCTTTGAAGTGAGGCGGATTCTTTACGTTTAGCATCTAAAATAACTTTCTGTGCATCAATCTGACTTTCAAGGTCACCTAATTGCTTTTCTAGCTCGGCCCTATCGGTGGCCAAAAGAGCTGGCTGAGCCGAAGAAACACCATAAGATATCTTTGGTGAAATGAACAATGATGTAATTGTAAGAACAAAAAATATTTTCCTCATAAAAACAAATAAAGAAGGTTCCCCCTTCTTTATTCATTACTCCTATTTATCTTCTTCAGGAGATTCTTCTTTCTTTCCTTTCTTTTCAACTTCTATTGCTGAAATATCAACCGAAGTAGGTACTTCTTTCTCTTCAGTAGCAACCGAGATAGCAGCTACAACCTCTTCAAGATTTCCCTTTGCAATAACTCCGTTTGGCAGCTTTACATCCTTCACCAAAATTTGACTATCTAGATTTTCAAGAGCCGACAAATCGACATCTATCTCGTGTGGCAAGTTTGTAGGGTCAGCTTCAATTTCGATTTCGTGTAAAACCTTCACGACAATACCACCAAGTTTCATAGCTGGGGCCACCCCAATGAAATTCACAGGAACATTTACCTCTATTTTCTTTCCTTTTTCAAGAACGTAAAAATCAACATGTCTTGGCTCATGTTTTATAGGGTCAACATCTACCTCATGAATCAATACGTCCATCCCTTTCCCATCAACCTTCAAGCTGATAACGGTTGATTCCCCAGCGTCCTTATAAATCTTTTTAAATTCACTTTTTAATATAGTAACAGGTGTAGATTTCTCCTTTCGGCCATAAAAAACAGCAGGCATTTCATCCCCACCTATTCGAGCAGTCGCCTTCCCAACTATCTCCCTTTTTGAAGCATTTATTGTAAGCATAAAGCCCAATATAGCCCATTTTCTACCAAAACGCAACCCTCAATTTTACAAGAAAAAACCTACAAACCATTAAAAAGTCTGAGCCTTTTTTCTATTACCTCCTCCATCATCCTGACCGAATCAGCGAGAATTTTGTATGGAGCTACTTCATTTGGTCTATCTTCAAGAGCCTTTTTTAAACCCTCTTTGTATGCAACTCTAATTTCCGTATTTATATGCACAATCCTTATTCCATTTTTTATAGCATTTACAAAATCTTCATCAGAAGTACCCGATCCACCGTGAAGAACAAGGGGGAGCCCCGTAGCTTCGCTAATTTCTCCTATTCTCTCAATATTTAACCTTGGCTCTGGAGCATTTTTTAACATTCCATGAATATTCCCAACTGCAGGAGCAAATAGGTCTATTCCGGTATAATCTGTAAACTTTTTCGCTTCCTCTTTGGTGGTTAGGTTTTCAAGAGAAACACCCTCAGGAACACTATCCAAAAGCTCTGATGATTTACCTATATAACCCAATTCCGCCTCAACAATTATCTCTGGGTTAACACTTCTTGCATATTCGACACACTTTTTTGTGTTTTCTGCATTTTCTTCAAAAGAAACTCCCGCCCCATCAAAGATAACAGCATCGAACCCCGCATCAACCGCCTCTTTCACTTTTTCAAATGAATATGAATGATCAGCGTTCAAAAAAATAGGGTGGCTGTATTCATCCCTTAAACTTTTTACTAAAGCAGCAACCTGCCTGACTCCAACAAAAGCCCTTTCTCCTTCTGAAACCCCAATAATCACAGGGACTCCAAGTTTTCTTGCAGATCTAAATATAGCCCAAAGACCTTCCAAATTTGAGATATTAAAATGGCCAATGGCAACATTGTTTTCTTTCGCCTCAGCGAGGCATTCTCTTAGTGTTTTCATCAGGGTATTTTAACAGAAAAATAATGTTGTAGAAAAGTCCATAACCTCACCCCAAATAATTGTTAATAAACTAAACACAATTTATATAAAACTGATGATATAATTTTTCTATGTTTTCAAACCCCAAAAAAGAATTCGATTTCGTTGCGATTGGAGACATTGTCACCGACGCTTTTATCAGAATAAAAGATGCAAGCGTAAACTGTGATATTAATACCGACGAATGCAGACTAAGTCTCAGATTTGGTGACAAAATTCCCTACGAATACGTAGAAGTTTTAAGTGCGGTTGGCAATTCTCCCAATGCTGCAGTATCAGCAGCAAGACTCGGCTTAAAAACAGCCCTCATATCTGATCTTGGAGAGGACCAAATTGCAAGTGACTCTGTGGCATATCTAAAAGCCAACAATGTCGATACAAAATTCATATCAATACACAGTGGTTTAAAAAGTAATTATCATTATGTTTTGTGGTTTGAAGATGACAGAACAATTTTGGTAAAACATTATGACTACCCGTACAATCTTCCTGATTTTGGTACACCCAAATGGGTATATTTAAGTTCACTAGGAGAACACTCGATTGATTATCATAAAGCCATAACGACTCACCTAAAAACACACCCAGAAACAAAACTGGCATTTCAACCAGGAACTTTTCAAATGAAACTCGGGGTTGCAAAGTTGAGAGAATTATACACAAGGACGGAACTATTTTTCTGTAATGTAGAGGAAGCCCAAAGAATATTAAATACTGATGAAAAAAATGTTGGTGCTCTTATGAGACTAATGAGAGAAGAGGGGCCGAAAATAGTTGTCATAACTGATGGACCAAGAGGAGCATATGCATACGATGGGAAAGAAGCTTGGTTTATGCCACCATATCCTGACCCCAAGCCACCATTTGAAAGAACCGGCGCAGGAGATGCTTTTGCATCAACATTCACTTCGGCTCTTGCTCTTGGAAAAACTATCCCCGAGGCACTTGAGTGGGGACCCATAAACTCTATGTCTGTCGTCCAATATGTTGGTGCTCAAAAAGGTCTCCTAACCCGTGAGGCACTAGAAGACTTTCTAAAAAAATCCCCAAACGAATACAAACCCAAAAAAATAAGTGCCTAGGACCCCCTTCCCCTCTTCAGGGCTTTTTTAATTTTTGACTTTATTGCAAGAACTCCCATACCATAGTGTTCAATAAGCTCATCTGGCGTACCAGACTGACCAAAAACATCATCCACTCCTACAAACTCTATCGGCATTGGATTATTGAGAGACAATAATTCTGCAATAGCACCCCCAAGTCCACCCTTTATTTGATGTTCTTCTACAGTCACAACCGCCCTAGCTGATTTTGCAATTTTCAAAATCATATTTTCATCAAGCGGTTTAATCGTATGAACGTTAACAACTGCAACTCGTACCCCATCTTTACTTAATTCTTTTGCAGAGACAAGAGCTTTGTGCACCAATGCACCAGTAGCAAATACAGCCACCTCAAACCCAGCTTCTTTCCATAAAACATTTACTTTACCTATTTCAAAAGGTGTATCCTCTGAGGTAATAACCGGCGTTTTTTCTCTGGCCAGCCTTATATATACAGGCCCAATAATCTTGGCCATAGCAATAGTCGCCTTTTTAGCTTCTATAGAATCACATGGGGATATAACCGTCATACGAGGTAGGACTCTCATTAAAGTTATATCTTCAATAGCTTGATGAGTACCTCCATCAGGTCCGACAGAAACACCAGCATGAGAACCAGCAATCTTTACATTTGTATTGTTATAACAGATAGTTGTCCTTATCTGTTCCCAATTTCTTCCAGGAGAAAAAGCTGCATACGAACTAATAAACGGCACTTTCCCCATAGATGCCATACCAGAAGCTACTGCTGCCAAATTTTGTTCAGCGATACCCATTTCGATAAATCTGTCCGGGAATTCATTCCTAAATAAATGCATTTGGGTTGATTCAGTAAGATCAGCACACAAACCAACTACATTTTTATCCTCCTTTCCAGCAATCAAAAGCCCTTCACCAAATCCCTTTCTAATTGGAACCATCTCAATATCCGTATCAAAAATCTTCGGATTAAGCGGTTTCCCAATAGGCAATTCTTTTTTATCATCTTTAAAAAACATATCTTAAATTTCCTCCCTAGCTTTTTTTAGTTCTTCAAGTGCCAGTTTGGCCTCTTCTTCATTTGGAGCCTTACCATGCCACTCAAACTTTCTTTCAAATTGTGGTACCCCCTTACTGGCTATAGTTCTTGCGATTATTACTGACGGCTTTTCAAGTATTGCCTTAGCTCTTTCAATGGCTGAAAGTATTTCTCTAAAATCATGCCCGTCGACTTCTTGAACGTGCCAATTAAAAGATTCCCACTTATCTTTCAGGGGCTCAAGTGGCATAACATCTTCAGTATACCCATCGATCTGTATGTTGTTTCTATCAACAATGGCTATAACATTATGTAACCTTTCTTTACCACAGAGCATCGCTGCCTCCCAAACCTCACCGCAATCCAACTCACCATCACCCATAAAACAATAAAAAGTCTTCGAGCTTTGGACTCCAGAATCAATCCTCTCTGCAATAGCCATACCAACAGCTTGCGACAAACCAGATCCAAGTGGTCCCGAAGAAGTCTCTACGCTCTTCAGAAATTCTCTATGGGGGTGGCCTTGCAATTGACTACCAAATTTTCTAAGAGTCTTTAGTACCTCTAACTTAAAATACCCAGAATGAGCGAGAGTGGCGTAAAGGACTGGGCATATATGTCCATTTGAGAGGATCACCCTATCCCTATCCTCCCAATCTGGTTTAAATGGATTGTGTTTTAGTGCTTTAAAATAAACTGCAGTAAATACATCAGCAATACCAAGTGGGCCAGCAGTGTGACCTGAACCAGCCAAAAGAAGCATCTCGATTATTGAGACCCTAATATCATTAGCCTTTAATGCAAGGGCTTTTACATCACTATCAGATATGTCCATTTTTATAAAGACGAGAGAGAATCAAAAGAATTTTTTGGATTTTCACTATTTAAAATATATGAACCCGATACAAGTCTATCTACTCCAAGAGAAATCAGTCTTTCAGCTGTCTCCAAATTAACTCCCCCATCAACACTAATTATAAGTTGTGGGTACATACTTCTCAAAGTCGAAATATTAGAAAGCACCCTCTCTGACATCTCTTCTCCTTGATGTCCAATATTTTCTATTCCCATTTGTTGTACAAAATCAGCTTCTTCAATAAATTCTCCGATTGTTGAAATATCTTCTTCTGGCATAATCGCTACACCAAATTCAACTCTAAAAGGATCGTCCGCCTCCCCTCCATACTGGGCCTTCAACTCTTTCATTATTTTACAAATATCTTCAGAACTATTTTTATGAATTATTATCCGACTCGCTCCCGCCTTTATCCAGTCAAGAGCATCCCTTTGCGGGTTAACAACCATAAGATCAACTTCGTAATCTATTTCATCCCAAAAAGGTAAAGCTTTCTCTTCTCTTAAAATCGTCCCGAAATCACCCTTTGTGTCCCCATATGGAAATGATTTATTTTTTACATAAACACCATCCATCACATCAATTTGTACATGTTTAGCAAACTGATGAACCTTGCCAACAAGTATCTCCAACTCATCATAATCTCTCGGCATCAATGCTGGTATAATTTCAACCATATTTTATGAATCTATTTTAGACAATCGTCTTTTATGTCTTTCATCCCCAGAAAATCCTGTCTCAAGCCACAAAGTAACAGCTTCTTCAGCTTCAGTGTTTGTAATAAATCTTGCTCCCAAAGAGAGAATATTTGAGTTATTGTGCTCCCTTGAAAGTTTTATTATGTCCAAATTTCCACCATAATACACGCCACACATTATACCCTTCATTCTATTAACCGAGATCGCCTCCCCTTCACCCGACCCCCCTAGAATTATTCCCCTAGAATCATCTGGATCTCTCAAGATTTCCTCAGCCACAGATTTCGTATAGTCTGGGTAATCATCTCCCTCAACATAAGAAAAGGGACCCTTATCGATCACAGTAAAACCCTTATCTTTCAAAAAATCAGCAAGATGATTCTTTAGCTCAAAACCAGCATGGTCAGATGATAAATATATTTTCATAAAAACAATTATTCACCAAGCAATAATCTAGAAAAATTATCCCTGATCCCCCCTTCATTTGTAATTCGCATCAATGGCCCATTTTTAAAAGCAGCCTTAAGATCTGGATCTTTCTTTATCTCAGGATTTTCTACGACAATCTCTTCTAGTTGCCTAAGGGACAGTCTTGCCTCTGGATCATCATCTACCTTTTTGGATATATAATCCTCAGGAATATATTCGTCTCCCCTACTATTTTTGATAGTCTTATATGACCTAAGCGTATGGTAAAATTCCTCTAGTGTACTAGCGATACCCAAGAGAGTGGCACACTCAGTTTTTCCAAGTTCATCAAAAGCTCTCTCCCCGTACGGGGTTTGCAAATAATCCAGCCCAAACTCTTTCCCTTCATTCTCCATACCTATATATTTTCTCCAGAAATAATCACATGCTCGACTAAAGCATGCGTGTACCCCATCTCATTGTCATACCAAGCACAAACTTTTACGAGGTTGCCATCTACAACTCTAGTAAGACCCAAATCAGCAATTGAAGCATACTTGCTGCCAACTATGTCAGATGACACAAGAGGTTCGTCTGTGGTAGAAAATACCTTACTCCATCTATCATCAAGTGAGGCTTTTTTAAGGATGTTGTTTATTTCTTCAACTGAAGTATTTCTCTTGGCAATAAAAGTTATATCTGCGATAGATCCGGCTGGTACTGGTACACGCATTGATATACCATCAAACTTATCTGTAAGTTGAGGCAAAGCAAGAGCCACTGCAATTGCCGCCCCCGTTGAAGTCGGAACAATATTCTGCGCACCGGCTCTACCCTCTTTCCAGTCTTTTTTTGCTGGGCCATCAACAATAGCCTGACTCGCAGTATAACCATGAACAGTACTAAGTAGTGCTTTCTCTACACCAATACTTTCATCAAGTATTTGCATCAATGGACTTGCGGCATTTGTTGTACAAGAAGCATTTGAAGAAATATCCACATCCTTTAATTTATCTTCATTTATCCCAAGAAGAACCGTCTCACCTTTAACACCGTCGACGATCTCTCCTTTAACCGGAGCAGAGACAACAACTCTTTTTGCCCCAGCTTTCAAGTGAGCGCTCGCTTTATCATAACTAGTGAAAAGACCGGTTGATTCAACTACAATATCTATCTCCATCTCCCCCCAAGGTAAATTGCTTGGATCTTTTTCACTTAAAAATCTAACTTTCTTACCATTTACTATTAGATAATTTTCATCCCCTTTCTCTGTTTTTACATCTAGACCACTTCTGCCATAAACTGTGTCGTATTTCAAAAGATAGGCCAGATTGTCAACATCACCAAGATCGTTCACAGCAACAATGTCCACCTCCATTCTCTCTGTTGCCACCTTGAAAAAGGCTCGCCCTATTCTTCCAAAACCATTTATTGCTACTTTTATTGCCATAAAAAACTAAATTAGATATAACCCAATAATTATATCAACTAAACAAAAAACTAACCATCTTAAAAAAGAGCCCTAACTAAGGCTCTTTTTTACTATATCCATTAGGACTTTGGGGTTGGCACTACCTTTTGATTTTTTCATACCCTGCCCCACGAAAAACTGCAATGCCGATTCTTTACCATTTTTGAAGTCTTGGACGACGTTTGGATTTTCTTTTATAAGCTCCTCCACTATAAGTCTTAATGCTTCCTCATCGTTTTGCTGTATCAACCCTTTTTCCTTAGCTATAGAGTTTGGATCCCCACCATTTTCGAACAACACAGCCAAAATATCTTTCCCACCCCTTGAAGATACAAGACCATCTTTTATCATCTTTATTAATTCTTTAAAACCTTGGGGTGTTATCTTTGATTCTTTTATTGATAATCCCTTAAGAAGCCCGGCAATATCAGATGTCAGATAATTGACACAGAGTTTTATAAAATCAGAATCTTCCCCATTTGACGTTTTATCAAAAAATAGAGCAAGATCAAAATCCGACACAAGCATTTCTACGTCCTCTGATTTCAATCCCAGTGAGAAATATCTATCCCTTTTTTCATTTGGGAGTTCCGGCATTTCATTTTTTATATTCTCCTTACTAAATTCTTCTATTTTGGAAATATACAACTTTGGCAAATCCGGATCAGGAAAATACCTGTAGTCATTGGAATTTTCTTTTATTCTCTGAGAAAAAGTTTTCTGTGCCCCCTCATCCCAACCTCTAGTTTCTTGCACAACCTTGCCACCGGAATCAATAAGGGCGATTTGTCTGTCTATCTCATAAGATATTGCTCTCTCAACCGATCTAAAAGAGTTTAGATTTTTAACCTCAACTTTCGTACCAAGCTTACCGTCTTTACCAACAGATATGTTTGCCTCAACTCTCATTTGACCCTTTTCCATATTTGCCTCTCCAACACCAAGAGTTCTCAAAAGCAACTGTAGTTCTTTTGCAAATCTTACAGCAGTGTCCTTGTCATGAATAACCGGCTCAGTAACAAGTTCCATAAGTGGCACACCAGCACGGTTGAAATCAAGCAAACTATGCTCATCATGTTGATCATGAGTTGAACGTGCTGTATCCTCCTCAAGATGAACGCGGGTTATAGAAACCCCAGCCAATTCCCCACCTGAAACTAGAGGATATTTGTATTGGCTTATCTGATACCCCTTAGGTATATCTGGATAAAAATAATTTTTTCTATCAAATTCTGTATAATCTGCGATTTCCCCATTTATGGAATGCCCGATTTTAATAATATATTTTACTGCGGCCTTGTTAATAACAGGAAGTGTTCCTGGATGTGCCATACAGATTGGACAAATATTTACATTTGGCTTTTCCTCATCTGGATTATTTAGAGAATTGCAAAACATCTTTGTTTTAGTTTTCAATTCAGCATGTATTTCTAAACCTATTGTTGGAAGATATTCTGACATATTGGCGATTATACAAGAGAGATATATCTTTGTTAATTATTTAATAAAATCAATAATACTTTCAGTCAATTTTTTCATAGCCATATCATCAAGGACCGAAACCGTCAAAACATCTTTGTTTAATTTTTTAGCTATTTTTAACTGTTCTTTCAACTTAACCTCATCTATCATATCTGTTTTTGTAAGAACAATTACCTCTTTCTTTGAAACAAGATCCGGTGAATATCTTTTTAACTCTTCTCGTATAACCTTATAGTCTCTAGAAATATCGTTGCTTTCAAGAGAAATACAGTGAAGTAAAACCTTAGTCCTCTTTATATGTTTCAAAAATTTGTGCCCCAAGCCACGGCCCTGTGAAGCGCCCTCAATTAGTCCCGGGATATCAGCTAATATGTATCCATACATCTCCCCCAAATTTGGCTCGAGCGTTGTAAACTGATAACTTCCAACTTTTGCTTTTGCTCTAGTCAAGAAATTCAACAAACTAGACTTGCCAGCATTAGGTAGACCAATAAGCCCAGCATCAGCCATTATTTGAAGCTCAACAAAAAAATCCCCCTTCTCTCCGTCCTTGCCCTCTGTATATTTTGTTGGAGAACGATTTATAGAACTTTTGTAGTGGTCATTGCCAAAGCCCCAATCCCCTCCATGAAGAATCATTATCTTCTCTCCTTCATTCACCGTCTCAACAACACGTCCAGTTTCAATATTAGTCACAACAGAGCCAAGTGGAACTTCCAATATAAAATCTTTCCCATTCGCCCCCTTCTTGCAATCACTGCTACCATCCTCCCCTCTTTCTGCTGAGAATTCTTTTTTATTTCTATATCTTATTAAAACCCCAAGATCTCTAACCCCCATAGCATAAACATCCCCCCCTCTACCACCATCTCCACCAGATGGACCTCCAAGGTCCTTACCTTTTTCATGCCTCCAACGGACAACGCCGTCCCCTCCACGACCAGCAGAGAGTTTTATTTTCATTTCATCAATAAAAGCCATATGTAATACACATTAGTGTTTTAAATGAAAAAGTGCAAGTCAAAACACTAGTCCCTCTTCTTTAGAAGAATATCGAGCATAGAATCTATAGCCGATATTATTAGAGCTACAATAAAAGCTGGGATAAACCCCCCTATAGAAAACCCTGGTACAAACCAGACTACAGCCCAAAACAAGAAGGCATTTACGACGAATCTAAACAACCCAAGAGTTATGAGGTTTAGAGGTAATGTGATAATAGATATAATCGGTCTAACAAATATACACAGAAGCCAAAAAACTAATGACACCAAGAATGCCGTCTTAAATGGATTACCGCCACCAATGATTACCCCCGCCACAGCTCCATACTTTGCAATAGCAAGTAATGAAAGAGCGATTATTAAAAGTTTTGCCAAGTGTCTCATATATAAAAAATTAATTAATTACTAATTCAATTTCTCTCTTTTTCAAAAGTATGGCTGTACACAAAATGATTGTCGCTGAAAGAGCCGACAAAAGGCAGTACACACAGAAAGCTTTTATGAATACCCCCTGAACGACTACAAAATACATTGAGTCAACAAAACCTATTACGCTCCATATCTGTAATATAAGAAGGGACATAGAACTATTCTTTTTTGAAAAATACACCCCAAGTAACACAGAAACCGAGTAAAAAATAATTCCAAGTAACGATAGTGGTACCCCCAAAATCGCAGAATATGAACTATTTGCAACAGTCTGGCACCCTTCAAAAATAACACACTTCAAAACGCCACTAGTCACTCTCTCATAGAAAAGATATGCTGAGTCAATAAGCCCTATTATTGAAAAAGTAAAGAATACTAATAAAATTTTATTTTGTCTAACCATGTATTTTTTTATCTTCTGATAAATGTTTTATTTCTTCTCTTAATTCTGAAACTTCTTCTATTAAGATCTTTCTTTCTCTTATATCTTCTTTTAATTCTTCATCAACCTTTTTAAGGAACCCAACCTCTTCATCTACTTCTTCCTCTGTTTTTTCTATAAGTTTTTTTTCTTTTTTAATACCTGAAATCAAAATAGTATCTCCAACGAAGAAAGATACAAAAAGTCCCGTAGCAAGTAAGACACAAACACTAATAATTAGAGTCACATATGGATTCCATTTTAGTAGATTTGCAATCTCCCAAACCGACCACCAAAAAAGCACTACAGCGAAACCGCCGATAAGAGAATAAATGACAGGATACCGCGACAAATGCCCCCTAACATG
>CAYUDP010000005.1:0-3412 GCA_964443725.1 uncultured Candidatus Saccharibacteria bacterium
GAATACGAAACATTATGGCAATACTAGCATACAATGAAATTACCAATAAAAAGGTTATCGTCCTAGACGGTGAACTTTTTGAAGTTTTAGACAGTCATGTCTTTCGAATGCAAAAAAGAAAGCCTGTAAACCAAACTAGACTCAGAAACATAATATCCGGCAAAGTCGTCGAGAGATCTTTCCACCAGTCAGAAAAAGCCGCCGAGGCCGATATCGAACAAAGAGGAGTAAAGTACCTATACAACAGCAAAGGTGATTTCTGGTTCTGTGAAGAAAAAGACCCCTCGAAGAGATTCTCTGTCCCTGAAAGTTTAGTTGGCCCTGAGGGAAAATTCCTTAAGGCAAACACAATCGTCGACATGATGACTTATGAAGAGAGAGTGGTCGGGTTTAGACTCCCAGTTAAAGTCGAGCTCAAAGTGACGTCGGCTCCCCCAGCTGTAAAAGGAGACACAGCCCAAGGTGCTCTCAAACAGGCCGAACTTGAAAACAAAATAACAGTAAATGTCCCACTATTTATAAATGAAGGTGACACTATTATCGTAAACACTCAAACGGGAGAATACGTAGAAAGAGCAGAGAAAAAATAAACCAATAAATCCTCCATTCAGATGATTTATTGGTTTATTAAAACACATTCATCACTTCTGGTTTTAACTCCCCGCCGGAGTCGGAGGATATTTATAATCTACACATTTCCTCAAATCATAATAACTTATAGCACCTGACTGACACGCGTCCTTTATAGGATAAAACTTATTGTCTACACACAAAAATTCATATGTCATATCAACCCCACTCCACCATCCACTTTCACCCACTGATACTGGCGGTTTTGATGGCAAAGAATTACACCAACCAGTCAGATAATTATAACCAACAATTGAAGGTCCAAAACTGCTTGCGTCAATTCCATCTGGGTTTAAGTAAACTGTTGCTGTCTTTGACTTTACAATAAAACTCTTCATTGTCACATTACAGTGATTATCTGCAAAACAGGCACCGCTAAAATCACTTAACATTGTCGCCTTAAACTTCTCTTTGATATTATAGGAATTATCAACATAAAGACTAAAAACTGACCATCCCCAACCACCTCCAGGAACCCATATTGCTTCACCAGAAGTTTTGTTCTTATAAGGATATGCACCACCAAACTTTTTCAATGATTTTATCCCAGATTTTGTGTCTATGCGCACACTTGAAGCCATGGGGTCTGTAAGATCAACAAGTGGGATAGCGTAAATTTTCCCAGACTCATAAATCCTTAGTGGTGAGACGGAAACAGTGTCATCAGCTGATATTTTTATATTTTCTTTTCCATCAAAAAACCTAATACCTATATCTTGCTCTGCAGATAAGACAAAATTAGCTGGCAAAAAAAATA
The DNA here is from genome assembly GCA_964443725.1 of uncultured Candidatus Saccharibacteria bacterium. Classification (GTDB taxonomy): domain Bacteria; phylum Patescibacteriota; class Minisyncoccia; order Phycocordibacterales; family JAKFXT01; genus CAYUDP01. Next base: position 1,388 of record CAYUDP010000005.1, read on the forward strand.
ATATAAAAATTAATATTTTCTTATACATTCAATTACAAGTCTGTTCTAAGCCACATCTGTCCAACTGAAGGAGAAGCTGGGTCACTGGTACGAGTCTCTATTATAAGTCCCCCGGTTGCTTTTATTGGACCACCAGAAACTTCTAATTTTGCACTAGGGCTTGCCACACCTATACCTACGTTGCCATTTGAATAAATATTATTAGTAGTCAGATTCCAAACTGCAAGGTCTCCAGTTTTAACCTGGGAGTTGCTACCTGTATTTACAGGTAGTACCACACTTCCCCCTGGTGGGTCAGATACTGGAGCAGTCCAGGCTGAGACATAAGCGCTTCCTAGTACTAATACTAGAGCAAGGAGGGTAGCTTTGAGATAGGTGGTGGTTTTTTGCATATTTATTGCTTTAGTTTGTAATGTTTATTTATATGTATTTTAGCATAGGGGGGGGATTAGAGAGTGTGGGTTTTCCACAAAAGTAAACCGCCCCATTTGGGGCGGTTTCAAGTACTACTTTTTTCACTTGAGGTGGGAGTATTTTTCTTGGCGAATCTTCCAGAACTCACCCCGCACCATCTGGAGGTCGGACAAAATCCGATCAAGTTTTGATAGGGACCCATCCACTTCGATCGTACCCCTCGACCTTAAGACATCTCGGAGGTCAACCTGCTTAAGATCCGTCATGGTCTCTAGGTCCTTGAGGAATCTCCTTAGGAGCCTTTCGATCATCTCGAAGGTTTCAGCTGGTTGGCGTCCACGCATTTTTTTGCCATCTTTTGCGTTTGCATTCCGTACAGCGTCAGCAATCAACTTCCTCCCCTTGTTGACATTGGCCCTCAAGACACCCGCGTACTCACGATATATCTCGAGTTGACGCTCATGGCTAGCCGAAGTCAAAGATATTGCCACCTGAAAATTCAACCTATCCTCATCCGGGGTTGGAGGATCAACCAAGGCCTGTAAATCCGGGTGCAAGAGGTTGAACCTGAGATAGTTCCCGACAGTAGCCGGGCTGCGATCGATCAAAACCGCGAGTTCGGCTATGGTAAGACCACCTTCTTCTTTTTGCCTCAAAAGCGCCCGGGCTATTTCCCCATGAGTGTGCGGAGCACGGTGGAAGTTGGAAATTATCTGTTGTCTTTGCCTCATCACCCCGCGTTCAACATTAGGGCGCAGAACCACCAGAACTTTTTCTACCTTGGCGAGCAAAGCAGATCTATACCTCCTCTCTCCATCGAGGACCTCGTAGGCAATACCCTTGGCCAATTGGTCGCTTGTGGCAAGCGTGGCCTTAATTGCCTCCTGTTGACCGAACATCTTGATGGACTCGGCCGTTCCCTTCAACTCTTCGGGATCAAAATAGACCCGTATCTGACTTGGATCTGGCCCCAGAAATCTGATCGGCATCCAGGTCTCCATACCTATTTGAAGCTTGGGACACCCAACTGGAAGCGGAGCCCCCCCAGAGGCATTCTTCTTTGCAGTTTTATTGGTACCCATGGAGGACTCTCCTTTTATGTTGAGGGTTTAGATACTATCCGCCCATAACTTTATATTTTAAGAAACCAAAAGTCAAAACGCCTCATTTCTGAGGCGTTTTGACTTTTTTTGTTATCTTGCTACGTATGGAAGTATTCCCATATATCTTGCTCTCTTTACCGCCATCGACAGTTTCCTTTGATTCTTTGAAGAGACGCCCGTACGCTTCCCCGCCATAAGTCTCCCATGAGGATTAAGAAACCTTCTCATAAGATCAACGTCCTTATAGTCTATGTACTTTATATTGTTCTGTGAAAAATAACACTGCTTGCTCATAGTTTTATATTATAAATTAAAATGGTATGTCATCCGCACTAATTTCTTCTTCTGGGTAATCCATTGGAGACTCGTCCTTACTTGGCATTTCTGAACCAGTGTTTGTTGTCTGGCTGCCACCTTGAGACTTGGGGCCGAACTGGACTCTATCTGCAACTATTTCTGTTCTATATTTTTTCTGTCCATCTTGACCATCCCAACTTCTTGTCTGCAT
>CAYUDP010000005.1:3512-32015 GCA_964443725.1 uncultured Candidatus Saccharibacteria bacterium
GCACTCGACTCTTCCTTTACTGTCGGCTTAATAGTATCTCTAATTATAATTTTCTTTTCTCTTGCCACCAAGGCGTCTGTTGGGATATCAAGTATTATAAATCTCAGAACATCGTTTATTGCGTCCATCGCCTTCTTTACCAAACTTATCTTCTCTGGAGGCAACTCAAAATATACAGATCCTAGGTAAGCACTCTCAAAATATGTTTTCTTACCACTTCCGGCCTTAGCCATAGGATAAGCTAGATTTTTTAACCTTGGAGATTCAGTGTTTATTACTTTTCCGCCATTAGCCTCTATTGCTCCAGTTATTTTTGTAACCAAACTAGGTAATTCTTCTTCAGAAACTGAAGGGATAATATTAAAACCTACCTCATAAATAAGGTTGCCCTCGCTTTTTTCGTATTTCGTTGATTCTTCCATTGAGCCTGTAGCTTACCACATCAAAATCCCTTATGCAATCCCATATAATCGTTAGTCGAAGCTAGTTAAATTCCAAAGATTCTTCTGTTATTGCCCCTTATTTTTTCGGCCAAATCCTCAACTTTAACCCCTTTTTCAAGAGCAAGGGCACTAAGGGTGTTTAACACAAAAGATGGTTCATTTCTAATCCCCCGATTTGGTACTGGAGAGGCATATGGACTGTCTGTTTCTACATGAATCATAGATTCATCAACTTCTTTTGCGACATCCATAACCCCCTTTGAGAAAGTTATTACTCCTGGGAAAGAAAGCGTAAATCCAAGGTTTATGTATTCATTTGCAATTTCAATGCTCTGAGTGAAAAAATGTATGTTGCCAAACAATTTGTCTCCCTCTTCTTCTTTAAAATTTTTTAAAATCTCCAAGAGGTCACGATCGGCATCTGACGTACCCGAACTTGCCCTACAGTGAATCATCAGGGGTTTCCTCAAGTTAACAGCAAGTTTGATATGTTTTATAAACAATTCTCTCTGTCTTTCTTTTTCTTCTTTATCATTATCTATTCTAAAATAATCTAAGCCACATTCACCAATAGAGACAACCCTAGCATCACTTGCTAAAGACAAGAAAACGTCATCGTCAAAAAACTCTTTTGAGTCTGTAGGATGAATACCCACAGAGGCAAAAACTATATCTTCTTTATTTGCCAACTCTACAGCCGAAACAGAACTCTTAGTGCTCGTACCAACTGTAATAGTTAAAACATTGTTGTCTCTCATTCGAGATAACACACCATCCAAATCGTCCTTGAAATCTTCAAAATGAATATGCGAATGTATATCTACCACTTCCATATTAGTCCTTCCTCGGGAAAAGAACTGCTGGCATTTCATTTTCCTTTATGGCGTTTTTTATTTTTCTTGAGGTCTCCGGCAATAGTGGCTCTAGCATAGTCGCAATAATAAATAATTCATTCAGAAGTTTTCTTATCATAGCCTCCCCCAGATCTTTACTTTCTTTTATAACTTTAAAAGGTTCTTCTTCCTGTATTAATCTATCAAGTGAGGCTATTCTCTCCCAGACATAATCGTATGCCTTTTTTATATCATAAACCCTCATCGCTTCCACAAATTGCTCTGGCAAAATATCGACGACACCTTCTTCCCCTTTGTCCAAATGGGTGGTCGACATTTTCATAATCCTAGAGGTTAGGTTACCAATTCCATTTGCGAGTCCAGCATTATATGCCTCTTTAAATTTTTCATCAGTAAAATCAGAATCCTCAAAAGTTGACATCTCTCTGGCAAGGAAATATCTAAGTGGCTCATTGCCGTATTGCGAGACAATAGAAAGTGGGTTGATAACATTGCCAACACTCTTACTCATCTTCTCGCCGTTAACCAGGACCATCCCATGAATAATGATCTGGCTCGACGGAGGGAGCTTGGCAGACATAAGCATGGCCTGCCAAATAGCCGATTGATGTCTCAGATTGTCTTTCCCAGCAAACTGAATAACCGGCCACCATCTATCAAACATCTCCATATTATCCGGAAAACCAATAGCCGAAACATAATTAACCAATGCATCAAACCACACATACATTACATGACTATCATCGCCCGGCACAGGTATCCCCCAAGGCATTTTTTCTTTTTTCCTTGAAATCGAAAAATCTTGCAAGCCTCTAGAGACAAAAGAAAATATTTCATTCATCCTAGATTCTGGCCGAACAAAAAATGGATTCTCCTCATAGAGAGCAAGTAATTTTTCTTTATAGGCTGAAAATTTAAAAAAATAGTTTTCCTCCGCAATAGTTTCTATTGGGGTTGTTGGGTGAAGTGGGCACTTACCATTTTCTAGTTCAGATTCAGTTTTTTCATTTTCACATCCAACACAATATTTTATTTCATAAAACTTTTTATAGATATCACCATTCTTGAGACACCTATTCCAAAATTCCTGAGCCGCCTTTATGTGGTTTTCATCTGTCGTTCGGATAAAATTTATATCTCTATATATACCAAGAGCAGGCATTAAGGATTTGAACTTATCAGCATATCGATTCACATATTCCTGTACATCTTCATTATTTTCAAGTGCCTTCCTATATATCTTCAGACCATGCTCATCCGTTCCAGTATTAAAAAACACCTTGTCCCCTATCATCTCAAAATATCTTGCCATAATGTCAGCTTGGATTATTTCAAGCGCAAAACCAATATGTGGGTCTGCATTCACATAAGGAAGAGTTGTTGTTAGATAAGTATGTCTAAACTGAGACATGATTTAATTTTTCCCTATCAAGGCCCTCTCTCTATCTTTACTTCTCATTACATCATCAATGTACTCTTTTATGGCGGCTGAAATAGGAACAGATAGTATTATCCCCAAAAAACCAGCGAGTTTAGCCCCCGCAATAAGAGCGATAATAACCATAACTGGTGGGATGCCGACAACTTTTCTTACGACCAAAGGGTAAATCAAATGGTTCTCAAATTGATGAACTATTAGGTACACAGCAGCTGTTTTCATGGCCATAGTATATCCACCATCAATTATCCCTATAACAATAGCAGGTATAGAAGAAAGTATTGGCCCAAAAACAGGAATGAGTTCAAACACCGCCGCGATTATAGCAAGGAAAAATGCATATGGTAGTCCTATAACCATAAGCCCTAAATAGGTTAAAACTCCTATAATAAGCCCAAGCAAAAGTTGACCCTGCATCCACAGACCAATTTTCATCTGCGCCCTTCTCCAAAGAGAAACCGCATAGTCTTGATACTTTACAGGAGTAATTATCTTCAGGAAATCGTCAATACCAGTTTCTTGCACAGCAAAATAGAAAGAAATCACAACGATCAAAATAAAGCTTAGAATGCTACCAAATATAGCCCCCGTTGCCTTAAACACTCCCCCTGAAACAGTAGTCGACACTTGTTCAACATTTGAGATTATTGATGATATACCCCCCTCTTTTCCTAAAGTGGTAAAATCTGATGTAAGTATTTTTGATCCATCTGTTATACCAGAAAAATCTATACTCCTTACATTATCCGGTAATCTCTGTAAAAACTGAACCGACTCAGAAAGTAATGGCGGAACAAGAAAGTAAAACATAGTAAGAAAAGCAATAGCGACAGTTAGATAAGTTATCATTGCCGCTCCTATCCTCGGTATTTTTTTCTTCCCAAGCCAGATTATTGCCGGTTCAGCTGACGAGGCCAGCACAACCGCGGTAAGGATTATTAAAATCAAATCCTTTAAGTAAAAAAGTCCAAGAACTACAAGCCCAGCTAGAATAACTCTCACTATGGTTCCCGTAGAAATAATTATCTGATTGTTTTTTTCCATATCTTTAATATATCACCAAGACTCAATCTTGTAATTAGTAGCCCATAGTTCCCTTCAAGTCGACAATATTTATCCTCTTTTGCTCTCCAGAGTCCCTATCCCTCAAAGTCACAGTATTATTTTCTAGGGTTTCAAAATCAATAGTCACACAAAACGGCGTCCCTATCTCATCCTGTCTTCTATATCGCTTTCCAATGTTACCGTTGTCATCAAATTCAACACTACCAATCTGTCTTTTCAATTCTAAATAAACTTCTCTGGCTTTTGATACCAACTCAGGTTTATTTTTTAGTAAAGGAAACACTGCAACTTTAACGGGAGCAAGATCTTTGGGTAGTTTGAGAAAATTCCTTTTCTCGCCCCCAAGTTCATCCTCACTGTATGCTGCGGACAAGACAGCAAGAAAAACACGACCAAGCCCCATCGAAGTTTCAAGTATCCAAGGAATATACTTCTCGTTTGTATTTGGATCAGTATAACGAAGATCAGTTCCTGAAAACTTCATATGTTGTGTCAGATCATAATCAGTGCGGTCGTGAATACCCTCGACTTCATCGAATCCATAGGTTGGGAAATTATACTCAATATCCCATGCGTCAGACGCATAAAATACAAGATTCTCATGTTGTTTCCACCTCAAATCAGAAGCTTTAATACCCAAAGTGAGGTACCATGCGTATCTCTCCTCTTTTATACGCTCGTATGCCTCTTTGTTCTCATGTGGTTTAACGAAAAACTGTGTATCAGCCTGTTCAAATTCACGAGTTCTAAAAAGAAAATTACGGGGGGATATTTCATTTCGAAAAGCCTTACCTATCTGGGCAATACCAAAGGGAATTTTCATCCTTGTCGTATCAACAACATTTTTGAAATTAAGATATATACCCTGACATGCCTCCCCAGGAAGATATACAGGCGCACTACCCTCACTCGTAAAATCCCCGAGATTTGACTTAACAAGCAGATTAAAAGCCCTAACTGCAGAAAAATCTTTCTTACCACACTTGGGACACACAATCTCATGTCTATGTTCATCAAAAATTTTATTTAAAACTTCTTCACTCATCTTCTCATCAGCTTCAACTCCAATACGACCAAGTTCTTTGTCAACACGGATTCTAGTATTACACTCCCTACACTCTGCGAGAGGATCAGAAAAACCGCCAGTATGCCCAGATGCCTCCCAAACACGTGGATCTTTAAACATGGCTGAATCAAGTCCAACATAGTTATCACGCATACGTACATTCTCTTTCCACCAAGACTCCTTAATATTGAGTAAAAGTTCAACTCCATATGGACCAAAGTCATAAAGCCCAGCCATTCCGCCGTATATTTCAGAGCCCTGATATACAAAACCGCGTCGCTTGGCAAGCGAGATTATACTATCCATCAATTCTTCCTTTTTTTGTTCACTCATATTATTTATTTTGTAACCGAACTTGCCCCACTGCCAAGACTATTAACATTAGAAACACGTATAGTTAGTGGTTGTTTTTTAACATTTATCTCCGTATCAGTAAAGCTGTCCTTTGCTTTGAAGAAAACATAATCCGTAAGATCGGGAGTGGTCCCAACCTGATTTGCACTTGGAGTAAATCCGACTTTGAAAGAGATTTTTCTGCTAGGCTCGTTATTATAACCAACACCAGTCTTAACGTCACCCGCCTTCCATGTGACAACTCCAGACCCCTCGTTATAAGAAACAACTTCGCTAGATGGGGTTACCTCACCTATAAACCTAACATAACGTGGCAAAACGGAAGAAACAGAAACATTACTAAGATCACTTGATGGGTTATTTATAGTCCAAGTAATAGTGTATGTGGTTTCTTTCTCAACTTTTGGTGGGATGGGTCCAGTATTGTTGAGGGCCCCATTAAAAGAAGCCTCGGACAAGAATTGCGCAGCCGAATCAATCTTAATTAACCTCTTGGCAACATTTGTAACTTCATCAGTAACATCAAGCTCATTTATTCTATTACCTTTCACATTGGCCGATAGCAATATTTGTGGATTACCAGTATCAGTCAAAGGAATCCTAGGAGAAAGCACAAACTCAACATCTCCACCTTCCCCTGGGGCAAGCTCTGACAAACTCGGCAAAGATGTTTTATCCCAAATAATAGTGTTACTTAGAGATTGATAGACTCCGTTTTTTACAGAAACAGCGGTTTTATCAAGCCCAGTACCAACTACTGATAACTTCAGGACGACATCAGTTACAGAAACGGGTAGATTGTTTATATATGAAAGCTTAACTTCTATATCACCATTGCTTTTTACAGATACTTCAGGGGAAGAATTATTATTTATAGACAAATTTACCCCAATAAATGGTTTCTTAATAGCAATAGCACTCTTGTAGTTTACAAATTGAGTACTTATAGAGCTGTTAGCCATACCCTCTCCTATAAGACCTGAGGAGACCTCAAATGTTCGTTCATCCTCATTCTCGCCAGATAAAATGCCTTTTATATTGAAATGTCTCTCTCCTCCTTGTGGTATATCTCCCAAAACAAAGAAATCATTTGCCGAGGTGGCAGGTGTTATATCTGAAGATTTGTACGAAAACCCAAGAGGATATTTTACTTTCACCCCAACATTTTTCAAAATTTCAGGAGCATTTGATCTTATTGATATTGATATTGGAACGACTTGCCCGCTTGATATCTCTGTCGGCATGTCAACCTTAAAGGAAACTGGACTCGACTGTATAGTCACATCATAAAAAAATTCTTTTGTATAAACACTATTTGAGTTTGGGATTCTATAGTCAATAGCAAATTTTATTTTGGATACTGATTTCTCATCCCCAAAAAGTATAGCTTCGATTCTTTTGTGAACAACTTCACCTGGTTTTATATATCCAACTAAAATTCTATCTCTCGGCATTTCTATTTCTGGATTTTCACTATTGTGTGTACCTTGAGGATATTCAACAGTTAGGACAGTGCCTGATAATTCTACTTTGTTGTTATTAACAATCGATAAATCGAGGGCAAACCTGTCCCCCGCAGGAATAGAAACTGGACCAGTCATTTTCACCTCTATATTCTGAGGAGAAACAAAAGGGTCTCCACTAACAAATTTCAAATATGTATAGAAAGCAGCACCGGAAAAAAATATGAAAGAAAAAATAAAAAACATTATTGGAAAGGAATCATGCATTACAGAATTTTTAAATTTGTCTTTTACTTTCGTCATAATATTTTCTTTTTTTTCTGGAAAAATTTTTGCCTCTTCTGGAACTTCATGAACGAAATCCGTCGGCAAATCAGCCTCACTTTTTTGTGAAAGTCTATGCTCCCTAAACGTAGCATCGCTTTTATTCCCTCTTGAATAAAGCGAATCTTGAAGTCTACCTAGGCGGTCCAAACCGTCATTTTCCATAATATGTGATTATATCACGAGAATTTATTAAAATTTATAAAATACTAGTAAACATTCGCGGAATACATCCCCTCTCTAACCAACTCCTCAATAACCATCCTCTTATCAAGAGCCTCAAAAAGATATCTACTATCATCAAAACTCTCATAGGGTATCTTGGGTACAGACTCGCTTGGTATATAACCCAATATAGACAATAATTCTGCTGTCAAAACAACCTCAATTAGATCTATTTCTCTATCAGTATAACGATCGTGTAATGTCAAATTCTTGTGGATAAAATCCAAAAATTTAAATATTCGATCATCACGACTTTCTCCAGAGATAAGTCTTTCTAATAAATCAATGATTCTTATAGCTAAAAGATAGGCTCTTTTTCTCTTTATAAAATTTTTCCACGGCAAATCTTTAGATTCTGAACCGACAATTTTCCAATACTCTTTACCCCTCACAAGAGAAACTTGAGAATAAGCCCCCCAGATAAGAGCTGGTCTCAATTTTGATTTTTCTTTTCTTGCTCCATTTGAATAAGCAAAGACCATACCAAACTCACGAGTATAGAGTTTATAAAAAGCATCGTTCTCACCTTTTGGGTAAACCCCCAAAATGAAGCATTCTGTTTCGTACCTGTGATATTTCATTATTTCAAAACTTCAATAGAAACATTCCACCTTGTCTTTGATTCCTCAACAAGGGCTCCTGACCCTATCGTAACTTCTTTTGCATTAACGGATTTCAATATTTGAGTTCGATAAGTATTGAGCACCCCTTCTAGGTCTACCCCCCCACTTACAGATATAGAGATCTGATCTGACGGAGAAAGATTCATAGACTTCCTTTCGTCTTGAACTATTCTTATAAAATCCCTCATGTCTCCCTCCATTTTTAACTCTGGAGTAATATTCGTATCCAACAAAATATCCTCACTTAGATTAATATTGTACTCAACCTCCTTTACATTGACTTCATCTTTTATGATATCTGTAAGCTCTTTGGACAATTCTGGCACCTTAAGAGAAAGGGTTTTTAATGGTTGCCTTACCTTTATCCCTGACCTTGATCTAAGTTCAAGAGCTAAAGATACAAGTCTTCTAACCTCCTTCATTTTAAGCAACAGCTCTTCATCATAAGCACCATATTTTGGCCAATCTTCTAAATGAACGCTCTCTTTATCACTTAAAGTCTTTGTTTTCTGATAAACGTAATCAGAAACAAAAGGTACAAACGGCGCTACGCATTTAGAAAACTCCCTAAGAACAAACCTGAGTGTCCTCGTTGCTTCTATCCCATCTTCTTCAATGCTTTTCAATCTTTCACGTGATCTTCTTACATACCATATAGATAGATCGTCAACAAAATCACCTACTTCCCTTGTTGCCTTATCAATCTCATATTTATCCAAACTATTTTCTATTGTCTCCTTTGTTTTATAAAGCAAAGAAAGTATCCATCGATCCAAAACATTTTTACTCTCAGTGGCCCTGTTTAGATCGTCATCATTGGAATTATCTTTATACAAAGTTAAAAATGAAAGTACATTTGTTAACCTTCCCACAACTTTACTTGCCACCTCTTGAACTCCCCTTTCGCTGAAAGCCAAATCTTCTGACTTTACCGCTGATGAGGAAAGCAAGTAGTAACGCATCGAATCAGCGCCATACTTTGCAACAACTTCCATTGGGTCTGGATAATTCTTTAACCTCTTACTCATTTTCTGGCCATCTTCAGCAAGAAGTGTCCCATTTACAACAACACTTCTGTAAGGAGTTTCCCCGAAAAGTGCCACCCCCAAAACAATAAGAGAGTAAAACCAGCCCCTTGTTTGATCCAAACCCTCAGCAATAAAATTCGCCGGATAGCCGACACCCTTTTTGGGGTTAAAACTATCCATGGGCTCACCTATAAAGCCATGTTCAGCATAGGGCATCGCTCCAGACTCAAACCAACAATCAAAAACATCCGATATTCTATAAAGCCTATCCCCCTTTTCTCCGAAGACTTCGAGCTCATCGATTCCAGGTTTATGATAATCTCTTTCAAAGTTTTCATCATGAGGCAATGGAATAAAATCTAGTTCTTTCAATTCTGCATTATCAATAAATTCTTTTTCGTTTTTCATCTTTACCGCTTCCTTGGCATTTAATCCCAAAGCTACTGATTGAAGAAGCCAGAGCGGTGATTCATGAGAAACAACCAAAATATTCTTGCCCTCAAATTTTTCCTCAAGTTCATATATAAACTCACCCAACCTCTTCTTTATGTCAGAATATGTTTCTTCACCATTTTCTTTAGTAAATCTCTCTAGAAAATTCTTAAAGTATCCTTCGTAATCCTTTATAGTCTTATTCTGTAGCATTCCGCCTTTGACTTCACTTAACCTTTTGTCTTCCTTGAAATCCCCACTAAACCCAAGTTCATCTTTGATAATCAAAGCTGTCTCCTTGGCACGCAAAAGTGGTGAATGGAAAATAACATCAATATTTTTTTCTTTTATCTCTTTTGCCACTTCAACAACCTGCTTTTTCCCATTATCAGTTAGATGATTATCTTTATTTCCATCACCATCAAGAAAACCCTCCACATTTGACTTGGCCTCACCATGTCGGACCATAAAATATTTATTTTTAGATTTCTTTAAATGACTTCTTAATTCATCTCCATTACCAACAACAAGAGTTTCTTTACCATCTTTTGACATCCAAACTGGAATAGGTGCACCCCAAAAACGTGCTCTTGATATAGCCCAATCCCTAGCTTCAGACAACCAATTGCCAAACCTATACTTTCCTATATTCTCTGGAACCCAAAGTATTTTCTCATTTTCTTTGACCAATTTATCTCTAAAGTCAGTCACCTTAACAAACCAAGAGGCCGAAGCGTAATTTAAAAGTGGAGTATCACAACGCCAACAATGCGGGTAGCTGTGAATTAGCTTCTCCTTATGGACAAGGACTCCTTTTTTTGCCAAATATTTTATAATCTCAACGTCAGTATCTGTATGATCTATTTCTTCCTTCTTATTATCCTTTGGTTTAACCAACAGTCCATCAAAATCCTTAACTTTATTGGTAAACTTCCCGTCATTGCCAACATGAAAAATTAATGGCAACTTCTCTTCAATCGACAACTCAAGATCATCTTCACCAAAAGCTGGCGCGATATGCACCACCCCGGTACCATCATCAGCCGTCACATACTCCGCACCATAAACCTTCCAAGCATTTTCCTTATTATCCAGATTTTCTTCCAAAAAATAATCAAAAATAGGTTCATATGAAGCCCCAATAAGTTTCCTACCAGAAAAACTCTCAGTAACACTCTTTATTTCACCCAATTTTTCACTTATATTAGCCAATCTATCTTTGGCTAAAATATAAATACTCTCAACCCCATCTTTACTCACTAAAACTTCGACATACTCAAGGTCAGGATTTACCGCAAGTGCCACGTTCCCTGGCAAAGTCCATGGTGTGGTAGTCCATGCTAAAAGATATTTATTTTCTTCTTCCTTTAATTTGAATTTAACATATACAGATATATCCGATATATCCTTATACCCCTGATTGACTTCAAAATTTGAAAGGGTTGTCCCACATCTAGGACAAAGATGCATTGCTTTGAATCCCTTGTATATCAATCCTTTGTCGTACAAGCTCTTAAAGACCCACCAAACAGACTCAGTAAAAGAAGGATCCATAGTTCTGTAGTCGTCATCCATATCAACAAACCTCCCCAATCTTGGAACAATTCTCTTCCATTCGTCAGCATAGCGCATCACCCTTGATCTTGCTTCGTCATTAAACTTACCGACACCCATTTCGATGATGTCAGCCTTGCCTTTAAGCCCGAGCTCCTTTTCTATTTCATTTTCAAGTGGAAGGCCATGACAATCCCAACCCCACTTTCTTCTTATCTTGTTACCCTTCATCACTTGGTATCTAGGAATAACATCTTTTATAGTTCCAGCTAAAATATGCCCATAGTGTGGCAAACCTGTTGCAAATGGAGGTCCATCATAAAATACGAATTGTCCATCACCTTTATTTTCTGATTTCTTAAAGATTTCATTTTTATTCCAAAATTCCAAAACATCTTCTTCTCTTTTAGAATATTCGCTTTTTGAATCACTGTTTTGTGAATCTTTGCCCATACAATCAAACATATTAAAAATCCTATCATAGAGATCGGTTTAGGTAAAAAGGGCGCCTACTCGGCGCCCCCAAACTCCTCCCTCCCATAGATCCGGTAGAAATCGAAAAGTTTGGCGGGACTTAGCCAAACCCTGTACTCAAGGGAAGGAGCAACAACAAAAACACTTCTATTGCTACCCCCTACAGTTTGAACAAGCTCACTGTAGCTCTCTGGTATATCAACCAAAGAAGCCAAAGTACCGTCTTTAAGATGATACGAATAAAAGACACTCGGCCTATAACGATAGAGTTCTCGTTTTTGGGCCTTTTCCCTACGTAACCGCGCCTTCTTATCTCGGCAGACCCTCATCATTGATATGATCTCCAAAAAAATCCCCGTGAATCATACAGAACCTTGGACTTACCACCGCCAGATGCAGGTTCCACTAGCACCGGAAACCCAAATCTAGCAATGAAGGCGACCGCGCAGTAGACACTATCAATATTCACAACTGGAAGTCGGCAAAATCCACAGGACACTTGTCTTTCCTTAAGACGAGGCTTCATCTTCAATCTCCCAAAGATTCACACTGAAAAATAGACTAAACCTATATGAAACCCAAGTCAAACGACTACATCCTATCTGGTGTATTAATCCCAAGAACCATTAATCCATTTTTTATAACCCTTGAAACAGATAGTGCCACTGCCAAATGAAAATCTTCCTGTTCTCCGCCAATTATTTTATTTTGGGCATAGAAATTATTAAACAAAGATGAGACACCTAATAAATAAGTAACTATTTTTTGTGGTGAATTAGACAAAGTTGCTTCTTCTAACTCTTTTTCAAACCTGAAAAGCACCCTCGCCACCTGTGGCACAAACACAATTCCATCACTCTTAAAATGTACGCCACTTTCATCCACCCCTGCCTTATTCAAAACTGATTTGGCACGAACTGAAGCATATTGCAAATAAGGACCAGAATCTCCATCAAGAGACACAGATTTGTTTATATCAAAAATAATATCTTTTCCTGGGGAAGATTTGAGTATTGAATACTTGATTGCCCCAATGGCAATATCTTCAATAGTCTTTTCCTTATCAGTAAATTCTCTGTCTGACATTTTTTCTTTAACGGAAGATTTTATAGATTCAAAAATTTCATCGAAAGTCACAACATCCCCTGTTCTTGAAGACATCTTGCCAGATGGTAGCATCATCATCCCGTGAGGTATATGAATTGTTTTCTGTGCAAGCTCTGGATATACATCCAACATAGCTCTTTTAACTACATTAAAATATTCTTTAACTTCATTTGCCGTAACAACAATCGAGACATCATACGGATATGAATTGTATTTCATCTTTGCCAAACCAAGCTCCTTGGCTTCATATGTTGGCAGACCAAGAGAATTTATAAAAACCCTATTATGAAGGCTGTGCTTTTCGCCTTCATATATAACTGCTCCTTCTGATTTTATAAATACTCCTTTATCTAAAAATTCCTCAACAACCTTCTTGCCGAAAATTGCCGTCTCACTTTCAAAAAAATAAAAATCAAACTTAGTCCCCAAAACCTGATAGATATTTTCAAAATATTGAAGAGAAGCCTGTCTGCCTTCATCATATATTTCACTAACTTTTTCATCACTGCGTTCATATATTTGCGTATTTATTAGAGCAATTTCCTTTTTCGCTTCTTCATCTTCCCTATTTGCTTTCGCCCCAAAAGCATATGCTCTACCCATTATCTCAACCTGTCCCAAAACGGGAGCTCCAAAAAACTCATCCTCCACATCCATTTTTATTATTCCATATATAGCCATAGCTACATGAAGACCTACATCCCCCTGATAACAAGCTCGTACGACGTTTGCTCCCTGCGATTCATACAAACGAGAGAGGCTCTCGCCTATTGTATTTGTCATTAAGTGTCCAATATGAAAAGACTTAAAAGGATTTGGGTCTGTATACTCTATTATTATCTTCTTGTCTTTTAAGATTCCGCTCCTACCATAATAATCGTTTGAGATTATTTCTCTTATATTACCGACAAAAAAATCTTTACTCAAAGTGATGTTTACAAAACCCGGAGCAACAACCTCAACATGGCCAATCTCAGGCAGAGAAATTGACATGATTTTATTCTTCAAATCTTCTGCAACCAACATAGGGTCTCTGCCTTCACTCTTTGCAATCGATAAAGCAGAGTTCGAGTACAAATCACCGAAATCCGCATGCACCGGAAAATCCAAATGAAATTTTTCAACCTTAAAACCAAGGGTTTCAGCAAGTTTATTTTTTAATTCAAAATATGACATTTCTCCTACAATATCAAAAAAAGCTTAAGGTAGGAATAAGTTATACTCCGGTACTCCCAAATCCACCACTACCCCTACCTGTCTCCTCCAAATTACTTACTTCGTCAAATTCAGCCTGCTCAACTTTTTGGATCAACATTTGAGCGACTTTATCACCTTTTTTAAATACGTATTTATCTTTACCTATATTCGTTAAACCAACTAATATTTCACCTCTATAAGTAGCATCGACAACTCCTGCAACAACCTTAATTGAATTTCTACAAGCCAAGCCACTTTTATCCCAAATAAGACCAACAAAACCATCAGGTATATGCATTGATATACCGGTCTTTATTTTTACTACTTCAAATGGAAAAACTTCGGTTTCTTCATGAGCATACAAATCCATTCCAGCATCAAATTCATGGGAATAAGTTGGTATTTTGGAATCCTCATTTAATTTCTTTATTTTTATTTTCATTACAAAATATTATCATAAAAAGAAAAGTCCGGCGCCGTAGCGCCGGACCAGAGACCCGCAACTCTTCAGACAATGAACTGCTTGGCAAGAAGAGCAACATTTTGTTTTATGTAATTCGAACCGACAGAGTCGTACGGCAACTCGGGAGGATACTGCATTTTCTCGAGTCTGACCTTGCCAACTGGTTGACCCAAGCGAATGATCATATCCTCATACGCCACAACTTCGAGCGTAATCGGACGACCATAGACTTCCCCTTCTCTACCGTAACCCCAACCTGGATCGATAAATCCGGCAGCGTGCGTACGAAACTCACCAAGCCTGACATCGATTGGCCTCAACTCAGCTGCATAAAAAGGTGAGACCGAAATGTATTCGGCTGTAGAGAGAATGTATCGACGCCCCTTTCTTAGATAGACCATACCGCCACTTGCATAAACCGGTCGGAAAAAATCCTCGACTTTCGCCGACCTTGGTTTAGTCAGATCAAGAATTCGCCGAGAATCAATTGCTTCCCAACCGATTTGTTGCAAATCAGAACCACGGCCAAGATCTAGGGTGACAAAAAATGAACCGTCCTCGTCAACCATCATGAGGCTGTATGGCAAACCTTGCCCATCGTTTTGAAACACGACGGCCCGCTCCTTTGTGGCAATTTCAAGAGCAAGTTTGTCCAAGACTGTGTACTGGTTTAGAAGGCGAAGCTGGGACAAGGCAAGCCCTGGGGCCACACGCACAGGGTATGAATCCGGCCTTATCAACACATGAACCCCCCCTTTGAATCCACGAACCCCGAGTGAGTCGTACATGGATATCCCATCCGCAACCACCTTGGCCGTTACAAAATTCCGACCAGTAGATGACTTGGGATTCGCATAACCATAGACGGTACTTGGGAAGCTTATATGGCCTTCTATTTTCGCCAGGTAGCACACACCGACTTCAAGTGGCATGGCGTAGTCATGTGGTGTGGTTTCTATATCACCACTCATCAAAAATTCCCTTACCGATTCCCCCGGCCTCGGCAAAAATTCGCCTTGGATACGAAGAATCTCCGGGCCTATCGGCAGATCAAGGGATCCGGGACGGATATTCTCCTCCCCAATACCCGAGATAAAACCGCTTTTGAACAAGTCCGCAATAACCTTGTCCGAAAGTGCTCCGACATTGTTCATACTCTTCTCCTCGATAGACAAGTCTGTTATGTAGGTCCGAAGACCTACTCCAAAATAATTTTTAACACATAAACCCCCAAAAGAAAAAGGGCAAGCTTCCGCTCACCCTCTGCCCTTTTCGGGCCTAGACACCACCATTCAAACCGCCACCTCCCCCCGAATATGAGGGTGCGGGTCGTAATCCAAAAGTTCAAAGTCATCGAAACAGAACCCGAACAGGTCCCGGACTTTTGGATTCAAGACCACCTTGGGGAGATTCCTCGGATCTCGTGTCAATTGCAAATTGGCTTGTTCAAGATGGTTCAAGTACAGATGAGCGTCTCCAAAAGTGTGAACGAACTCCCCCGGAGAAAACCCCACCACCTGTGCCACCATCATTGTAAGCAGGGCGTAAGATGCAATGTTGAACGGCACACCGAGAAAGATGTCTGCACTACGCTGATAGAGCTGACACGACAACCGGCCGTCCGCCACATAAAACTGAAACATGGCATGACATGGTGGCAGGGCCATCTTATCTACATCCCCCGGATTCCACGCTGAGACGATATGGCGACGAGAATCTGGATTCTTCTTTAGGCCATCAACCAGTCTTTCGATCTGATCAACAATTCGGCCGTCTGATGTCTCCCAACTCCTCCACTGATGCCCATAGACCGGGCCCAGATCACCATTTCCATCCGCCCATTCATCCCATATGGAAACCCCATTGTCATTCAAATAGCGAATATTGGTGTCACCACGGAGCATCCACAGAAGTTCATGGATGATGGATCTCAAATGCAATTTTTTTGTGGTAAGAAGAGGAAAGCCCTCCTCAAGCCTGAACCTCATCTGCCACCCAAAGACAGACAATGTCCCCGTACCGGTCCTGTCACCCTTTCTGCAACCGTTTTCAAGAACATGCCTCATCAGGTCTAGATATTGTCTCATTGGGAAATCCTTTCGGTTAAATGGGTTAAATATCTGATATGGGTATAAAGAACCCATGGCTACATAACTTGTACCATGAATATACGGTTATGAAAAACACCCCGAATAATATTCGGGGTGTTTTTCATAATTTACTTTTTATCCTTTTATTTCTATACCCATTGAACGAGCTGTACCAGCTATTATTTTCATAGCTTGCTCTACGTCATGAGCATTGAGATCGGTTATTTTCTTTTCTGCGATCTCTTGAAGTTGAGCTTTGGTTATTGACCCCGCTTTCTTTGTTCCAGGTTTTACTGAACCCTTACTTTGCCCTGAGGCTTTTAGTATAAGGTTTGAAGCTGGAGGTGTCTTAAGAACGAAATCATACGTCCTGTCTTCATAAACAGTAATATCAACTGGAATAATGTCCCCCATTCTATCTTTGGTGGCGTCATTAAATTTGTTTACGAAATCCCCAATATTGATACCCGCCTGTCCCAAAGCTGGTCCGACAGGAGGAGCTGGGTTTGCTTTACCAGCAGGAATCTGAAGTTTTAATTTTTTTGTAATTTTCTTTGCCATAATTCGTTTTTAACCACAAGAAGAAGCATCTTATGGGAAAATATAAACGCGTAACAGTTCCATATAAATACCACATAATATAAATATATTCAAGCAAAAACGGCTGACCCTGAAAGCCAGCCGCCAATCGGGTTTTGGAGATAAAACTACTCATCTTCTCCTATTCCCTTCAGATATTTCCAAACCTCCTCTTGCCAGCGCTTCACAAGTCCATCGAGATCTGACTTGAATTCACTCCAAGCGAAAGTGCTACAAAAGAGCCATGGGTCTTTCCTACTCCTAAGACAAGTAGAATAAACATCATAAAGAGGATGGAATATATCCACACAGACGATCTGCACGGCTCTAGAGCTATAGACTTGCCCTTTGGACGACCGCTTGAGGGACACTACTTTGAATACACATTGGCTACCACCATCTTCTGTTATGACGTACTCACCACACTCCCCACTCATGATCCTTAATGCAGAATCGAAGTTCTTCCCCATTTGCTTCCCCTATAGTTCAGTATGAACCTAGTCTGCCCTAGACTAAATTTTTGTCAAACAAAAACCCCGGTCGCGCAATCTGCACGCAACCGGGGTCAACCCCACATCGCCAAAATTCAGGCGCGGGGGTGTTGGGGGTAATGAGAACGATACACGGGGCGGAACCCCGAGAAATCAACCTCGTGGGAGGTGTCGATTTTCTCGTCCCCAACGGTGAAGACTGGGGACGGAGCTGGAGCGGAGACCGTAGGCACCGCCACCTCCCTCGACACCGAGTTCAGGGCAGGCTTGGGAGCCACCTTCGCTCCCTCGAGGATCTCGAGTCCGAGCTTCGACCGGATGAACTGGAAAAGCCCGTGGATCTTCTCCCGCATCTTCCTTTCCCGGACCCTCACCTCGAAGTTTGCCCTCTCAAGGGCAAAAGACAAGGTGTGGAACCCAGGACGGATCCCGAGAAGGGCGAGCTCGTGGCCGATCGGGATCGAAACAACCTCGATCGCAAGGACGGTGTCGTCCTCGGATGCCCCGTTGTATCGGGGCACCATCACCTTCTTGAGCTCAACCCCATCGAGGCAGTAGACCTCGCGGTCGTACCGCCCATCGAGGAGATCCAAGGGATATCCGTAATCGGGTTGGTACACCCCCCCATGGGCCTGCTGAGGCCGGATGACCTCCTTCGGGGAATAGTCCACATGGGACGACCCCGAAACGTGAGGCTTCCTCGGCGTCGGGGTCACCCCCGGCTTCTCGAAGAAAGCCCCCGTCCAAGGGCGTTGGGACTTTTCGATTTGCGCCTCAATTTCAGGCGGAGCGAAGTGCCCATACCGCCGACCATCGCCCTTTTTGGAGGGAGGCTTCTTCCCACTCCCTCCCTTTCCATAGCCCTTTCCGTCTTGTCTTTGGGTCCTGCTCATTTTTCTTCTCCCTCTCTAAGGCTCCTGCAAGCCTTTCGAGAAAACAAAATAAAAAGATCAGCCAACCTGCAGGGGTTAGACCAATCGAAACTTACTACCCTCAATTATATAACATAAAATAGCCTTCTGTCAATACAAAAAATCCCCTTACTATTTGGGGATTTTTTGTATTTTTATATATCTATTACATCTTTCTGATTTGAAGGAAGTCCAATTCAACTGGGGTCTCTCTTCCAAACATTGAGACTAAGACTTTTATCTTCCCTCTCTCATCATCCACTTCTGATACTTTGCCTTCAAGATCTTTGAATGGCCCGTCGGTTATTATGACAATATCATCTTTACCTACGTTTATCGTATGCTTCACAGTATCGTTATTCATTCTATTGAGCAAAATATCCACCTCCTTTGGAGTAAGTGGTACTGGAGTGACACCTGAACCAACGAACCCCGTCACACGTGGAGTATTGCGAACAACATACCAAGAGTCGTCTGTCACAACCATATCAACCAGAACATAACCTGGGTAAACCTTCTCTTCTTCCTCTACCCTCTTAGTACCTTTTATTTTTATTTTCTTTTCAGTAGGAACTAAGACATTAAATATCTTGTCCTGCATACCCAAGGATTCTATGCGCTGTTTCAAATTACGCACAACAGCATTTTCATATCCAGCATAAGTATGAATAGCATACCAATGTCTCTCACCTGTGTGTTGTTGTTTAGACATATTTTAAAATTAAATTATCTTACTGATAACAATCTGAAGTACATAATCAAGTACCCCTAAATAAACTGCCAAAATTGCAGAGAGTAAAATAACTACTGAAGTGTAGACAATAACTTGCTTCCTTGTTGGCCAAGAAACATGTTTCATTTCTTCTCTTGTTTCCTTTATATATGATCCTAGCGACATAAATTTATTTATAAATTACTAAATTTGGGTATTTTTAAAACGCCCCTCAGGCGCCTTTATGTTCTATATATTACAATAAAGTCACCATCTTTGTCAATGCCAGCTGAATTACCTACATTTATGTATTTATGAAAACCCTATGTATAAACAGTTGTGGGCGCAACAAGAATCTGCTGCGCCCAAGTACCCATGAACCTCAGTGGACGGTCGGCTTCTTTTCGCCAAACCACTGTGGCTCCGGATAGAATTCTTCTGCGGGGAAAATTGGCGGAAAACTAGGAGGCTTTTTCTTCTTTCCCTTCCCCCCTTCTTCGGACGCCAACTGGAGACCGAGTTCCAGTTCCCTAAAATCCCTACATTCTTCCGGTTTCATAGCTACACCCCCTTTAAGGGCCACGCTAAACTTCGGCCAAAGTGAACCGAAGACCGTACTGCTCCAAGTTTTATAGTACAACTAGTTTATAAACCAGTCAAACATGCCTACTTTAAAGAAGCTCTACCTCTCTTCGAGTTTAACCTTACAATTAGAAGGACAATTAAACGGTGTTTCTCCATATTGAGGTTCGCAGAGTAGATTTGTTTTACAACTATTTATTGTCGAGCAATCAGCATTAGTTGCTCCAAGTCCTATGCCAACACATCTCCACCCCCATGTTCCCGTCAGGCTCTCATATTTATAGTTCGCCTTATTGCCAAAGTTGCAATAACCAGACAGTGGTTCAATAACAGTTCTTGAAGCTGCTGGCCCGCACGATCCATTTACCATATCTGGTGTGAAATAAACATCAATAGTATGATCAGTCGTCACATTTGTGAATGAGTAGGATGAAATAGCTCCTTGATCTACAGTGTCTACCCTTATCGCTGAAATATAATATCCAGAATTTGCCGAAAAATTAAAGGTTTGATCTGCACCGTCTACAACACTTACAGTCGCCGAAGATGGAGATACAGTACCTCCTGTTGCATCATTTACAAAGACTTGTATAACATGACTAAATTTAACATCAATAATGTGGTCCATTACCACATTATTAAATGTATATGTTTGTCCCGAAGCGTTTGTAATTGTCTGATTAACCCCATCAACTTTTATTGAGGATATTGTATGTCCCGAATCGGGAGTTATAGTATAGGACTGATTATTACCCCCAGAGACGGAAGTTGCACCAAGTGGAGTTATTGCCCCACCTGATCCGGCAGTAGATGTAATAGTGAGATTAGAAGAAGAAAATGTGGCAGAAATAGTGTGATCCGCCACAACGTTTACGAAGTTATAAGTTTGCCCATTTGGGCTTGTGACAGGAATAGAACCTCCGTCAACGGTTATAGTAGATATCTTATATCCAGAATCTGGGGTGATAGTGAAAGAGGTATTTGTTCCATGGACAACCGCTATTACACCTAAAGGAGAGATTGAACCGTTGGTACCAGATGACGAAGTAATATTATGCGATACAGTTACAGTTGTATTATTTACAACGCCATATCCAGCTCCCGCCCAAGACAGCCATCCAACAACATTATCACCCCAAGCATAACCAGAAGCATTTTTACCAGAAAAAGTTACCCCATATGTACTA
The DNA here is from genome assembly GCA_964443725.1 of uncultured Candidatus Saccharibacteria bacterium. Classification (GTDB taxonomy): domain Bacteria; phylum Patescibacteriota; class Minisyncoccia; order Phycocordibacterales; family JAKFXT01; genus CAYUDP01. Next base: position 24,175 of record CAYUDP010000005.1, read on the forward strand.
GAGTCAGCAGCCGAACCAGATAAACTTATCCAACCATCCCAACCAGACACACCACTAACATTTGGTGCGAGAGCACGAGCCCATCCAGTAATTAGTCCCGTTGTCTTATCAACTTGAGGAGAACAAGAACCCGATGGACAACCTCCATCAGCTTTCAAAACTGAAATTTTATTTCCAGTATATGAAACAGCATAAATATAATCCCCATAAGTAGCCAAATAATCATATACTGGAACAGTCGCATCAAGATACGTGTACTTCTTAGTAAGAGCAGGTAGTGCTGATACATCTATCATTTCTAGTACACCACGAGGAGATGCATCAGCATAAGAAATAATCATTCGATTCCCCATCTTAACTCCATCCAGACTACCCCCAACCCAACCAGAGGCGCTATAATATTTTGCCTTTTGTATCGGATTTGCAGGATTTGATACATCAAACACATTAAACATAACTCCGCAGTTAACATAATCATAATTACCAACAACATTTTGTGACGTACATTGATAAAAATCCGTATCAGTATGCCCATCAATCGCAGTTCTAACTTTACTACCAACAATGTTTGCAGTTGCAGGATTTGAAATATCAATAACATAGTACCCCTCCTCACCATATGTTCCCGCGTCATTATTTGCAGTAATGTATAATTTTGTCCCAGAAATGAAACCACTGTTCACCTGCATAAAGCCTGCTGACCCAGGGAAATTCATTCTTTTCTTTAAAATAGGAGCTGACAGATTTGATATGTCGTACAAAATCAACTCATACGCACCGCCCGACGACTGTCCAGATACAGCAAGAAGAGTTGCCGATCCAGCAACAGGATATATATTATTGTCAGATCCAACAGCCCCCACTATACTACCCCTTGCTACAGGTGAAATAGGATTGCTTAAATCATAAAGATCTATTCTTCCATATACTCCACCAGCACCAGTATAAGACCCACTTCCAACCGCCAAATTACTACCTATTGAAATCGCATAGGCTGGGGTAACCAAACTCGATCCGCCATTTCTCGTCAGAATCGCTCCGGCACTTGTGGGTACTGCAGGATTTGCCAAATCCAGTATCTGAACAGCATTTGATCCACTAGATGACACATACAGATAACTCCCTATCGTCACCAAATCCATTGGCATAGATAATTTAAAAGCCCCACCATTTGAGACTGTGCCAACCTTAGTAATAGATGTATAGGTTGGATCAAATGAAATCCATCCAATGTTTTCACTCCAAGCATTACCGGAAAGATAGCCAGAATTATCAACATTAACCCCATAATCCACGGCACCGCATGTCCCAAAATCAGTACAGTTAAAAGAAACCCACCCAATATTATCACTCCATGCATATCCAGAGAGGCTATGTTCCGAACCTGCAAAAACCCTTAGAGGTATAAAAGCTTTACCACTAAAAAGTATGTAGGAAAAAGAAATCCCGACAATTACCCCTAGAAAAATAGGAGTAAGTCTGAGTATTTTTTTTATTGAAGAAAAAATCATTGTTTAATCGCTGATTGTATTATCTTCAACCTATCTTCTGAAGAAGTTGTGCTTATCTTATTCTTTTTCATTTGGGCTTCCACTTTTGCAATAGCATCCAATCTTTGCTCTTCAGTAGTAGTACTTACTATTTTTGCTTCCATTTGTCTTATTATTTCTAACCTTCTTTCTGTTACTGAGTCAGTCACTTTGGTATCGCTTCTATCGCTTTGCCACAACTTTGTAGCATAAAGCATCGAAAAAAATAAAATTACTACAAGAACCCAGACAATATACTTAATCACTCGACTTTCTTTCTGAATCAAATATGCGTATTGATAATTATCATTGTCTGACATATTTTTTATTATGGTTGATAGTGGCAAGTTTTTGCAGCACACAAAGCAGACAAAGAAGCGTAAGAAAAGACAGCGTCCCCGGCACACCCAGTAGAAGCCGATGCAACAAGTGCTCCTGTTAAGAAATTAAATGCCATATAACAAGTGGCCGGTGTAGCAGCAAGAGTATTATAATAAACTGAAGTTCCACTTATACCTGATAAATACCAATTGCTTTTCCCTCCGTAAAAAGATGTTGGGAAAGTTGTTTTGCTCAAACCCATATCAGTAGGGGTAATAAAAGACCCACCATTTGACCACGACGATACACAACTAGTACCTATACAATATTTTGGAGAAGTAATCCCCGTGGCAGTATTTGCAGTTACTGCATCAGCCGAAAGTACCGTCACTGCCAAACTGCCTAATTTACTTTGTGCAAGAGAACCAACATTTATTGGCTCAGCGGTATTCCCACCAGTTGGTGCAACTGATGGCCCCGTCCATGCAGACACATAAGACATACCAACAACTAAAACAAATCCTATTAATAAACCTTTTATTTGTTCTTTTGTTTTTGAAAAATTATTCATACACACTTATTTTATCATGAATAGACCTCGAAACAGCAACAAAAAAATCAACAACCCGCACCACGAATGTGGTGCGGGTTGTTGATTTTTAAATCTATCTTATCTCGTAGGTGACTGTCACATTAGACGTAACCTTACTCTCCCCCGTTGGAATCTGTGCTGAAGGCGCGACACCAGCTGAATCCATAGTTTTTGCCATTTCAGCCATACCATACCTTACTGGATAATAATCATTATATCCTTCTGAGAAAGAAACGACTCTTACCAAACTAACTCCCAATGAATCTGCCAAAACTTTGGCCTTATTTTTTGCTTTTTCTATTGCAGAGGCTCTTGCTTTTGATTTGACCACGTCCATATCGTCAACAGAGAAAGAAAGGTCGGACAAATTTTTTACACCCGCCCCACCTATTGCGGTGAGTACATCCCCAGCTGAATCTATTTTTCTCACCTTAACTTCAACTGTTTGAGAAACTTCATAGCCAACAATCTTTGGTTGTTTAACTGGAGTTGGAGGACAATACGAACTTGCACAAGCTATCATTGGTTGGGCTTGATAGTAATATTCATATTTTGGGCTAATGTTATAGCTCAAAGTTTTAACATCCTTGTTCTTGTCTATCTTATTTTTATCGAGAGCTGATAGGGCCTGTGTCATTTTTTCAGTTGCTTTAGTCTGAGCTTCTGCAACATTTTTACCTTCTTCAATTACAGAAAAATTAAAGGTAGCTACGTCTGGCTTAGCAAACTCCTCCCCCATGCCAGTGACAGAGATTGTACTTTGAGAAGTCGCATCCCTGCCTATATAGGCATTTTTCTTGAATTCATTGACAGTTTTTGCAATCAAAAACAAAGAAGCCATAATAACAAGAAAAGCCACAGCCTTAAAAAGCCTTGAGACGCACTTCTTGTCTATGATTTGTAATAGTTCGTTCATATATATGGATAAATACTTAATAATAAAATTGTTCTGTAATTATAACTCTTACTGTAAAAAAGAGTATAATTGGATTCCTTACAAAAAATAATAAAAAATATGGATTATCAACAAAAAAGCATAGAAGCCCACAGAAAAGCTGTGGGTAAAATATCAATAGAAAACAAACTACCGATAGAAAATAGAGAAGATCTCTCTATTGCCTATACCCCAGGAGTTGCTGGGGTGTCTTTGGCTATAAGTAAAAATAGTAATGAGGCGTACGAACTCGCCTCTACAAAAAATATGGTAGCGGTCATATCAGATGGTTCGGCTGTATTAGGATTAGGCGACATCGGTCCACTTGGGGCAATTCCTGTAATGGAAGGAAAATGTGCTTTATTTAAAAAATTTGCTGGACTAGATGCCTTTCCCATAGTTCTCGACGTACACACAGAGGAAGAAATAATAGATGCCGTACTTGCTATGGCTCCAACTTTTGGAGGAATAAACTTGGAAGACATCTCTGGACCAAAGTGCTTTAAAATAGAAAAAACCTTGATTGAAAAATTAGATATACCTGTAATGCACGATGATCAACACGGCACTGCCATTGTTGTTCTCGCTGGACTTATCAACGCACTAAAAGTCTCTGGTAAAGAAAAAGAAAATGTAAAACTTGTAATAAATGGCGCTGGAGCAGCTGGCATCGCAAACGCCAAACTTCTAAGTGAATTCGGATTTAAAAACATAATACTCTGCGACAGTAAAGGCGCCTTATCAAAAGATAGGAACGATCTAAATTTCGAAAAACTAAACGCACTCACATATACAAATCCAAACAACGAATCTGGCTCAATCCATGAAGTCATAGCAAAAGCTGATATCTTTATTGGTCTATCCAAAGGAAACCTACTCACCGAAAGCAACGTAAAAAATATGGCTGAAAAATCTATAATCTTTGCAATGGCGAACCCAACACCAGAGATAATGCCAGACGTTGCCAATAAAGCGGGGGCATATATAGTCGCTACCGGCCGTTCAGATTTCCCAAACCAAGTAAATAACGTCTTAGCTTTCCCTGGAGTATTCAAGGGGGCAATGGAAAAAAGATCAAAAATAACAAATAATATGAAAATCGCAGCCGCCATGGCACTAGCCGACATGGTAAGTACGCCAGATAGAGATAAGATAATACCCAATCCATTTGAAGAAGGTCTGGCCAATAAAGTTTCTGAAGCAGTAAAAAAAGCTATATAGATGGAAGAAAAAGAATTAATAATAAAAGCAAAAGAGGGTTCTATAATAGCCTTCAACGACTTACTTTACCTATATGAGAATAGGATTTTTGGCTATTGTATGAAGATATTGGGTAATAGACCTGATGCACTCGATGCCACACAAGAAACATTTATAAAATTCTGGAAAAATATTGATTCTGTAAACGAAGTTTTACCTCTAAAAAGTTGGATTTTCAAAATTGCCACAAATACCTGTTTCGACATACTAAGAAAAAGGAAAAACACCCCGATATTATTCACTGAATTGGAAAAAACTGATGATGAGGGGAATATTGCAACATTTGACCCACCAGACACGTATCAGCTACCAAGCAGGTTATTTGAAAGGATAGATATTGAAAATGCTATTTCAAAAGTAAGAGATAAATACAGAGTCCCGATAGTATTGTTTTACGTCGAAGACATGACTTATGAAAACATCGCTGAAACACTAAATATCCCCCTTAACACTGTTAAATCCCTCATCTTTAGAGGAAGAAAAATGTTAGTAGATGAATTAGAAAAAAATGGAGGAAATTGATCTGAAAATTAAAGAAAGTATAAATGAGCTTGATAAAGTGGTCTTTCCTAGATTCTACCATCACAAGATAATGGCTACTTTGTTTATAATAAAATACAAAATCGTACTCATAGGAACGGCAATCATAGGCTCATGGTTTGCTTATGGAATATCAGAGACATTGAGTCAAATGAACACCCTTGAAAGTAGCACTGCTTTTAGTGACCTTATTGACGCCTTTGAACCTACGACAGATTTTCTAAATGCAACAATGAGTGCGCTGGTAGATTACTTGCCCATGGAACCAATAGTATTAACATCTCTCAGCTTGGTCGCCTTCGGCTTTTTTATCCCATTCGCTTTATCAAATAGGAGTTTAATCAAAAAAGCCTATATATAAAGAAAATTATTAGTTATTTATTATAAAAAATGAAAAATAACGCAATAAAAGGACTCATATTGGCATCAGCTTTAGCCATGTCAGCTCCAGCATTAGCAGAATCAAATGTCACCTCGACTACAAAACCAGCACTTGATACAAGTTGCGTGGCAAATGCAGTCGAAGCGAGAGATGCTTCTATAATAAGCTCCTTCAATACATACACATCCGGAGTAAACCAAGCTCTTGCAACAAGAAAAGACTCCCTAAAATCTGCTTGGGCTATTACTGATAAAACACAAAGAAGAGCCGCTCTTAAAGCAGCTTGGAATACTTACAAAAAGAGTGTATCTGAATTAAGGAGTTCCATGAAGAATTCAAGAAGTGCTGCTTGGTCAACCTTCAAGACAAGCAGTAAAGCTTGTGGTAAGGGAGCCTCTTCTGATGAGCCTTCGGCCACAGCAGCAGTTGATGCCAACTTGTAATCAGAATTACAAAATATAAAATCACCCTGACTTCCTCAGGGTGATTTTATATTTTTACTAATTACCTATTATTGCTCCGGTTGGTGGACAATTTTCAGAAACCCATTTTTCATCAACATCTGTAGTCTCAACTCTAGAATTTCCAAACATATAATACCTGGCCCTCGGGCCGGATTGGTTTAACTGTGGATCTTCTGGATTATTTATATATGTTTCGCCCATACCGACTGCTGTTGGGCATTGTCTTATCTTGCCATCACTGTTTGAAACATCCACTTTCTTCATTATCTTACTAGGCGAGAGAGAAGGCAGTTTAGCCCAATTAAAGAAATATGAGGCGACCAAGAAAGCTACAACTATACCTATATATCCTTTTGTTTTTTTATCTAAAACCATATTTTTCTTATTTATTAACTAAATTCTATTAGAATTAATATAAAAGTAAATTTTAACCCCTTGATAAGTATACTTTAATAAACTCTGATTTCATCTTTTTTGCCTTATCCTTCGTATCTTCCAATCTCCCTTCTCTAGCTGATTTTATAAAATCTTCAAAGGCTTTTCTAACTTCAAGTAAATCATTTGTTCCATTCAGAGTCTCTGCCTCAGTTAATGATGTATCAGCAACTTGATAACTAGTTATTATTTGGGCCAAATCCCCATTATTTGCATAAACAATAAGCTTCTCCATCTGGTCATGAAAGTCGACCAAGGATATTGAAAATGAAGAAATATTTACACTTTTGAAGAAAGTATTTAACTTTTCTCTAACTTGCTCCAATTTTTTATGAGCTTCGTCATTTCTATTGTCAGAAGACAGTGTAAGTGCCGATGATATATCAAGGCCAACCATATTTATCAATCTTTCATATCCGTCACCAAGTCTTAGCCTTAGTGGGAGGTAGCCAGCGTACTCTTCTTTAAAAACAAAAAATTGACGATTAAGCTCTCTTAAAAGATTCGGTGCTTCAACATCGTTCTGCCCAGTTGAGTATAAGGCTTTTTTGAAAGAGTCGTTAAAAACAGCATAATCTCTAAGGTATTCATTCATTGTAGATTTATCACTCCACCAAGAAACTCCCATAAAAAGACCGACCAACAAAACAAACGAAACGACAACTTTATTCCTCTCCACTTTATTTTTCTTAATATACGGCAAACTCAAAACGAAAAACCATACTGACATGGACAGAAAAGCGGCAGAAAAAGATAAAACCGAAACACTGTCCTCCATCGCCAACCAAAATAATCCCCAAACAAAAAGTCCAAGGGACAAGGCAAAAGAAGAAATGCAAAACCAGATATTTTTCATAATTTTAATTATACCAAATTACCTTCCACTTATAGTCACTATCGATGGGTCTAGGATAAAGTCCTTGTAATTAGCATTTTCTATAATTGCCCTATTGGTATGACTTATACTCCCCCATCCGTGCCAATACATTATAAAGTTTATTTTTTTAAAGTTACTTTTTATTTGTGAAAAAATAACTTTATTATCAAATCCAGTTTTAGACTCGGGACCAAACTCCAAAAGCCCAAATGGTTTATTTAAAGCCACAAGCCTGTCATAGTTGCCATGGTTATTAAACTGAGACAAATCATCATGATAGTAATCCATAGAAACCAAATCGACATATGAGTCTCCGGGATAATAATAATCGGTGTCCTTAACTCCATTCTCCCACATAGAAGCATTCGGGGAGTATACAAATAACACGTTGTTAAGCCCTCTGTTATTTATATAATTAAAAGTATAGATCCATAGTTTTTTAAACTCATCACTACTTATACGACCAGTATCTCCATAAGACCACCAAAACCAATCCCCATTCATTTC
>CAYUDP010000005.1:32115-40056 GCA_964443725.1 uncultured Candidatus Saccharibacteria bacterium
TCTGTTTTTCTGATTTTGATATGGATATAAATTCTTTCAAAACATCCTCTGTCTTTTTGTTAAATTTTCTTACCAAATCGACTGATTGAAATGATGAACTGGTAGCGCCAGAGTATTTTTTGGAATAATTAGAATCTGACTTTTCAGACCAATCATTAGACACGTCTTTCAAATCTTTACTTAAAAGTGTTACCTCTGTTGATTTATTTGAAAGATAAGTTTTATAAAAACTTCCTCCGTATATATTGAGCGGATAACAAAGAACGGCCATTATCAAAAAAACCAGCAAATAAAACAAATATTATTTTTTTAGATTTCGTCATTATTTAAACAACCCTAGTACAAGACCTTGAAAGCCACACCTCCTCCAGGTGTTTCATCTTTCATTTCTTCAAATTTAACGTTCGGAAAATCTATGCAAACATCATAAACTGATTTTGTTACGATTATCTCCCCCGCTTTTGCCATATCTTCCCCAAGTTTTGAAGCAGAGTTTACTTCATTACCAAAAACATCCTGATCACCGATTCTCAAAACCCTACCAAACCCTAGTCCCACACAAAGCAGAACTTTTTCTTCATCTGATTTATTCTTATTATATTGCAAAAGAGTCTTCTGCATGTGAATAGATGCTTCCAAAGCTTTGGAAACATTCCTAAAAATAACAAGAAAACTATCACCTTCTTCTTTTAAAAGAATTCCATCATGCTCTTCTATAATCGGCATTAAAATCCTCTCTGATTCATATATAGTTTGCAAAAAATGGGTTATACCGAATTTTGCCACATGACGAGAAAATCCGGACAAATCAGTAAACATGACACACCATTCCTCCCCAAATAGGTCCCAGATATGTTTATCGATTTCTTCTTTATTTGCCCCATCTTGAATTCTAGCTTTTATCAGCTTTTCTAATCTATCTTCAGAGGCCGAGGTTAATATATGCCTTTTATATCTCATGATACATATATGCTACTACTAAAAGAAAGACCCGCGCAAGCTCAAGAAAATACCACATAAAGTAAAAGTTTAGTTGAAATTACTAATAAACAAGCGACATTTCCGAACAGCAACAGCCCCAAAGCTTTCACTTCGGGGTTGTTGCTGTTGGTTGCCGTAGTAGAGGATGTTAGAACTATTTTTGAAGCAAAGAAACAATACTAGTGCTGGTATCCCCTATTTATAGCATTAACAATAGCTTCTATGTCCGGAAAAAAATTATTAAAAGCCTCGTCAACAGCGGAAACATCTTCTTTAATATTTTGCTTTTCTGTTAATCCCGGAAAATATTTATCCATCATCAAGTCAACTAATCGTTCTTTGTGCCATTGTTGTATTTTATACTTCTGAATAAGGTGCTCTATGGCCATGTGTACAATCTCGTGAAAAATTATACCAATCATTGACTCCTTATCTCCCCCGACTCAAATTAACAATAGCCAACCCTTTTTCTGCATTATAACTACCACCTACCCCGTATTTTGTGAGAACAATCGTATAAACATCTCGTAACACCAAAGAAGGCACTGCTTTTAATTTTTCTAGGTTATCAGAAAACTCTCCACACTTACTTTCAATAAACTCTTTGAACTTTTCATACTCTGATTCTGAATATTCGGCATGCACCGCAGTATCAATTTCCTCATCTGTTGAATCTTCGGAAACACCATCTGGAAACTTAAGGGTTTTATATCCATGTTTTGCAAACCAAGGCAATCTTTTAATAGTATCTTTTACGCGAGCAATATCACGCTCAGCACCATAAACAACCTCAAGTTTTGGTATGCCCTCCTTTCTTTCTAAAGAGTCATTTTGTTTTCAACCATCACATGATTATACCAAAATTAATTCCCATTAGGGTATTGTTTTGCTAGAACCAAAATGTCCCCTATTTGGGGGACATTTTAGGTCTTTTCTCATCTGGGTGGCTACAGGGAATCGAACCCTGATCGGAGGCTCCACAAACCTCAGTGTTAACCGTTACACCATAGCCACCATGTATGCGCCTTAGCTTACACATTTTTACCCAATAGGTAAAGAGTTATAGATAACTCGGCGCCTCTTCATCTTTATTTTCTATCTGATTTGCCAATCTTGCAGATGCGTAGAAGAAGGTTGAGAGTCTATTTACATAAGCCAATGACAAATCGCTAAACATTTTCCCGTTATTCATCTTTACTTCATCTATATATTCGACTGTCCCCCTCTCAACCCTTCTACATATAGTTCTGCAAACATCTAGCAGGGCCGACACCTCTGTCTCACCTAAAATTAGAAAAGAATTTATTGGATGAAGTTTTTTTTCTATATCATTGATCTTACTTTCCAATTTATCCAACCTCTCTTTAGATATACTTTTATCAGCACCAGCTATTTCGGCTTGTAAAATAAATATTGCCTCCTGAATGTCCTTGAGGTCCAAATATAAAAAACCCAACTTACCTACCTCTCCAACCTTTATTTTTGCAAGTCCCAAAAAAGCATTAAGTTCATCCAGGCTTCCAAGAGCGTCTATCCTTGATGCTGATTTTCTAAATCTTTGTTTGGTTCCAAAGAGTCCAGTATCTCCCTTATCCCCTTTTCCTGTATAAAGCATAACTTATGTTATCACAAAAAACTTTCATTTGACTAAACCTTAAATAAAGCGTAATTTTCCTTAAGACAAAACCACCCCAAAGGAGCGCAGGATGTCCCACAACCACGACTGCGGGTCCTGCCAGGGGCACGCAGAACATTCGCATGGCAAAACGGAGGAGGCCCACTACCTCTCCCTCGCAACAATATCGTTTCTACTTTTCGCAATTGAAGTTGCAACAGGATTGATCGCCAAAAGCCTCTCCCTTCTCGCTGATAGTGGACACGTATTAGTCGACCTAGCTGAGAACATCTGGTCGGCATACATTGCCCGCAAAGCAAATGGGAACAAAAACGGGCTTAGGTGGCGAAAGATGGGGGCGACGGTAAGTGCTCTCCTTCTTATCCTTGTTGCAGCGATGACCTTCTACGAAGCGATGCTCTGGGAACACAAAGATGAGAATCTCTTTGGGTTCGCCCTCTTCGCTTCAGTAGTGGGGTTAATCTTCAACCTCTGGCAACTCAAGAAACACAAGCACGCTGGGGAAAGCTTTCGCAACCTGACGCACATCCTACAGGAATACCACCTGATAGGAGACGCTGGATCGAGTGTTGTTGCAACCATAAGCAACTCACTCGTCTTCTTCTTCAACGTAGGTGGAGCAGATGTCGTGGGGGCAATCATCATCGGATCCTCAATGTCTGTCATGGCCGTATACCGGCTTTCCCGAATCTGGGTCTGGCCGGACGTACATGCCATAGACCACAGCCACTAACAAGTGGTCTCGACCCCGCCCACAAGCGGGGTCGTATTACTTATACCCAGCAAGCTCTCTTTCTCTTTTTGAATCGTATTTGAAATCTTTGTCGACTTTTGCGATAACGTAAAAATGGGGATACAAAAAGTTAAACACCTGATCAACAAAATTGTTTTTAAAATGATAACTTCTACACTCTAAGATATACCACCCAGCTCTCTCTACCGTTTTTATCAAAGTATCTCTTGTAAAAAAGTTTATATGAGCCGTAGCAAGGCTTCCTCTGAATTTTACAAAATGGAGTAAGGATACAATTTTCGGTATGCACGGAACCCCAAGAATCAAAATTCCGTCTTCCTTCAGGAAATCCTTTGTCTTTATCAAAAAACTATGTGGTGAATACAAATGTTCAAAGAGATTGTTAGCATAGACAACATCAAACCTTTCATCCGTATGAAAAGTTGGGTCATCAACATTTCCAAACCTTATATCTAAATTATTTTTCTTTCCAAATTCCACCTCTTCATCGACAACCGTTAAGCCAACACTCCCCATACCAAAATTGGCCAGATATTCACCAAAGGCACACCCAACATCTAAAACTTTCTTTTCAGACAAGCCAAAGGTTTCCAAGATATTCATAAACGCTTCCGATTTCATAACATTCTTAAAGCGTTTTTCTATTTTTGGATTCATGTATTTTTGTGCGCAAAAATTAAATAAGTTCGGTCTTATTAGTCCGATAATGTAAAAACACTATCACTCCAATCCGAGGCGATTAAAAAATCACAATGACTCGCATCAAATTCCCCCACATAATTTATCTTGTTTTTTGCATCACACTCACGAGATCCAATGGCCTCAACTCTTAATACATAATGTGAACCAGGTTTCGCATTATCAATATAATAATCTTTACCGGCCTCCAACATTACGTCATGTCCCCCATTACCAACTGGGTGGTGACTAGTAAATCCCGCCTTAGATCCACCAATACAATTAGCACAATACTTCGTTTCAGAATCCACATCATCCTTGAGTAATACATGGTCACCAGATATTTCAAAAAGGTCTAAATATATTAATGCATTTGGAGGTATATTTTTTTCATTCCAATTGATATTTATCGGGGCATTTTTCTTTAATACCTCCCCTCCATTTGGAACAATAATCCTTATGGATGCTTGGCCTGCTTGTTCATCCACTTTACTAATACCAGAAGAAGTTGAGTTTTTTATAATCTTAGAAACCTGTGTTAGATCATGAGCCTGATCATCAGAATCAAAAAATTTTATCTTGGAGGGGATACTGTGAATATAGTCAACCAATGATTCTCCCTCTGGACTAATACATCCCTGGAAAACACTACTCGGGCCCCTACCAGCTTCTAGAAATGTCAGATTTTCTTTATTAAAATAATAAGGAGAGATTTTTCCGTCCATTGCTACAATAAATTCTTTTATCGATGGATTATAATAATCGTCATATCTAATATCTGGGGGATAGTATTTTATTTCATCCCATCCCGACGACATTACGTTCGATCCGTCGCTACAAGTATATTTCGTTTTTAAACGTAATCTACTTTTATCTTGTAACAAAATTCCTCCTATTTGTTCTCTTTCTTTGTTAATGCTAAGTAAAATTTCATTTATTTTGTCAATATTTCGGTACAGGCATTTCGCAGTCATCTCAAAATCTGTGGCAGATATCAAGGAAGGAGGCACCAAAATATACGAGTAGTTTACTGGATCCTTCCAATACGAGCCGCTTACCGAACGAGGATTCTCCCAAATAGAGTGGTTTAATATAAAAGCCTCATCGAATTGACCAACTGTAGGAAGAGAAAATATCTCATCTGATGAATACTCCTCTTCATCTTTTTTATCAACCGCACCAGAAATCACTTTCCCTTGATGTAATAATACTAGAGTTCTAGCCTCTTTTGGTTCCGGTGGAATAAAAAGTTCCCCTCCATATGCAAAATCATGCCCAACAATCTGCCACTCATAATCTGGGTTTTCACATTTATATGTATTAACCACAACATCAGGGGTATTGTGTATATGTGACGTTACTTTTACGAGAGGTAACCAAACAAACCATGTAAAACTAAAAACAAGACTAACAAGACCAAATAGCGCTACAGCCCATATAAACAGAATAATAATCGGAATAAAATTAAAGGCCTTTTTCAGATCAATCTTAGACCGTTCAGTAAATTGATTTTCAGGTGTTTCTTTTGGTGGCATATATAAATCCTATCATAGAGTAACTTATATTATGAGTATCATAACCAGCCCTCACCTCACTTATAAAGACAAGTACCAATAAATACTCAGTGGCTTTATTGTTTATCAATGTGTCTCTATTGTACCAAGTTAGAACCTATTTCCAAAATAAATAAAGCGGACGAATTTTTGCGAAACTATTTTTCTGGGGAAAAGGATTCGCAAAAATTCGGCTAATGTCTTTTGAAATTCGGACTCGCCCGCGCGCAGGAGGGGTCTGGGGAGGAATGCGCGCGGGCTTCGGCTTTTTGTTTTCGGCGGCATCCAAAAAAGAAAGGGCCCTTGCTCTGTTTTTATTAATCTGCTATCATTACAAATGTAAAGGCTACGACGCTGCTGACACAGCCGAGCCGAGAGAAGAAAGCTTGAAAGAGCAAGTAGAACTCTCCGGGAAGTACCCGTCATAGTACAAACCGCGAAAAGCGGGACAAGGTCTGGCGAAACCAGACAAAGTAAGGTGGCACCGCGACTAGATCGCCCTTACAAGATCATCAGTGTTTTCACTGGTAGACTTGTAAGGGCGTTTTATATTTATGGAAAGAATACACATATCCCAAATTAAAGAAAAAGTTGGACAGCAAGTAAAAATTGCTGGCTTTGTTCATACTGTTCGCGATCAAGGAAGTATAAAATTTTTAATCATTCGCGATATTACGGGTCTTATTCAAGTTGTCGTAACAAAAGCCAGCGAAGAAGCATTGAAAATTGCTTCGTCTTTGAGCATGGAGTCTGTCGTTGAAATTATCGGCGTAGCGAAGGAAGAAAAACAAGCTCCTGGAGGTGTGGAAATACAGGCAGAAGAAATAAAAGTTTTATCTTCCTCCATTCCAGAATTACCAATTCCCGTTGTTGAAAAAGGACAAGAAGAGACCGACCAACAAATCCGTTTGGACTGGCGATGGATTGATTTGCGAAAGCCGGAGAAAGCCCTCATTTTCAAAGTGTGGACAATTATGGAACAGGCATTTAGAAACTACTGCATTGAAAACGGATTTGTTGAAATCCATTCTCCAAAATTAACTGCAACTGCAACTGAATCAGGCTCAGAATTATTTGAGGTAAAATATTTTGACCGAAAAGCACACCTCGCCCAATCTCCTCAACTTTACAAGCAAATGGCAATGGCGGCAGGACTTGAAAAAGTTTTTGAAGTTGGGCCAGTTTTTCGTGCAAACCCTTCGTTCACTTCTCGACACGATACCGAGTTTACTATGTACGATGTTGAGATGTCGTACATCGCCTCGCATCACGACTTAATGGCCGAAGAAGAAAAAATGATTGTCGCAATGCTTACAGCAGTAAAAGAAAAATATGGCGATGAAATACAAAAAGTTTACGGCCGAGAAGTCGTGATTCCCAAAATTCCTTTTCCTCGATTGACTATTAAAGAGGCAAAAGAAATTTTGGGTCGTTTGGGTATTCCAAACGAGCGAGGCGATGACATGAGTCCCGAAGAAGAACGTGCGATTTGCGAGTATATTCAGAAAGAAACTGGAAGCGAATTTGTTTTTATTCACGAATTTCCAACCCCTGTTCGTGCGTTTTACAGTATGAGAAAAGAAGACGACCCGGCAATAACAAAAAGTTTTGACTTACTTTGGAATGGGTTGGAAATTACAAGTGGTGCTCAACGAGAACATCGAGTTGAGCAATTAGAAAAACAAATTCGCGAACAAGGACTTGATCCAAAATCGTTTGAGACATACTTAAACTTTTTCCGATACGGTTGTCCGCCTCATGGCGGCTTCGCGCCTGGTCCAACTCGAATGTTGATGAAACTTCTCAATATTCCAAATGTTCGAGAAGTTACCTATCTTTATCGAGGAGTAAAAAGACTAACTCCTTAATTTGCCGCCGAAAACAAAAAGCCGAAGCCCGCGCGCATTCCTCCCCAGACCCCTCCTGCGCGCGGGCGAGTCCGAATTTCAAAAGACATTAGCCGAATTTTTGCGAATCCTTTTCCCCAGAAAAATAGTTTCGCAAAAATTCGTCCGCTTTATTTATTTTGGAAATAGGTTCTAACTTGGTACAATAGAGACACCAGTATTGAACTTAGCGGTTGAGAACCAACCAAGGAGTGGGCGGCACAAAGTGCCGCCCACGCTGTTTCCCCTGATTTTCCAAACGAATTTGGAGCCGCGCCTTCGGCGCGGCGCACTGTTTTTTCGCCAAGAAGCAGGTTCGAAATCAGAAGCAATTTTGACACAGTATTTGCTTTGGATACAAAAAGAATTTTTGCTATACTGAATTTGCGCAAACTTAATGGAAGGCCTATTTTAATGGCCGTCTTGGACTTATCTAGGTCTTCCTAGGTTTGC
>CAYUDP010000006.1:0-1973 GCA_964443725.1 uncultured Candidatus Saccharibacteria bacterium
AGCCCAAAAAACTACTACTTAGTTTTTTGGTAAATTGCGGGCCCACGAGGATTCGAACCTCGGTCAACGGTTTTGGAGACCGCTATTCTACCACTGAACTATAGGCCCTTATATTTATTTGTTCGTAATATTAACATCTGACACACAAAGAGAAAAGCTCCCGTGGTTTCGGGAGCTTTTCTCTTTGTGTTTATTTTTTAACTTCCTTATGCATTGTCTGCTTTCCACACCACTTGCAATATTTCTTAAGTTCGATCTTGCGCTCGACTTTTTTCTTGTTCTTTCGGCTCCAATAATTGATCCTTTTGCAAGAACCGCAACCTAGTTTTATTAGTCTATCTTGTGACATAAATTTCCAAAATGTCTGCGTATATTAGCACGATTATATAAAAAAGCAAAGGCGGCCCGTAGACCGCCTATTGTTGGGCTAAAGCCCAACTAAACCCCTCCGCAAACTTCTCGGAGGACTCCGGTAAGGGCCAATGAGACCCTGAATCCCGAGGATGTGGGGATGGCTAGGGATTCAATATCCCTTTGACCAACCTTGTTGAACCGGTCGACATGACCGGCAATGGTTTTTTTGAGCTGACAGAGAGAGCACCCCTCGCCAGCTGAAACGACTATACTGTGGCCATTCACGGCCATGTTGGTCAGATAGCCAAGTGCTCTACCTGCCAAGGCCCGGTCAACTGGGCCGATCTTTCCGGTACAACATTCTTCTTTTTTCAATTTTGACCCCCTATTACAAGAACAAAAAAACAAAAAATGGCCTTTCGGTCATTTCCCCGCCACATCATTTGTAGCACTTGTAGTATAGTACCACAAACTATATATTTTGCAAGTTGTAAACAACTAGCACTTGTCAAACAAATAAATTATTGCTAAATTTGCCAAGTCGCTTGGAATCAGGTTTTTGTGCGGATCCCACTCGACAAGGGAAGTAGTACACCACAACAAAGTTGAAAGGACTAGAAACATGAACCAAGCTGTTCAGTTCAAGACAGACGGGGTACCGAGCACGGTGGCACTGTCGGCGCTTGCTGGCGATGTCAAGATGGCACCGTCCCTCCAGTCGAAGCAGGAGCTCGCTCGCAGGCTCAAAATGGGTCTCGTCACGGGGGAATTCTTGAATGAGTTTTACAGATACTGCAACCACACCTACGGGTCGTGGGAACAGGTGGTCGTCTGGACCCATGGGGACAACCACACCCCCGCCGTCAAAATTCTCTCCGAATGCGGTCTCCGCGAAGAAGATGTGGATCGTGCCGTGGAAGTCATCATGAGCATGCAATGTGAGCGCCTCATTTTCTTCTTCGGCGCCTACAATAACGGGCGAATACCCCAAAAGGACGACGGCCTCCGGGAAGCCATCCTTATCGGGGTCGGAACCGATGACTCGACCACGTTCCGCTACTGCCACAGGCGGAGCTTCGTGGTTCACGAGGGCAAGATCATCAGGGCGGGGTTGACCTTCCGCCACAACTGAAGCTGGGAGGGGTCCCAGTGTACGGCCTAGGGGTATAACGCGATTGTTTCATTTCGCGAAGTACCCTCGGGCCTTTTGTTTTTTAAACCAAAGGCTTTCTTTTTTTTAATAAAGACGATATTATATTTCGGTATTTATTGCGCAGGTGGCGGAGCGGTCAATCGCAACAGACTGTAAATCTGTCGCCCTAAGGGCTACGGGGGTTCAAATCCCTCCCTGCGCACAAAGTAAGCAGAGTAAAGCAATTTATTGCTTTACGTGGAGGATTTGAAAACCTTGAGTTTATTTTTATGAATCCATTAAGGATGAAATAAAAATACGAAAGGTGTACAGCATCTTTAAGACAGGCAACATGTATCAAAAAGTTAGAGGCCGATACTGTGATATAATCGCAGTTGATATATGATACAGAAAAAATATATATTCTTTGCACTTTTTGTTTTGTTATTAATACCAGCCCTAAGGTATATATACAAAATAAAAAATG
>CAYUDP010000006.1:2073-19575 GCA_964443725.1 uncultured Candidatus Saccharibacteria bacterium
AAAAGATTTCTAATATAGATCTACGAAAATTAGATATAGATAAATTAAGGCGGTTGTATAACGAAATAGAAAAACCCGTTGTATATGGTCAATATTCCATAATAAAAAACAAAAACAGACTGCTAACTATAACAGAGAGCTCTCTTGGTAGTTCCTGTGGTTGGGAGGCTCATCCAAGCCACGACAGCATCACATATACAATAAACTTAACAACAGGAGAAAAAATAACTCTCGATAATATCTTTACTGTTAACAAAAAGTTTCTTGATTTTATAAATAATAAATTCGGCCAAAATTATAACCCAGTCAAAGATGATCCGGATAGTATCTGCTTGAAATATATAAACGATAAATATTTGAAAGACGAATTTATAATAGATAAACTCAAGAAAGAAGTATCATTCACAATAGAGGGAGACACACTTAACATAATTCCAAAAGGATATCCTTCTTATATAGAGGGTCCGTGCTCAGATACGTCTATAGACTTAAAATTATCAGAAATCCAAGGGTATATAAAAGATAAAAGTCTAATCGATAGATTGGAATAGGCAAAAACCCACCCCCCTATGATTAATTAGTCGCAAAAGCAACGGAACTTTTCATTTTACTTTTTACCTTCCCCTTTTTTATGTCAAAGGCATATTCATTGCCCTTAAGAGACACATTTATCACCCCACCTGAAATAATATTTCTGCTTATTATTGAATTTGCGATTGGTGTAAGTATTTTTGTTTGTATAAGTCTCTTTAGTGGCCTTGCCCCATAATGAGGATCATACCCATCCTTTGCGAGCTGTTTCAATACAGAATCATCTACCACAAGCTCCATACCTTTAACCCTAAGGCGTTCCCTTACTTCTTCGATTTGTATTTCGACAATCTTCTCTATTACTTCTGGTTTCAAGATATCGAACATTATTATTTCATCTATTCGGTTTAGAAATTCTGGTCGGAAGTAATCTTTAAGTGCCTCTTCGACTTTTTCCTTAGCCAATTCGTATTCCCTAACTTCATTATCTCTTTCTATTGAGAATCCTATTCTCTCCATTTTATCTATATATTCAGCACCAATATTTGAAGTCATGACTATAATCGTATTCTTGAAATTCACTGTTCTACCCTTTGCGTCAGTCAATCGCCCATTATCAAGAACCTGAAGAAGAATATTGAAAACTTCAGGGTGAGCCTTTTCAATCTCATCGAAGAGAATAACTGCATAAGGTCTATGTCTTACTGTCTCAGTGAGAGACCCCCCTTCTTCGTGACCCACATACCCCGGAGGCGCGCCGATAATCTTCGAGACAGCATGCTTCTCCATGTACTCAGACATATCAACTCTTATCAAAGATTGATCTGTATCAAACATAAATTGAGATAGGGCCTTGGTAAGTTCTGTTTTGCCAACACCGGTCGGTCCAAGAAAAATAAAGGAGCCTATCGGTCGATTGGGATCTGATATACCCGCCCTTGACCTTCTCACTGCATCAGAAATCTTTCTAACTGCGTCCTCTTGGCCAACGACCCTCTTTTCCAATTCCTGCTCCATACGAGCCAATTTTGACGCCTCCTCTTCAAGCATTCTATTTACTGGAATACCTGTCCATCTAGAAACAACATCCGCGATTTCATTTTCGGTAATAACTTCTTTCAATATTCTGCGGGATCTTTGCAGTTTTTCCATCTTTTTAGACTTAGTGTCCAAATCTTTCTCAAGTTGTGGTATTTTCCCATAGCGTATTTCGGCAGCCTTTACCAAATCAGCCCTTGCTTCAGCGTTTTCTGCTTCCGCACGCATGGCCTCTAATTGTTTTTTAAGTTGCCTTATATCAGTCAAAAGTTCTTTTTCACTATTCCACCTAATCTCTATGTCATGAGTTTTTTCTTTCAAGTCGGCAATGTCTTTTTCAATAACTTTGATTCTCTGCTTACTGTTTTTGGGGTCCATAGATTCTGGTTCATTTCTCAAAGCTTCTCTTTCGATTTCTAACCTCATTATTTTTCTATGGGCATCTTCAAGAATGGGGGGTTTACTCTCCAGAGATATCTTCAAGGCTGATGCCGCTTCATCAATAAGATCAACTGCTTTGTCTGGAAGGAATCTATCCGATATATACCTACTACTCAGCTCAACAGCCGAAACTATGGCATCATCGGTCATATGAACACCGTGATATATTTCATACTTTTCTTTGAGCCCACGTAAAATAGCAATAGCATCCTCAACTGATGGCTCTGCCACAAAAACTGGCTGAAATCTTCTAGTCAAAGCGGGGTCTTTCTCAATGTGTTTTTGGTATTCTTTTAAAGTGGTAGCTCCGATTGCCCTCAAGTCTCCACGAGCAAGGGCCGGCTTTAGCATATTTGAAGCATCCATGGCCCCCTCAGCAGCACCAGCTCCCACAATAGTGTGGATCTCATCTATAAACAAAATAACCTTGCCCTCTGACCTTTCCACTTCTTTCATTATTTGTTTTAACCTCTCTTCAAATTCTCCGCGATATTTTGTACCAGCAATTAACAATCCCAAATCGAGAGAAACAAGCTCTTTACCCTTGAGAGAGTCCGGTACGTCACCTGATGCCATACGATTGGCCAAACCTTCGACTATAGCAGTCTTACCAACTCCGGCCTCGCCGATCAGAATTGGATTATTTTTTGTGCGACGAGATAATATTTGGATTATTCTCGATATTTCGGCATCTCGCCCAATGACCGGGTCTAGCTTATTTTCGGCTGCCAACTTTGTAAGACTTCGTGCGTATTTGCTCAAAACCCTTGTTTTCTTTGGTTCTGAAACATCAGTTATTTTTCCTTTTCTCATTTCATTAATAACTTTTACAACAAGTTCACGAGTAAGTTTATATTTTGTAAGAACATCATAAGCATCAGATTTTACTTCAAGAAGTGATATTAGAAGATGCTCAACTCCTATAAACTCATCGTTTAAGTTGCGAGCAGCTTTACCAGAGTATTCAAAAACCTGAGCCAAATCAGGAGTTAAATAAATTTGAAAAGATGGAGATATAGTCTCACCGCCCTCTCTGCCTTCAATAGACTCAAAAAGAGCATCCGTAAGAGCGACGACATCAATCTCCAAAACATCAACAATAGAAAAAACTGGACTTTCTTCTTGAGAAAAAAGAGCGGTTGCAAGGTGTATTGGGCTCACTTGGCTCTGCCCTCTTTCGATAGCAAGTTCATGTGCCCTCCTTATTACATCTCGTGCTTTATTTGTAAAGTGTTCAAATGGTGGCATATTTTTATAAAATAAAACGTTAAAGGTGCTATGTCAATACTACTCTTAAAAACTCTACTTTGGGACGGCAAGTTTCATCGCTTCTGAATATACGTACGACACAGGAAGATAAAAGGCCCCCCTCTCTCCTATTTGAGCTGAAGTACTCATTCCCACCAACTCACCGGATTTGTTTATAAGAGGACCACCAGAAACACTAAAGAGTGGAACGGCATTTGACTGAATAGAAACTAAAACACTTGATGTTGTTGAAGCATTCGACACCTCTTTCATTTTTAGTTCTCCTATAATACCCAGAGAAACTCCCTTTACACCTCTTCCGCCAAAGGACATTACGGTTTGCCCAATTTTTAATTTACTTTCATCTGCTCTTTTGGGAACTGTTAGATTCAATGCCAAATCTTTTCCATCTTTATCCTTGTTTTTTAATATTTGTATAGACGCAACACCAGTCTCTTCGTTTTGACCAAGAACTTTCGCCTCATATCTCGTCCCGTCCTCAGTTGAAACAGAATATGAATCCCCCTCAGAAATAAATCCGGCGTCAGATGCCACAAGCCCATTGTTGTTTAGAACTATACCCCAACCAACAAAATTGTATTTTGCAAGTCCATCTTCCCCAACGTATTTGCTATTTATAGAAACGATCATTGGCTTAAAAGATTCTACGGCAGTCGCGACTACATCCTCGTCCTTCACAATCACAGTTGTCTCCTTATTTGAAGAAACCATATTGGAGATGGGAGATGGTACAACTTTTTCTACCGTCTTTTCAACGATTTGGTTTACAGTTTGAGTAAAACTCTTAGGAGCCTGATCCATTAGAGAGACAGTCACAATACCAGTCGCAAGTGATGTGACGAAAGAAACTAGCAAAGCAAGCATTATTATTTGCGTTTTGTTTAATTGTTCAATCTCCATATTGTTCACCTTGATAATACCAAAGCAAAAGGCTTATAACAAACTGTGGTTAATTGGGGGAATTTATTGTATTAGTTTGTGATGGTGACTCTCTTCAAGGCTTGGACGGCCTTTTTGATCTGCAGATTAGTTGTAGTTCGTCCAAATGAAAATCTAATGGACTTTGAGGCACAATTCTTTGTTTTTTCTATCTCACTTAATACCTTTGAAGTATTTGACCCAGACAGGCTAACACAAGCACTTGTAGACGACGACGACACACCAAGCTCACTTAACCTCATAACTGCATACTCTGAATCTGATCTCATTTCGGGGAAACAAATATTTAAAATATGTTCTGCTCCATCTTCAAAATATGATTCGTATCTTATTTTATTCTTTATTAATTCTTTTATAAAAACACCCCTGAGTTCTTTACATTTTTCAACAAATTTCTGACGGTCTTCTACACACTTCTCTAGGGCCTTAGAAAAACCAAAATACCCAGGCAAGTTTTCTGTACCAGCCCGTCTTCCCCCTTCCTGTCCACCACCTAGAATTATTGGTTTAAGTACAATCCCTCTTTTTACAGACAACACCCCGACTCCTTTGGGCCCATAAATCTTTCCACTATCAAGAGTTAACAGATCTGCTTTTATATCATCTCTCTCAACTGATACCACTAATGGCGCTTGACTACCATCTATATGGAAAAATGGGTAATCCAACTCTCCGCGATTTAACGACTCTTTGTATCTTTTTATAATCGTGAACATTTCTCTTGTGGGTGCCACAATTCCAGTCTCACTGTTTATGAGAGATACAGAGACAAGTTTAATATTCGGATTGAGAAGTTTTTTAAAAGACTCAATATCTATATATCCACTTTCATTAAGCGAAATAAAGCTGATTTTACTCGAAAACTTTTTGAGCGGTGCAAGAATAGCAGAATGTTCCACTTTAGTTGTGATAACCTCAGCCTCAGCCTCGCCGCCCAAAACCCCACCAATACACAGATTGTTTGACTCGGTTGCCCCACTCGTAAAAATAATCTCATCCCCGTGAACCTTTAGAGATCTGGCAACAGATTTTCTTGCCTCTTCAACCATTAGATGAGCAGTCCTTCCTTCGTGATGTATTGCCGATGGATTGGCAAAAAAGTCTTTTTCAATATTAGTTATTACTTTCTCCACCTCAATATCAACTGGAGTCCCAGAAGCAAAATCAAGGTAAATACGCCCAAACCCCAATAATTCACGAATTTCTTTAAACATAGAATCTATATTAATCAGAAGATGTCATTTTGCAAAATCGAATTGCAAGGTATAATCCTTACTTAAGAATATGCTTTTAGGTCTGTCTAACAATTCATTGGTCTTTTTTCTTTTGATCGGGGCTATTGTTGTTTTACTACTATGGGTAGCAAGACTTGAATATAGAATACATAGACTCGTCGCCCACGGAAAGGGAGATAATTTGGAGGAAGCCATTTCTCACTTATCAAAAAAATCACTTGCTCACGATGAATTCAGAAAAGAAATAGAGACATATCTAAAAAGCGCCGAGAAAAGAATAAAAGGTAGCGTACAAGGAGTCGGAATAGTCAGATTTAATCCGTTCAAGAGTCTAGGTAGTGGGAATCAGAGTTTTGCGATTGCATTTATGAATGAACGTGGGGATGGAGTTGTGTTATCAAGCCTCTATTCAAGAGAACATGTTGGTATATATGCAAAACCAGTAAAAAACAATTTGTCTGAATACGAATTGACTGATGAGGAAAAACAGGCTATCAATGAAGCACTAAAGTCCCAAAGAGGCTAGATTATGAAAGCAAAAACAGAAAAATATGGCTCAAATTCAAGAAAAAAGCATAGCGCGTCCTCCCATTGTTGCAGTAATGGGCCACATCGATCACGGTAAATCGACTCTTTTGGACTACATCAGAAAGACGAATATCGTCGAAACAGAAGCAGGTGGTATAACCCAGAGAATTTCAGCCTACGAAGTGGCCCACAAAAGAGAAGATGGGTCTGAACAAAAAATAACCTTTCTGGACACTCCCGGACACCAAGCTTTTCAAGCTATGCGATCAAGAGGGGCCGCGGTCGCCGATATAGCAATCCTAGTTGTCTCTGCCGAAGATGGTGTCAAACCCCAAACAATAGAAGCCCTAAACACAATACTCTCAGCCAAAATTCCATATATAGTCGCTATAAACAAAATAGACAAGCCACAGGCAAATGTTGAAAAAACAAAACAAACACTTTCAGAAGCTGGAATATATCTAGAAGGATATGGTGGAAATATTCCATTCGTTCCAATATCAGCAAAACATGGTGACAATATACCCGACCTGCTTTCAATGATTCTACTAGTATCAGATTTGGAAGGGCTCACGGGAGATATGGGGAAAAACGCAGAAGGAGTTGTTATAGAGTCTTCCATGGACCCCAAAAAGGGTATAACCGCGACAATCATAGTAACTGATGGGAAACTCCAAACAGGAGAATTTGCTGTTTCAAATGATTCTATCTGTCCACTCAGGATGATAGAAGATTTTTCTGGTAAAAAAATTGAGGAAGCGACTTTCTCATCCCCCATCAGACTTATCGGGTGGAGTACATTACCTAAAGTTGGAGCTGAAGTTAGTGTAGTGAAAACAAAAAAAGAAGCAGAGGAACTTGTAAAAATATGTCGCGAGAATAATAAATGCTGCACAGAAGATGAATGTATACCGGATGGGGCCATCATCGTACCAATTCTAATAAAAACAGACGTAGCGGGTATGGCTGACGCAGTTTTAAATGAAGTAAAGAAATTAACTACAGATAAGGTGTTTCTTAGAATAATATCTTCAGAGGCCGGACCCATAAGTGAAAACGACATTAAAAGATGCCTTCCATTCCCTGGAACGATAATCTTGGGATTTAATGCGTCTGTTGACTCAAGAGCTAAAGATTTGGCTGAGCAAAACGGCATAACAATAGAAGCCTTCTCGATAATTTACAAACTAACCGAGTGGTTAGAAGAAGAGATAATAAAAAGAACACCAAAATCAGAAGTGGAAGAAGTGATTGGTACATTGCAAATCCTAAAGAATTTTAGCCAAGTAAAAGATAGGCAAGTTGTCGGAGGAAAAGTTGTGTCAGGCAGAGTTACTCTAGGCAATGTCAGGGTTATGAGAAGAGAAAGCGAAATTGGCCGTGGAGAAATAATAGAAATACAACAAAGCAAAATCAAAACCAAAGAAGTGACTGAGGGGGAATGTGGTCTAATGGTTGAATCTAAAATTACTTTAGCTCCTAGCGACAAACTAGAGGCTATTGTAAAAGTTGTTAAATAACATGAGTGAAAAAAAAGATACCCGAGAAAAAGAAATAATCCGAGAAGCAATCTCCCAATATATTCTAAGAGAAAGCAATGGTTCATCTCTTATAACTGTCACTCGAATTGAGCTTTCACAAAAAAACAACAAAGCCGATATATTGGTTAGTATATTACCAGAACACAAAGAGGAAGCTGCTCTCGACTTCCTAAAAAGGCAAAGGGGCGAAATGAGAAATTTTCTAATGAAAAATACAAAAATAGCCCACGTTCCAACATTAGATGTAAAAATTGATTACGGCGAAAAAAACAGGCAAAAAATAGACAGAATAAGTGAAGCAAGTAAATAGTTTGTTCTCAAAATACATATTTTTGTGGTATAAATATGCATCGGTATAGTTAATTATGGCACGGTGGCGAAGTGGTAACGCTTCGGTCTGCAAAACCGACATGGGGGGTGAGGTGCGATGTTCTGGGACCCATGAAATGGGCAGAGCACCGCAAGACCTTTTTAGAAATTTGGTAAAATTTCAAAAAGGTGTACAGGCTCTGTAAGAGCCGATCCCCGCAGGGGATCGAACATCACAAAGAAATATATAATTATGGCACGGTGGCGAAGTGGTAACGCTTCGGTCTGCAAAACCGACATACGCGGGTTCGATCCCCGCCCGTGCCTCCACAAGTATTACCACTTTCTAAATTCTTTCTTTTCTATTAGAATAAACGTTCACCTGCCCGGGTGGCGAAATCGGTAGACGCACTAGACTTAAAATCTGGGGCCGCAAGGCGTGCGGGTTCAATTCCCGCCCCGGGCACATTTGACCAAAACACTATTAGGTGATATAGTTTTTACATACGGGCAATGGGCCCGATTTGTTTTTTGGGGAGTCTCGTGAATGAATGCATTACACGTTGCCCTGAGCGACCGCAAGTTTGTAGGCGGCCTCATGGAGTATCAATCCGGTAGCGGTGAGATTATTTTCGCCGAAATCGGAAGTATCGAGATCGACGGCGACAGGATAAAGATTCACCCCCGTCGAACTTGGGAAGTCAGGAAAACTGGGCTACGCCCAGTAGAGAGGGTGCGCTTCGTCTTCAAAACGACGGAGGAGAACCTCTCTCTGTCTTTTGTGAAGTGTGGAGAGGGCCCCCTCTTTTTGCACCTTCCGAGACAATCTGGGGAGAGGACCATCCGAATGGTCTCCCTTTACCCCATTGGGCACAAAAACACGTGCTTCCCACCACAGCCCCCGCGTAGCAAAAAATAACACGCATGGGGTGTGAGCCGGCCTTCGGGCCGGTTTTTCATTTGAACACATTGTTTTTTTCTCAAAATTTATTATGATATTCAAGTCTGTTATTGATATCCACCCATAGCTCAGTTGGTAGAGCAGTTGCCTCTTAAGCAATTGGTCGTAGGTTCGAGTCCTACTGGGTGGACAAGTATTGAGTTTATACTCAATAGAACGTGGGCGAGTGGTGAAATTGGTAGACACGCTTGCCTTAGGAGCAAGTTCCGCAAGGAATGGGAGTTCAAGTCTCCCCTCGCCCACCAAAATACAAAAGAGCCACATATGTGGCTCTTTTGTATTTTGGAATTAGATTATATCCCAAAAGTGTTTTTTATTATGCCTATTATGAAATAGGCTGAGAGCATAACGAAGAAACCAATCACTCCATAACCCATTGCCTTTTTACCCTGTGTTCTTTCAGTATCAGAATTTGCATTAAGTACAAACCTTACTGCTCCGAAGATGAAAACTAACAAAGCAACTGCAAAAAGTAATTTAATAATAGGATTAACTACTGCGTCAAGAAACCTATCTACATAAGCGAACCCTTCATTCATGGGATTATCTGCCTAATCCTTCTATTTGAGGCGTTTGGATGATAACACTGTTGTCATTTGCTACACCAAAAGTCCTTTGGAACATCTTGATTATTCCGAAGACAGAGAACATAACAAAAAGAGCAACTAAACTCCATCCCATTATTGTCTTAGCTTCATCTTTTCCACCCTCACCACCGGCAAATATATACTTGACCAATCCCCAGAAAAATCCAAGTATCGCAAGTCCAATCACCACCGGCATGGCATTACTAACCATTGAGCCAAGTGCCTTAATAATGTCATTAACTGTTCCGAATGCCTCGCCAGTTGCAGCACCAGCCGCCAAAGTAACTACAGGCAATACTGATATGAATGCCACTGTCGATATTTTCAATAATGTTTTCTTCATGCTTTTTTAGCCCGATAGAACAGGCTGGTTATGCTTGATAATATACCTTATATATTAAGACAAAAAGTCGAAATAATAAAGGTTATTTGGGCAAATATGTGGATTAAGCAATATTTGTAATTTGGCTAGTATTTAAAGCAGAATGGACCCCCCAAATACTTCTTTGTAGAACCCTAACAATCCCCCAAATTGACATCACAATAAAAAGAGCCACCGCTCCCCATATAAGGACATTCTTTGCCTCTTTTTTTCCGGCCTCACCAACAGTATAAATATATTTAGCCACACCCCAGAAAAATACAAGTACAAGTAGCCCCATAACAACAGTAGTTGCACTAGTAATGAGACCAAGTAGAATATTTACCAACCCCTTAACATCACTAGGAGCAGCTGCCCCAAGGGCGACACTCGGGAAAAGCACACTCACAAACACCAAAACTCTATAAATGATTTTATTCATAATTATTTAGCAATTTGGGAAACAGTGTTTTGTAATATCATGGCAATGAGTTTCGCTCCTATTAAGATACAAGTCCCGATTACAGCCCAGAGCAAAGTCGCGTGGGCCTTACTGAGTCTATTTGTATTACCAGACGAAGTAACATAGAGAAAACCTGCCCAAATTATCATAGCTGCTGCAAGAGGGGTACCTATTCTCATCAAAATCTCAAGAATTGTAAGTAATAAATCTTGCACGGTCTGCACAGTAAACGGGTTGTCAAAAGTCCCAGCATCCGCAAAAGCAACTATTGGCAAATATATGGTTAAAGATAAAATAAATGCCGTTATTTTTGAAAAGAATTTTATCATAATATTAATTTTTCTTTGAAATAAGATTTTTAATTAGAATTTCTAATTGCCCTTGGGCGCTCACGGCAGCAGACTCTGGGGAATCCTTACCTGAAGCAACTGACTCAACCATATCTTTGAATAAAAGATCGGTCTCTTTTTCGCTCGGATCATACCATGCGTTCGCTATGAGTGCGCTTTTATTAAAGATATCAAGATAGGCGTCGTTTGGATTCCCAACCAACAGGTTTCTTTTAACTGGTGGCAAATATGATATTTCAGTCATTTTCTTCAACGACTCGTCACTCGTCAAGATATTTATTATAGATATATCTGACACAACTTGAGCTGGAGTTGCATTCTTGGGAATGACAAAGGAGATGAGTTTACCATATGTTGAGATAGACTTGGAATCTCTGATCTGTGGAATAGTGGTCACATCAAAATTCAGATTTGGATTTTTAGCCCGAATAGAATCCAACTCCCCAGCAAAGCCAAAATAAGTTGCAAGTTTCTCCTCTGTAAATGCCCTCTCTGAATTCACCATTCCCCTATTCCATGAATATATTTCCTTAGCTGGGTCAGCAAAATCAGTGTAATACCTCAAGGCTGAAATGGAAGCGTCTCTATCGCTCTTTGAAAGGTGAATGAGGGGAACATAGGTACCATTTGAAAAGCTAACGATAGGAGTCCCAGACTGTATTAACATCGCCGAAAGTATTTCCTTGGCATTTTTTATGTTCGTATACCCACCAAGCGCCACAAAAGTCTTTTTTATATTTCCTGAATCATCCTTTAAATTATTGTTTTTTGTGAGATTATAAAACTCATCCCAATATTTTGGAGGATTTGCCACCCCTGAACTCGTATAAAGAGACCTATTCCAATACATAACCAAAGGATCAATAACAAAAGGTATACCTATAACTCCGTTATCCCTAAGCAAAAGCCTAGCCTCATCCACATATCCATCTTGAAAAGATCTTTGTGGAATTGTTTTATAAGAAATTGGTTGAAGTCTCTTTTCCTCACTTAAAATCATATCCTGAGGAATAAGCAACAAGTCTGGGGCAGAACCATCCGCAATTGATGTTAGAAAATCCTGTCCAATCATATCTTTGTCTTTTTCTACGTAGTGAATATGGTTGTATTGACCTATCTGAGACACAAACGTATCCGTCTCAAAGAATTTCGTCATAACACTCTCTGGTATAACTCCCCAAATAGTGACATTCACTTCATTATTGTTCCCCCCGCCTTTAAATGTGGCAAACGTAAAAACACCAAGAATTATAAAACCCGCAAAAAATGCCATTACTATAACCTGAAATTTACTTAAATCTTTCATTGCTTTTCAAAAATAATACCATAATGATGATCCCCAGCATCAAAAGACAAAACCTCCTTAAAATTCTCCTCTTTAAACAATTCTTTTGCCTTAGAATCCTTAACTACATCAGCGGATTTGGGCCCCAATCCACCAAACGAGTCTGACCAATCTACTAATAATACTTTACCCCTCATCTTTAATATCCTTTTTATCTCCCTTATAAAGCTCTCTTTATGGAATATTTGAAACAAAATATTTGATACTACTACTATGTCCATTGATTCGTCATTTAGCTTTATACCATGTTTTTCTTCAGCATCAGACCAAACAGTCTCGATATTGGTCAATCTCTCACGATTCGCTTCAGTTCTTATCTTCTCTAAAAGATTCCTCTGAACATCAACTGCATAAACTTTCCCAAAGGGCAACTTTTTTGCAAGCAAAAAGACATAATGACCCGCCCCCGAGCCAATATCGGCAATTTTAAAATCTTCACCAATATTGAGTCTTTCAATATTTCTCTCTGGATTAGTAAAAGCCATTTTTATAAGCATTCCGCTACCTACAATTATAGCCTAAAGAAGCCTTATTACTAAGACGGAGATGTCCACAACAATATGATTATAGACAAATAATAGAAGCGATAGAATCCCCCTCTCTCATCTTCATGACACGAACACCTTGTGTTGAGCGACCCAAAGATGGTACCTCCTTTATATCCACACGTATAACCTGACTTTTCTTTGAAATTGCCACTAACTCTGACTCTTCATTAAATACAACTGTTCCGGTCATTATCTCTCCTGTTTTTGTAGTCACCTTAGCTGTCTTTATTCCTGAACCACCTCTCTTTTGAACTTTATACTCTGTAAGCGGAGTTTTCTTTCCAAAGCCATTTGCACTCATTACTAACAACTGTGGTTTATCATAGGTCTTTTTTATCACATCAGAAGCGACAACCTTATCCTTCTTTGAAAGTTTTATCAATCTCACTCCTCCAGCGGCTCTCCCCATCTCCCTAACATCACTTTCTTTAAACCTTATCGATTGACCATCACTTGTACCTATGATGACATCATCTCCCTTTTCAACAAGAAAAGCAGAAACGAGGGCATCAGCCTCATCCAATTTAATAGCAATTATCCCCGAACGTCTCACATCATGGAAGCTCTCAGCTGCAACTTTTTTCCCCTCACCGTTCAAAGTTATCATCATCAAAGATTTCTTAGACTGTTTATCAGATTTTGATAAGGGTAAAATTGAAGTCACCTTTTCATCTTCTGTTAACTGTAAAAAGTTCATTACGGATTTACCTCGAGTTGCCCTTCTCCCTTCAGGGACATCATACATTTTCATCTGATATACTCGCCCCTTATTTGTAAAGAAAAGAAGATCAGAATGAGTCGACGTTGTCACAAAGCTAGTTATAAAATCTTCTTCTTTTGTATCAAGATCTACAACTCCAACACCTCCACGTCTTTGTTTCTTATATTCGTCCGGATTTGTTCTTTTTATGTAACCGCCTGCAGTATAAACTAGGACACTTTCCTCTTCAGGAACCAAATCTTCAGCAGAAAATGATTTGACTGGATGCCTAACTATCTTCGTCCTCCTCTCATCACTATATTTTTCAGAAATCTCCGCAAGCTCCTTCTTGATAAGGGCCAAAATCTTCTTAGGGTGCGCAAGTAAATCTTCGAGATAATCAATCAATTTCTGGATTTCTCTTAATTCATCCTCTATCTTCTTTCTTTCAAGGTTTGCCAGCTTCTGAAGCCTCATCTCAAGTATGGCGACCGTCTGCCTATCAGAAAACTTGAACTGCTTCATAAGATTTTGATGCGCAGTAGGAACGTCCTTTGAGGCTTTTATGGTCTTTATTATTTCATCTATATGATCTAGCGCCTTCTTAAGGCCAATCAAAATATGCTCGCGTTCTTTAGCCTTATTCAAATCAAACTCACTCCTTCTTCTTACAACTTCCTGCCTATGTTTTATGAACTCCTGAAGAAGAGCCTTCAAAGAGAGTGTCTGCGGTACGCCATCAACAAGGGCCACCACATTGTAATGGAAAGCTTCTTCAAGTTGAGTATGCTTGTACAGATAGTTTAATACCTTCTGTGGCTGAGCTCCGGTTTTTAACTCTATAACAACTCTAATATCACGGGTTGATTCATCTCTTAAAGCCTTTATGCCTTCTAGTTTTTTCTCTCTTACTAAATCGGCAATTTGGATTATGAGTTCACTTTTATTAACACGATAAGGGATTGAAGTGATTATAATCTGGAACATCCCACCTTTAGTTTCTATAATCTCAGCTTCACCACGAACAACAACCCCACCTCGTCCATTTATATAAGCGTGCCTTATATCAGCTTCATTGAAAGCTACCCCGCCTGTTGGAAAATCTGGCCCCTTAATGAATTCGAGTAATTCCTCGGTGGTTGTATCTGGCTCATCAATAAGTTTAACCGTAGCATCTATAACCTCACCCAAATTGTGAGGTGGTATATTTGTTGCCATTCCAACAGCAATACCAAGTGTCCCATTAAGCAAGAGATTAGGAACGGCAGACGGCATAACTGCTGGTTCTTTTTTTGTAGAATCGTAATTAGGCCTCCAATCAACAGTTTCCTTCTCCAAATCTCTTAAAAGCTCAGCTGAAAGACGGCTCATTTTTGCCTCTGTATAACGCATGGCAGCTGGCGAATCGCCATCTATAGAACCAAAGTTTCCCTGTCCTATAACTAGAGGATATCTATATGTAAAATTTTGAGCCATCTTTACCATAGCTTCGTAAATAGCCGAATCTCCGTGTGGGTGGTATTTTCCCATAACGTCTCCAACTACTGCCGCTGATTTTCTAAACTTCGCAGAAGAGTTGAGCCCCATTTCATGCATTGTATAAAGAATCCTTCTGTGAACCGGTTTTAGGCCATCACGTATATCAGGAAGGGCTCGAGATGTGATAACTGACATCGCATAGTCGAGGTATGAATCTCTCATTTCTGTGGAAATATTCGAACTGACAACCCCCTTCTCAAAGAGATCTCCCGAACCATTCAATATTTCTTTGTTTTCTTTTGATGCCATAAGATTCTATCTTAACCCAATTATCTAACATTAGTAACACCACCATCATTTGACAAAACTGATGGATAATTCTGATCTATACTATCTGAACTTGTTGAAACAAGCTCAAACTGTCCAGACGCCCTTTGCCAAACTTTTACTCCTCCGTTTTTAATAGAATCTACTGATTCAAAAAAATCCTTCCCCACTCTTTTTAGATTTGAAAAAGGCGAAACTTCATCGTTCATACTATACTCTCTAGTTGAGGCAATGGCTGAGCCGTTGAGATTTGACATAAAGACATTCACCCAACCAGCAAAGACAAACACGGTTATAATAAGGGCAGAATAAAAAGCTATTCCTTCTTTATGATGGTCTGGCTTGTCCCTTAGAGATTTTATAAATTTCTGAATTATCTCCATACCTATGCATTGCTTGGTGAGATGACCATTATATCCCCCTCTTTCCCATCAAGATCTTTTTTCTTAAGTGTAAGTTTATCTACTGGCTCCACTTTATTCACACCCCCCTCCTTCAAAAAAGCGTCGAGAGCCTTTGCATCATAATTCATAGGAATAACAAGCCTTGCCCCTAAAGACACTGCAAGCTTGTATGCTTCTGGTGCCGATAGAACCTCACCTCCACCTATCGGGGTAAATAAAATATCAACATCCCCCAAAGCACTCTTTGTCTCGCTACCAATATCGTTCGAAGGAAGAGAGCCTAGAAAACAAATATTCATCCCCTCAAGAGACACTGTATAAATCGTATTTTTTACACCATCAGACAAAGTTCCCGCTGACAGGAACCCCTTAATGAAAATACCCCCAACTTCATATTCCCCCGGTCCCTCTATGATAAAAGCTTCTCTTTCACCAAAAGAGATCTGGTCAATCCCATTCGTGTCTGGAGTATTTGCCGATACGAGCACAATATCAGCCCCAAAACGGCTAGTTTTAAGTTTTGATTCTTTTGAGATTGGGTTAAATGCCAAGACAGTGTCCCCAAATTGAACACGAAAAAACTCATGGCCTAAATAAGTAATTACCATGTGTGTATTTTAGCATTTTCTATAGGTAAATTCAAATGATTTCTAGGACCTTTTTACCCTTTGACTTTTTCTCAATATAATGTGATACTTCTTTCTGTAAGAAAAATCTCCTAATAAATTAGGTAATAGTTTTGAGGGGTTTAGTCGTCTTACTTATTAGAAATTAGATACCTAATTATCGTGGTAAAAAAGTTATACGTTGGGGGCATTTCATATGGCACAACCCAACAGGGATTATCAGACGCTTTCGCTAAAGCAGGAACCGTAGTCTCAGCTACAGTCATTACAGACAAAATGACAGGTAGATCAAAGGGATTCGGATTCGTAGAAATGGCATCAGAAGAAGAGGCTTCAGCAGCTATCGCAATGTACGATGGTAAGGAGCTCGACGGAAGAACCATCAATGTAAGTGAAGCTCGTCCAAAGGAAGACCGCCCAGCAAGACCTCCATTTAGAGGTGGAAATGGCGGACGCGGAGGAGATAGAAACGACAGAGGTGGAGACAGGAGGTGGTAATCACTGAATGATTCTTAAGCAATAAAACCCCCAAAGGGGTTTTATTGCTTTTTAGCCCATTTTTGTAAAAATGGGTTTACAAAAACACAATTTTATAGTAGTTTGTATGAGCTTTTTGGCGCTTTTTTATTAAAGCCAATTGGTAAACATTATTAATTCAGGACAGTGTTTAAATAGCCCTTGCGAAAGCAAGAAATAAACACGGAGATATAAAATATGGATATAGATAAAGAAACAATAATCGATGAGGAGCTAGATCTTGAAGCTATAAAAAAAGCAAAAAAGGAAAGCCCCTTCGGTAAATTAATTGAAAGTGAAAAAAATCCCCCACAAATTGGGGACATGATAGAAGGGACGGTTATCGCCCTAGATAGATCTGCTGTTTATGTAGATTTGCCACCATTTGGAACAGGTAAAATATATGGCAGAGAGTATCTAAATGCACGAGACGTAATAAGAAGAATAAACGTCAATGACAACATCAGTGCGAAAGTTGTCGGCTTACACAACAAAGATGGATACATAGAATTGTCTCTCAAGGAGGCAAGGCAAGCCCTTATCTGGACAGAAGCTGAAGAAATAATCAAAGAAAAGAGAGTCCTCGAAATACCAGTCAAAGACGCAAACAAAGGTGGTCTTATACTTGAATGGCAAGGTATACAAGGATTCCTGCCTGCTTCACATCTGAAGAGCGAACACTATCCTCGTGTAAATGATGGCGACAAGGACAAGATATACGATGAACTCAAGAAACTCGTCGGGACCCCCCTTTCTGTGACAATAATAGGCGCCACACCAAAAGAGGGTAAACTTATATTCTCTGAAAAGAGCCCCGAGCAAAAGGAAAAGAGCGAGATGGTAAACCGATATGAAGTTGGGGACACAGTTGAAGGAACCGTAACCGGTGTTGTTGATTTCGGGGTGTTCGTTAAACTTGAGGAAGGACTGGAGGGATTGGTACACATTTCAGAAATAGATTGGGGCCTCGTAGAAGACCCAAGATCAATGTTCAAAGTTGGAGA
>CAYUDP010000006.1:19675-26222 GCA_964443725.1 uncultured Candidatus Saccharibacteria bacterium
CCGAGATAATCATTTTTATTGAATCAGAAATAGTGTCTTGAATTGATTTAAGTTTTTCTTGTTCACTGGGAGAAAACTTGCCGAGCAAAAACTTCACAACATCATCTTCTCCTACTGGTTTTTTTACAGCCCCTTTTGCCCCCATCTTAGACACACCGATTCTTACTCTCACAAAATCTTTAGTTTTAATAGTTTTCGTCACGGATTCAAGACCCTTATGGCCACCCGTACCACGATTGAAAGATATTTTTATTTTCCCCAACGGCAGATCTATATCATCATAAACAACAATCAATCTCTCAGCAGCTTTTACACTTTTTATATACGGTAAAAGAATTTTGCCGTTCAAATTCATAAAAACTTCAGGCAAAACGACACTAATATTATCTTTCCCAATTTTCCCTTTTGCCTCTAGGAGCTTGGATCGCCCAACGGTTTTTGACTTAAATTCTGAAAAATTATTTGAATTGGCAAAAAATTCTACTGAATTTTTGCCAGCATTGTGTCGGGAGTTTCTGTACTCTTCTCCCGGATTTCCAAGTCCCAAAACAATATATTGCATATGAATATTCTATATTAAAACTTACACATTGCCAACCAAACATATATATGTTATTATGTAGGCAAGTTGAGACCCGCTCCGCAAACTCCTTTCCAGCGGATTACGGATTTCCTCAGCCCAGTCCCACGCCGGGGGCCCATGGTCCCCGGCATTTTTATTTGTAAATTACATAGACTTGTAATATATTTATCCTCGTGAGTGTTCGTCTTTGGATGGTGTCGCCTCTCAATGCTGCCCCAAACAAGCTGATCACCCACACGAACTCACATGACGTTCTCCTGCGAGGAGGTCCCCCTTCCGCCGGCTTTCGGGCCGGCGTTTTTTTATTCAAAAAATAACCTCCTTGTACTCTTCAGTATAAATGTATTACAATACTCTCGTCACAAAAGCCCTATGTTCAATCAAAACGAAATCAAAACTGAAATTGATAGTGCAAAAAAAGAAAGCTTGGTTGATTTTGTTAAAGAAATACTTGGGTTTGCTCTAATAACTATAGCAATAGTCTTACCAGTAAGACTATTTATTGCTGAACCATACATAGTAAGTGGAAGTTCTATGGAACCAACCTTTTATACAAACGACTACCTCATAGTCGATAGGATCTCTCTCAGATTTACTGATGTAAAGAGAGGAGAAGTTTTAATCCTTAGACATCCGCAAAGAAAAGGAGAATATTTAATAAAAAGGGTCATAGGACTGCCTGGGGACACAATTTCAATGAAAGATAACAAAATAACAATCTCAAATTCCTCAAACAAAGATGGCTTCGATCTCGACCAATCCTACATAGAAAACAAAGCCATAGGAAGTTTTTCAACAGTACTTGGCAGTGATCAATATTTCGTACTGGGAGACAACAGACCGAGAAGTGCCGACTCGAGAATTTGGGGCAATTTTTCAAAAGCCGACATTATTGGTAGACCACTTATAAGATTGATACCAGTAACAGAGATTGGGCTTTACCCTGGGGATCACTCTAAAAAATAAAATGTCAGTTTCAAAAGAATCAAAATACGAAACCTATGAAAGAGCGGAAGAAGTCGCTCGATACTATGGTTTTCTGCCACTTGATGAGGTTGTAAAATTAGCACAGGAACACTTATTTCGCGATGGAATAAAAAAGACAATCAAATTACAGACACCGAAAGATTTCCCGGGGGAAATAGACCGTACAGGACTCATGAAAGCTTTTCTTGATTATAATTTTTCTGCACTTCCTCAGCCCGTGATGATATACCACAGCGAACCGTTGAAATCATATATGGAAAGATCGGATTACGGTGGGAAAGATGGAGTCTTGTTTTCACTAGAAATAATCGGCTCACCAAAAAGTATCGCCGAAGCATTACTTCTCAAAACTACATCAGTAATACTTGAGGAGAGTGGGTTCGACAATATCACAATTGATGCCAATAGTTTGGGGGACAAAGAATCCATAGTCAGATTTACAAGAGAATTTTCAAACTTCTGTAAAAAACACATGGACGAGATGCCATCTCATTGTAAAAACAATCTAAAAAAAGATGTCTTCAAGGTACTCGAATGTCGAAACGAGAAATGCACAATCTTTAGGGAACATGCCCCCAAACCTCTCGGCTCTCTATCAGAAAACAGTAGAACACATTTCGCTGAAGTCCTAGAGTTTCTAGAAAGTATGGATATACCATACAACATAAACAATTCTTTGACCGGAGAAAAAGACTGTTATACAAAATCAATCTTTGAGATAAAAAATGTCGGGGAAAATAAACTGGCCTCCAAGAAAAAACTATCGGACACCCTTGCAAGAGGAGGAAGATACGACGAACTTTCAAAACAGCTCGGAAATAAAAAAGAAATACCCGCCGTCGGGATCTCAATCAGTATGGGAGGCTTTGGATTACATGAACCAAAGGAACATCACAGTAAAAGATTAAAAAAGCCAAAGGCCTTTCTCATACACCTCGGATTTGAAGCTAAAATTAAGAGCCTAAAAGCCATTGAAATATTAAGACATGCAAAAATTCCAATATTTCAATCTCTTTCAAAAGATAGACTATCTGCACAAATAACAAATGCTGAAAACACAGGCATTCCCTATATGATAATAATCGGCCACAAAGAGGCTTTGGAAGGAACTGCCATAGTAAGAGATATGGGAAGACGTTGCCAAGAAACCGTCTCCCTAAAAGATATCCCCTCTTTCCTTAAGGGTATGGAAAAATAATCCGACCTTTACAAACATCGAATTCCATATTATTACTACCAAAAGATAGCAACCAATCTGGGAGTAAAACCATGAGAACAATCGGGGTAATAAGACCTCAAGTGGTAAACGAAGGCCCTTGGTACTTTGATACAACCGTGCCGAGGGATTACAGTCATGAAAATCAGCTCAGAAACTTTTTTCGCGGAAGCAAGTATAGAAAGGAGTTCAACGGCAACCCCAAGGAAATATTCAATCCGGACTCATGGGCACGTACCACAGACGAGCTCAAAGCCGGATTCTCGTATAGATTCTCCCTCCTCCAAATCCCCATGATTCAAGGTAGAAGAGTGGCGGGAGGAACACAAAGCCTTTCGTTCCTAAAGAGAAATGGCTTCCTGCTCGTCGGGGCTCAGGGGCTCACATTTTTCTTGGAAACCTTTTGGGAGAAGGTGCCAGACAATTACTTCATTGTGGCCTACGATGAAGCAGAGTGCTGTCCCATCGACGAGAAGGCAAGACCGCTTGTGGCGGTATACAACAGAAACAAAATCTCTGGCCACGATCTCTTTTGCGCCATATTTGATGGCATCAGAAATAGCTCAAGCTTACTTTTAGCCGTTAGACCAATAAACGGATAAAGTCGGCCGAACCACCCCGGGGAAACCCGGGGTTCGTTTTTGTATATTGCCAATATCTTCATTTTCTGTTAGATTATACGGACTATGGCAAATGCAAACGTAGAAGTGGTAAAAAACGGCAACGAAACAGCCACAAATTTAATACGCAGATTCACCAAAAGAATGCAAGGTTCTGGTGTTTTATCACGCGTTCGTTCACTAAGATACAGTTCAAGAACAATCTCAGATTTTGCTAGAAAAAAGAAAGCCCTAGCAATTCTTACAAAAAAAGAATACTACGAGGAAATGAGTAAGCTCGGTCGCCAAGTTGTGACAAAAAAGGGAGGCCGAAGATAAAAGCATGGCTCACACTACAGAGCTAACAAAAAACATAACGTTAACAAATAAAACAAGGCAAACGGCACCCAAAGTGCCGTTTGCCTATTTGGCTGAAAGAATTTTACCTAAAGGATATTCTCTATCTGTAGTTCTGTGTGGAGAAAAATTTTCAAGGAAACTAAACCTTATGTATAGAAACAAAGACAGATCAACAAATATTTTGAGTTTCCAATTAAGCGACAAGGAGGGCGAAATTATAATAGATTTGACCCGTTCAAAAAAAGAACTCAAAAAATTCAATAGAAAATTAGACAATTTTATATCTTTTTTATTTATCCACGGATTATTACATTTGAAAGGATTCGATCACGGTAGTAGAATGGAAAAAGAAGAAGCGCGTTTGCGCGCCCGGTTTAATGTTTAGGGGTGTTGAAAGCTTTTTCTATTAAAAATGAATGGCAATATTTCTGTTGGTATTGATATTGGATCTAACCATGTAAAAGTGGTTGTTTCTGAACGCTCATCAACTAAAGAAAAAAAACTTCCCAAGATTATCGCAACTGGACACACAGAGTCTAAGGGACTTCATCATGGATATATAGTAAACGTTCCAGACGTCACAGAGTGTGTAAGACAGGCGGTAAATGAGGCCGAAAAGATGGCCAAAATCAAAATAAAAAAGGTTTTCCTATCGGTTGGCGGTATAGGGTTAGAATCAATCTCAGAATATGGCAGCGCGATTGTATCTCGAGGAGATGGACAAATAACAAAAACCGATGTTGAGAAAGCCGTTGAAGCAGCAGAGAAAGCAATACCACAACAAATCATAGCAAATCGAAGTATAGTTAATACCGCCATCCCCCTTTCATACAAAATCGACGGTAAAGAGGTGCTCGGCGGAAATCCAGTCGGAATGAAAGGCCTAAAAATTGACGCAAAAGTCTTTTTTGTCACATGTTTTACCAAACAGCTAACTGACCTAGTAAGTGCAGTTGAAGATGCTGGGCTCGAAGTCATAGACGTATTGCCAGCCCCACTTGCCGCAAGTGTTGTAAATCTAAACAAAGTTCAAAAGATGGCAGGATGCGTTCTAGCAAACATTGGTGCAGAAACTCTTTCAGTTGTTGTTTTTGAAAATGGATTACCGGTATCTCTTGAGGTTTTCCCAATAGGTTCAAATGATATAACCAATGACATTGCTCTTGGGCTTAGGGTTTCACTTGAAGAAGCAGAAAATATCAAAAAAGGCGCACTAACGAATTCCTCATTTACAAAAAAAGATCTCGACAGAATCATCGTGTCTCGTATATCAGATATGTTTGATCTCGTAGAGGCACATTTGAAAAAAATTGGCCGAAGTGGCCTTTTGCCGGCTGGAGTTATATTAACTGGAGGGGGCTCATCTATACATACAATCGAAGAAATGGCTAAAGTTGCCCTAAGACTTCCTTCAAAATTGGGTGGCCTGCCGATAGAAGAAGACGGTAGACCAATAAAGGATTCTTCGTGGTCAGTTGCTTATGGTCTATCAATATGGGGATTCACAGGAAATACAACAGAATCTTCGCTTGGATTTGAAAAACCTGCATTTGGAGGATTTGTTGAGGAATTAAAAAATTGGCTCAAAAGCATAATTCATCCATTTCTCCCGTAATATAAGGAGTCCCTTACTACTTACACTCTCTTTATTTGACAATGCTAAAATCTTCTTTCAAAATAAGGCCTTTTTTGTGCACTTCAACATATATTTTTAAGTTATCAAGGTGATATTTTATACATGCTTTGATACTATTTTCTTAGTTAATTTTATTTATTTATGCCAAAAATCATACCAGAAGTAGAGACATTCGCCCGCATAAAAGTCATAGGTGTCGGCGGATCGGGCAAAAATGCCACAAACCACATGATCAACAGCCAAGTTAAGGGCGTTGAATTCATCGCCGTCAACACTGACGCACAAGATTTACAAAACTCTCTAGCAAAGAGAAAAATCCACGTTGGCAAAAACCTAACTCGTGGGCTCGGAACTGGAATGAACCCAGACCTGGGAAGACGCGCCGCGGAAGAAACCAAAGAAGAGATACAGGAAGTCCTAAAGGGAGCAGATATGGTATTCATCGCTTGTGGTATGGGTGGTGGAACAGGTACGGGAGCAGCTCCTGTAGTGGCTCAAACAGCAAAAGAACTCGGAGCTTTAACAGTTGCCGTCGTAACTAAGCCTTTTGCCTTTGAAGGAGCCCAAAGAAGCCGTCTTGCAGAATCTGGCC
Organism: uncultured Candidatus Saccharibacteria bacterium; assembly: GCA_964443725.1. Classification (GTDB taxonomy): domain Bacteria; phylum Patescibacteriota; class Minisyncoccia; order Phycocordibacterales; family JAKFXT01; genus CAYUDP01. Next base: position 25,649 of record CAYUDP010000006.1, read on the forward strand.
TTGAAGAATTAAGAAAGCAGGTAGACGCTCTCATTATGATTCCAAATGACAGACTACTCGCCATTGTCGATAAGGCTACGACTGTAAAATCAGCATTCTCAATGTGCGATGACATATTGCGCCAAGCAGTAGAGGGAATATCTGACCTAATCACAACCCCAGGTATCATAAACGTAGACTTCGCCGACATAAGAAGTGTCATGGAAAATGCTGGCTCCGCATTGATGGGTATAGGTACAGCATCAGGAGACAATAGAGCAACCGAGGCTGCAAAAGCTGCTATCAACTCCCCTCTCCTTGATATTTCGATACACAACGCAAAGGGAGTACTTTTTGCTGTAGCTGGAGGAGATGATCTTGCTATGCTTGAAATACAGGAAGCCGCAAAAATAATCACCGAATCTATCGATCCAAATGCCCGTGTCATATTTGGAACAATCAGGGATGATAAATTAAAGAAAAATGAATTGAAAGTGACGGTTATCGCAACAGGTTTCCCAGACCCATCTTCCCCAACTTCAAGTCGTGAGACTCTGTTCAATAATCTAAGAAAAGATCCTGTGACTAGTCCAGC
>CAYUDP010000006.1:26322-28708 GCA_964443725.1 uncultured Candidatus Saccharibacteria bacterium
ATTATTGCAAAAACAGTTTTAGTGACAGCTGGATCGACAAGAAGAAAGCTCGACATACCGGGTAGTAGAGAATTTGAAAACAAAGGAATAACCTACTGCGCATCATGCGATGGCCCACTCTATTCTGACAGCGACGTTGTTGTTGTAGGAGGAGGAAATGCGGGGTTTGAATCCGCAGCACAGTTAGCTGCATACTGTAAAAAAGTCTATATACTTCACAAAAATGAAAGCTTCAAGGCAGATGAAGTGACAGTAGAGAAGGTTCTCTCAAAAGAAAACGTTGCTCCTGTATTAAATGCCGAAATCACGTCAGTAGAGGGTGATAAATTCGTGACAGCTATAAATTACAGAGACAAAACAACTGGCACGATCGTAAAATTACCAGTATCTGGAGTATTTGTTGAAATTGGTCTTCTGCCACAAACATCATTCTTAGGAGAAATTGCTGAAAAAAATCAAATCGGACAAATAATCGTCGACCCCAAAACCCAAAGATCAAAAACTCTAGGTATATGGGCAGCAGGAGACTGTACCGATGGACTATACCATCAGAACAACATAGCCTCTGGAGATGCTGTTAAGGCACTTGAAGATATATATCTCTTCCTAAACGCACAATAAAAATTAGCCCCAGTTTTAATACCGTGGTTTAATTTATAAAGTTTTTTACTATGAATAAAGACCTTTTTGAATTTCTGAAGAAAAATTTTCAACCCCTCTATAAAGAAATGGCTATACTGTTTTCCCTACTCGTTATTGGTCAGACCATTTTTCTAGCTATCCCCTACCTAAACGGTCGTCTTATAGATGGTCTCGCAAATAGATCCTCGGTAAGTTCTATGATCGAGATAGTAGTATACATATTATTAATATATGTCATAACTGGAACGACTAACTGGCTAAGGGAAATGTACGAAATAAAAACATATGATTATAATCTCTACAAAGTCTTAGACGGAAATGCCCTAAAGAGTCTATTCAGCTTTTCTGTCGGACAACATATAAACGAAAATTCAAACCTTAGGATCTCTGTTTTAAGAAAAGGAACTACTGCCATGCAAGGAATATCAAACCTCATAATATATTCTATATTGCCGTATGGTCTTCAAATAATTTTGGGGTCATTGGCAATATTTTACGTAAGCCCATATATAGGTGGCATTATAATCATAACGACCATAATCTTCTCTTACGCCATGTTTCTCGTAAATATATCTATTGCTCCACAACTAAATAAAAATAAAGACCGTTGGAATGATCAGGAAAAAATATTCGGGGAAATATTAAGAAATATAAAACTCATAAAACTCTCCGCTAAAGAAGAGTTGGTGCTAGATAGATATTTGGACCAATTTGAAAAACTGGCGAATAATTCAAGGCCTATATGGTACAAATTTGTTAGTAATCAATACGCCCAAAATAACATATTAAATTTTGGACAAATGCTATCACTCTTGGTTGGGGTTATTCTCGTAAGTCTCGATATAAACTCCCCTGGCAAAATAGTCATGCTTATAGGGTGGATGAGTTCGGTATTTGGAAACGTCGGAAACATAGGATGGATACAAAGACAGCTTATAGACAACCTGACTAATGCCGAGAAATTTAGAGAAATGGTCTCCAGTATTCCTATGATTGAAAATCCAAAAAATCCGATAACGATCAAAAAATTCTCTGGCAAAATAGAATTCCGCAATGTCTCATTCGCATATCCAAACGCAAACACAGATGACAAAAAAGAAACAGGAACAAATATACTTAAAAATATATCCTTCAATATACTCCAAGGAGAGACAGTAGCCATTGTTGGACACTCCGGGTCTGGAAAAACAACAATAGTAAACCTTCTCCTTAGAGGATATGACCCCGACCAAGGAACGATATTGATTGATGATGTAGATCTGAAAGATTTGGATCAAAAGAATTATCTCGAAGCCGTAGGCTATGTACCACAATTCGTTGAGTTATTTGATGACACACTGCGTTTCAATATGGCATTTGCAGTAAAAAACATGGAAGAGATAAGTGATACTGATCTTGACGATATATCAAAAAAGACTCGCATCGACCAATTCTTCGAAAGGCTCGGGGAGAAAAAATACAATACCCTGATTGGAGAGAACGGAATAAAGCTCTCTGGAGGTGAAAGGCAAAGGGTGGGTATAGCCCGTGCTATTTTGAAAAAGCCGGAAATACTTATATTCGATGAAGCCACTTCAAGCTTAGATGCCGAAAATGAAGCCTTAATAAACGAAGCTATGACTGAGGCCCTGAGGGATAAAACGGGTATTATAATAGCTCACAGACTTTCCACAATAAAAGATGCAGACAAAATAATAGTAGTAGACAAAGGCGAGATAGTTGGTATAGGAAAACACACAAAACT
>CAYUDP010000006.1:28808-33285 GCA_964443725.1 uncultured Candidatus Saccharibacteria bacterium
GTGCGCGGTACAGGATTCGAACCTATGACCCCAATCACGTCAAGATTGTGCTCTACCAACTGAGCTAACCGCGCATTTTGTAGGTGCTAATATACCAGAATTTTATATTTTTTAAAAGGCCACATAAAACCCAACTTAAGTGGCTTTTATGTGGCCTTTTAATTTTTTAAACTACTTACTTAGGCCTTCGGCTTATCAAGTTTTTCAAGTCCTATCGACTTGATACCAAAATAGACCACCATTGCAACAATTATGAAGTTTATAAGATTAGATACAAAATTCCCCCACATAACCTGCGCCCCAAATATACCAAGGGATGCCTTGGACAAATCCCCCACCGGACCTAAAGCCACCCCTATAAGTGGGTTTATGAGATCTTGAACAATCGAAGTGACAACCTTGCCAACTGCACCACCTATAATCACACCAACTGCTAAACCCACAACTCCCTGTGTGCGAATAAAATCGAGAAACCCATTTACTTGGTCTTTCATAAAAATATATTATTTATTAACAGGTTAATTTTAGAAAAATAACACCCGAAGTCAAATATCTAACTAACAGCCTTTAGTCTAAAATTTCGTGCTGAAAACATTGATAGTAGTGCTATAAATGATGCTGTAGCAAAAACTAATACAGAAGAAAAAGAGAACACAAAACCTGCAATTAGTGGCCCAAAAATCATAGAGACCGACATTAGTGCCCCTGTCACCCCCATAATCTCCCCCTGAGAACTTTCTGAGTTATGAAGTAGCCCATGATTTATAGTCACCCTCAACATAGATTGTGAAAGGATACTCAAAATCATTCCAAAATAAAAAACTGTTATGTAAGGCACTGCCATAAACAAAAAAGATATTATTAGAATTACAAAGGAAACTTTCTCTATCACAACTTCTTCAAAAGCATGCGTAAGTTTGGGCAAAAAATAAATTTGCATCAAAACCATCATGACTCCAGTAATAGCCATAGCGAGTCCAACCTCCCCCTGTCCCCTACCAAAAACTTTTTGTAAATAAATAGCAAATATACCCTGATAAACCCCAGCAGACGTAAGCATCAAAAGCCAAGAAAAATATCCAGAGACCCTCAGTTCGTCCCCAAAAGCTCGAATAATTGGAGAAAATGGATTGACTTTAAAAGCATCCTTAAAATGTTTCGTATCCGCGTGTAGCAAGGTTTCTGGCAAAATAAAATACGCTAAGAAAAAATTTATTGAGGACATTATTGCTACAATGAAAAATGGAAGCGAGCCATGCAGAGCCCCAGTAAGACCACCAATAGCGGGCCCAATAATAAAGCCCATCCCAAATATCGCCCCTATCATTCCCATGGCCTTCATTCTCTCTTTCTTGTCATCTCCTGCCATATCTACCATATAACTTCTAGCTGTACTTATATTACCAGCCGCCAGACCATCGATTACCCTTCCTAAAAACAACATAAACACACTACTTGCAAATGAAAAGACAAACCATCCCACAGCCGAGCTAAATATACTTATAAGCAATATTGGTCGACGACCAACTTTGTCAGAAAGAGCCCCCAGAAAGGGAGCACTTATGAAAGAGCAGAGCGCATAAACTGAAAACAACAAAGTCACAACAAAAGGAGTGACGTTAAAACTCTCAACATAAAAAGGCAGAACGGGAATGATTATCCCGAGGCCAACAACATCTATAAAGACAGTTAGTAATACTGCGGATTTTGGAGACATAAAGTAAAACTATACTACACCGAAGTTAAAAATAACAATTGATTATTTAAAGACAGATATATAGGGATGTGTAATTCAAAAGCATCTGATTATTTTAGAATATATGTATTTGTGATAGGCTACCAACCTTTGCGCAAGTTTATTTGGAGAACAACCCCTGAACTCAGTCGCCCACTCATAAACAATTTTATTTTTCAAGTATAAGATAGTACTGTTTTTCACCCTCATCAAAAGCAACAAAATCTAATTTACCATTTACAAGTGTGAAATAATCATAACCGTAGAAATTTTGTCCAATTTTCTTGCCATCATACCAAGGTATAGATATTTTACCTCCATGAATCAAGAAAAATATCTTTTCGCCAAAAAACTTAAGATCAGAATGGAGATCTATAGGAACTTTACTTTGATATACTTCTTTACCATCAAGATACACAACAGTATCTCCATTCGCATTTTTTGTTTGAATGGCTACTTTACCGCCATTCGATAAACTAAAGTTACCATCAGCAGGTATTTTCGGCCCGACATTTTGCCCCCCCATCATAAGTCGTAAACTGCCACTACCATCAGGGTTTTTGATATAATACGCAAGCTTGCCTTGTATATTATATAGTCTAGAACTAAGCGAAATGCCTTCAATGGCAGTTTCTTCCCCATCATATACAATAAAGGTTTTCCCATTCTTGCTAGCGGAAAAAGCAAACTTTCCGTCGACAAATATGTATTGGTCACCAATATCCTCATACCCCTTTCCGATTTCCCGCCCATCCACTACATAAAACAATGATTGGTCACCCATATCGTCATAGATTCTGTCCTGCCAACCTATTGGCGGTAAATTGCCACTTTGAACCTGTGCAACGGCATGCCCATCTTCCTCCTCAAATGAATGAATAAAACCATAAGGACCATATTGCCTATCTCCAACAACAATATACCACCCGCCTGAAATTTTCCTGCCATAAAATGCCAGTTTCCCACCAATATTCATAACCTTAACAATCTGAGCAAAATCAGTTCCATATTCCTTACCATCCCAAACAGCCACTTCTGTTATATTTTTTTGTATAAACTCATCTGGTTGCACCTTACCTATTCGAGCCCAGTAAGCAAGTTTTCCACCAACATCGACTATATACGCAAAATCATCATATTGTTCACCATACTCTTTACCATCCCATACAATTACTTTTTTATCTCCTTTGTATGCTGTATATGCCAATGAACCACCGACAACATTTACGGGCCCTACTTTTTCATACTTACCACTCACAACCTGACCGTCGTAAACAACCCCAGAAGTGCCATCCTTATTCCTGAAATTGTAAGCCAGTTTACCACCAACGTCTTGTAAATGATAGATTTCCTTATAGTCAGTCTTAACAATTGTAAAGTCAGAACTTTGCGTGGCATCACTAGCTGATTTCGTAGTCATAGAAGCATTAAAAAAACATTCCGATTTTACGCGACTTCTATATACAAAATTACAGAGCCATTTTTGGTTTAGTACGGAAGCAATAGGAGTCACCGCGCCAGAAACATACAAAGTAAATACCAAAATAAAGACAGCGGTAAAACCAATCACAAAATAGCGAGTCAGAATCACAAGTTTGGATTGTAAAAGCAATGGTTCTTGTGGAGATGACCGAGTAGAAAAGATGAGCAACCCCATGAGGAGCAAGAGACCAACAAAGAGAATCGGTATCGAGGCAAGAAAGAAAGCAGAAAATACAAGACCAACCAGAGCCGGGCCATCTTCTGGAAGCATATTTGCCCAATGAACAAGTGTGAAGCTGATAATCTTCAGTGTCAAAAAAATAAGTAAAAGATATAATGACGTACCAAAGAAAAAAGACTGAATTGGCCTATTTTCTTTCTTGTAGATCCGCCGGCCCCACCGCCAGCTAATCAATAAAAATATTACTCCAAGAATTACGGCGGGAAGTAAAAGCAATAAATCGCCCCACCTAGCTGCCTCTATGTTTGTAAACATTGCAAAGAGAGACAATTCTGATGGAACAAAGGTACGTACACAAAAATACATCAAAACGGCAATCGCAACCATAGAGCTGACAAGCAACCAAAACGTATTTTTTTGTTTTAACAGTGGCCCAACATAATGTCCAGCAATAACTTGTGGTTCAGATGTGGGAGTTAGTTTTTGCGATTTTGTAATGGATGATGACGAAGGACTATGGTCAACCAATGCCACTCCAACAGCCATAAACGCTTCATTTATATCCTGCTGCAACCATCCTTGTCTTAAAAGATCCTGCTCAATCTGAGCCCTTGAAACACCTATCGCTAGTTGCGATCGGATATAATTTAGAACTTGTGGAGTGATCATATACCTGTATATGATACCATAACCAACACACTATCTCTACAATCTAAAAATAGCTACACAAAAAGTTGTAAAAGAAAGCCAGATATATAGAAGTACGCAATTCAAAAGCATCTGATTATTTTAGAATATATGTATTTGTGACCCTACGGAGAATCGAACTCCGATTTGCACCGTGAAAGGGTGCCGTCCTAGCCGTTAGACGATAGGGCCAAATAACCGGCAAAAATAAAAGCCGTATCCGGTTTAATAGAGATACTATAACACTTTTTTGAAAATCCGCAAAAAAGTGTTAGCCTATCTAAATAATACTAAGAAATACGGAGGAGTGGCTGAGTGGTCTAAGGCACTTGACTCGAAATCAAGCGTGGGGGCAACCCCACCGTGGGTTCAAATCCCACCTCCTCCGCCAG
>CAYUDP010000006.1:33385-36110 GCA_964443725.1 uncultured Candidatus Saccharibacteria bacterium
GCTCATGCAGAAAATATCATTCCCCTATTAAACATAGTTCTAAAAGATTCAGGATTACTAAAAGGCTTAAAAAATAAAAGGAAATTAGATCAAAAGGAAAAAAATAAAATAGAAAAATTGTTTTCGCACGAGGCAGAAATAATCCCTGAAATTATTTCTATATATGAAAAATACAGTACCCCAAAACTAGACAAGATAGTGGTGACAGAAGGTCCTGGACTTGAACCTGCCCTTTGGGTTGGAATAAACACAGCCAAAGCTCTCGGTCTATTATGGAACATAGAAATAATCCCAGAAAACCACATGAAAGGACACCTACTATCATCTCTGATTGAAAAAACCCAAAATGATAACTATTTTAAACTCCTAACTCCCGACAAACCCATAGTAGCCCTTCTCATATCTGGCGGACACACGGAAATAGTCGTATCAAAAAAATCAGGAAAATATGAAGTCCTAGGCGAAACACTCGACGACGCTGTCGGAGAAGCTTTCGACAAAGTCGCCCGAATGTTGTCCCTTCCCTATCCTGGTGGACCCCAAATCTCCCTCCTTGCAAAAAATGCGCGAGAAAAATTTAAAGAGGAAAAACTTAAAGAACTTTCAAGTCTTTTACCAAGGCCGATGAAAGGAAGTAAGGATTTTAATTTCTCCTTTTCAGGACTGAAAACGGCAGTCCTATATACTATAAAAAAAATTGAAACCATAGACGAAAATACAAAGATGGAAATCGCGTATGCATTTGAAGAAGCTGCCGCTGACGTCCTATCACACAAACTCTTGAAAGCCTGTGAAAAAGTTGGGGCAAAAACAATAGTAGTCGGTGGTGGAGTATCAGCCAATGAATATTTAAGAAAAAGAATTAGCAATATGGTTGAGGAAAAAATGACAAACGTAAAACTTTATCTACCAGAGAAAGAATTGTCGACCGATAATGCTGTTATGATAGGACTTTCGGCAATAGTCTCAATAAGAGAAAACAAAAAATTTAAAAAGAGTTTCTCTGCAAACGGCACCTTAAAGATAAACAAGTAAATAAGCCGGGCATGTCGCCACGCCCGGCTTTTGGGGAATTGGGTCCCCGTCCCTCAGACACAGATCACACCAGCCCCCTCTCTCTGGCCCCTTCGGTACACAAAGAAAGTATAGCTGTTGGATCTCGTCTCGACCTTATCTCCCAAGTCAGAACCTTGGATTCAACCTTGGGAGTCCTTATTGACAACATGTACTGCAAACGAGTAGAGGCCATGGGCATGTCCCCATTCATCGCCTGAATGAAGACCGAGTACCCTCGCCCTACTGGAAGTGGTTTCCTCTCCGCCCTACAAACGAACTCCTCCGCACCACCATCGCCAACCTCTAAGATAGCAAGCGGCATGGGAATTGTAGGAAGCTTGTCTTGTTTTGGTGATTCAGTATTCAGGAGATGAACTTCCGATGAATACAATATCGCCAAAGCAAGCCCCGCGACGAGTAGCGCCCCCAAAAGGAAGCTAATCGCCTTTTGTTTCCTGCTTAACTTCATCTGCAAAACTCCAGACAATGAAATGGTCATCCACCATCTTGTGGCAGAATCTCTTTTATTCTTAAATCATATTTATGCATTACTGTCAAATTGTGGAAACCCCCTATAAAAAATCGGGTTTTTTTGTTAATGTGTACAAATGAACGAAAAATTCTTAAAACCTTATGACCCGAGGGAAAATGAGGGTGAAATATACAAAAAATGGGAAGCGTCAGGCTTATTCAATCCGGACAACCTAATAGACGCCAAAAACGGTGTCTATTCAATAATAATGCCTCCACCAAACGCCAATGGGTCTCTACACGCCGGACACGCAGTTTTCGTCACAGTTGAAGACCTGCTCGCCAGATACAAAAGAATGAATGGCTACAAAGTTCTCCTTCTCCCAGGCGCGGATCATGCAGGATTTGAAACACAAATAGTTTATGAGAAGAAACTCGAGAAGGAAGGCCGATCACGCTTCGGTATGGACCCAAAAGATCTCTATAAAGAAATAATGGATTTCACTTTGAGCAACAAAAGCTTCATGGAAAACCAACTTAGGCAACTTGGTGCATCTTGCGATTGGTCGCGCGAAACTTTTACCTTGGATGACAAAGTTATAAGAACTGTATATCAAACCTTCAAAAGACTTTTTGATGACAAACTCCTATACAGAGGCAAAAGAATAATAAATTGGTGCCCAAAACATCAGACTTCCCTATCTGACATAGAAACTGAATTTATAGAAAAAGAAGACCCCTTCTACTACATAAAATACGGCCCGTTTACAATCGCAACTGCAAGACCTGAGACAAAATTTGGAGACAAGTATGTCGTCATGCACCCAGATGATAACCGATATAGCGAATACCATGATGGACAAGAGATTGAGGTGGATTGGATTAACGGGAAAATCACTGCAACTATAATCAAAGATGAGGTGATAGATATGGAGTTCGGTACCGGTGTTATGACAATAACTCCATGGCATGACGAGATAGACTTTGGTATCGCCGAAAGACACGATCTAGACAAAGAACAAATAATAGATCTGAAAGGGCGTCTCTTGCCTATAGCTGGAGAATTCGCCGGCATGAAGATAAATGAGGCAAGACCTCAAATAGTTGAAAAATTAAAAGAAAAAGGACTGCTTGTAAAAATAGAAGAAAAATATAAGCACAATGTCAAAGTCTGCTACAAATGCGCGACACCAATAGA
>CAYUDP010000006.1:36210-39508 GCA_964443725.1 uncultured Candidatus Saccharibacteria bacterium
TTCATAACTTTAAACTATCCCGACGGAAAAGATTTCAAAGAATTCTACCCGACAGATGTCATGGAAACTGGTGCCGACATACTATTCTTTTGGGTATCGAAAATGATAATGCTTGGCCTATATACAACTGGCAAAGTCCCATTCAAAACTGTATATCTCCACGGAATGGTACGTGACAAAAACAACCAAAAAATGAGTAAGAGTAAGGGAAATGTTATAAGCCCTATAGAAATGACAGATAAGTATGGAACGGATGCCTTACGTATGGCGTTAATTATCGGGAACACCCCCGGAACTGATATGGCCCTATCGGAAGATAAAATACGTGGGTACAAAAACTTTGCCAACAAACTCTGGAACATCAGTCGTTTTGTACTCAGCAATTGTGAGGGATTAAAATATGATGAAAATTTCTCCTCATTTGAAGAAAGCGACAAAGAGCTTCGTGAAAAATGGAACGAGTTTATAAAGGACATAAGAAAAGATATAGATGAATATAGGCTATATATGGCTGGAGAAAAACTCTACCACTTCGCTTGGAACAATTTTGCGGACATTATTCTTGAAGATTCCAAAAAAGTCTTATCCGAAGGTAGCGAGGCCGAGAAAGAGTCTAGAAAACAAACATTGGTTTATATTCTGGAGAACCTCATCCGAGCCCTTCACCCGTTCATGCCATTTGCAACTGAAGCCATCTGGCAATTGTGGCCCTTTGAGAAACCACAGGAATTTCTTTTGGTAATGCCCTATCCAATAGTAAAATAATATAAAGGATTAAGTCCTTTGTATTTTTATGTATACTAGTGGATTTTTTGTCTTCTTCTTTTCTTTTTTGGCTGGTTTTATTCCACCGCTTATTTGGCTTGGTTTTTGGCTTAGAGAAGACAAACTCCACCCTGAACCAAAAAAAATACTAGTAACGACATTCTTTGCAGGAATGATAGGCACAATCCTTGCCCTAATCTTTGAAGAGTTGGTGAAAATTTTGGGAGGATTTACCAATGAATCACAAAGCTTTTTATTGATGACAATTTGGGTTGCAATAGAAGAAACGATGAAATATCTCATGGCCTTCTCTGCTGCACTTTGGCGCAAAGAAAATGATGAACCAATAGACAATATGATCTATCTTATTACAGCAGCGATAGGGTTTTCTTCTCTTGAAAACTTGCTTTATCTACTTGATCCATTCAGAACGGGGAACATCCTCGAGGGGGTCATAACCGGCAATTTGAGATTTCTTGGCACTACACCCCTTCATTTATTGTCTTCGGCAATAATAGGTATAGCTATGGCCTATGCTTTCGGCAAGCCTCGCCGTGTAAAAGTAGCCTATTCAGTGATAGGAGTTATCCTCGCTATTACCTTGCACACAGCCTTTAACGAGCTTATACTGATTTTTAATGGGTATATGTTGCAGACTTTTATGATTGTCTGGATTGGTACCATTTTTCTCGCCCTATTTTTTGAAAAAGTTAAAACAATTAGCAAAGTAGGGTTAAATCAAATATGAGTAAAACATTTTTAGAAAGAATTGGATTCACAAGATCAGACGATGAAGATGATATTGAAAACACTGAAACTGGTATAGACAAAGAATCTACCGCGGACTGGCTTACAGAGGTTGATGAGTCCAAAAAATCCCCTTGGGAGATACAAGCTGATGTATATCAGACGCCTGATGCAGTTTTCATAAAGACAATAGTGGCCGGTGTAAGGCCAGAAGATCTCGACGTCACTATATCCCGAGAAAAAGTAACCATAAATGGTAGACGTGTTGAAGAAAACCTCCCCGGAAGTGCCCAGTTTGTCGCCAAAGAATTATACTGGGGGGAATTTACAAAGACCGTTTATATGCCAAATGGAGTTGAGGTTGAAGCATCTGAAGCACAGGCTGAAGAAAAACACGGAATGTTACTTCTCAAACTTCCAAAAATCGACAAAAATAAAGAAACCCGCCTAAGAATAAAATCTGTTTAACTCCTAAGTATTTACAACAGAGTTGTATTTGCTACTATATATGGAGCCATCGCACCCGCGTTGGTGAGCCCATCAAACGTCAAGGAGACGAAGATGAAGAAAACGACCTACCGCCCCACCATCCGGGGCAAGCCGGCCAACTCCATCCAGCACGCGAACTGCCCGACGACCGCCGCGACATCGAGGCTGGGCCTGGCCGCCTGACCCTCCGTGAACGAAAAGGCTCAGGCTGGACGCCTATGAGTCCAGCCACCCCCCGACCAAATCGGGGGTTAACTTTTTATAAAAAACAAAACACCGATCATTACAATCGGTGTTTTGTTTTTTATTTACTAAGCCTCTGGCTCACTAGTACTATCAGATAATCCCTCCCCATTGGTACTAAATTTAAAGATTGTATAAAGAGGGCACCAGTTAACCAATGAAGTGACAAGAAGTATAATTCCGACTACTCCCCACCAATTTTTTGCATAAAATCCCCAAAGTAAAACCAAAGCTCCTAATACTGCTCTAATAATTTTGTCTTTTTTGCCAATATTCTTTTGCATAATTGAAAGTCATTAACTTGCTGGTAATTATAAACCATACCAGATTCAATTCAAATATGGCCAAACCGGCATAAGAAAGTAACACTTATTACCATCACCCAAGTTTAAAAATTAAAGCAAGATAAGCTATAATATTCTCATGCCATCTTTTACACCAATAACTACACATCCCCCAATAACTCCAGAAGAATCCGCCAGAAGAAAGAAAGTGGAGGAAGAGGAAACAGCCAAAACCTTTGAATCCTCCCCAGTAAATGATTTTGTAGACAAAATCACTGATGCAGTTATTGCAAATCTGGACAAGGGAGCTTTCAAGATGCAAGTTCCAAATAATGAGTATGCAACAAAACTCGTAGATATAGTAAACAATAATCCATTTTTTCTTCATTACGGAGAAAAATTTTTCCACGTAGAATTTGAAAAAACAGGTGAAAGAATGTATATAGTTCTATCTTGGGAGATAGCCAAAAACGAATCCTTCGAAAACGCAAAAGAAATTACATATGAAGTTTTCATAAGAAATGCTTTTATATCTTCGCAAAAAAAAGAAGAAGGATTCCTAATGTTCGACACTGGTCCAGGTGAAGCAAATATACAAACTTTAATAGAACTTAGAGAACTAATGAAAGAAAGCGGGGGGTTAGAATATTACAATCTTAAATTAAGAAAATTTAAAAACCGCATTGTCATAGCTGTAACAAAAAAAGAATCCGGCCCCACACCCTACGAAATAAAAGCCGGAGAGATTGTTAGTAAATTTGAAGAAAAAA
>CAYUDP010000007.1:0-21019 GCA_964443725.1 uncultured Candidatus Saccharibacteria bacterium
CCCCTTTCTGAGAAAGTCTGGATATTCTCTTTTTGTCTGTAACAGTAATATCATCTCCAGAAATCATAACTTTATGTCTAAAAAGAGCTGTTATCCTTTGGAAAGAATCTTCATCCTTTTCGGAAAACGGATCCTCAAGGTAGACAATATTATGACTATTCAACATCTTTTCATAAATATTAAATAATTCAGAAACACTCTTACCACTATTATTAGCGGCAGCATCCATACCATATTCAACGATATCTTTATATCCAAGATTAGATACAGCATTCTCAATTAAAGTGTATGGGGATATAGGATCAGACAACATAGGGGCAAACCCCCCCTCATCACCAACGTTTGTAGCCTGTGGTCCATAAACTCTTTTTAAATCTTCTCTTAAGTTTGAATAAGCACTAACGATAATATTTGTAGATTCAAATGGAGAATTACTCTTGGGTATCAAAATGTATTCTTGAAATGGCAAATTATTCCCAGCGTGCAAGCCTCCGTTTATCAGATTGGCATACAATCTTGGGAAAGAGGACCTCTTCATATCTGAAACAGCTGAAATCCTTTTCCATAGAAATGTCCTGTATTCTACTGAAGCCGCCTTGAGGGAGGCCATCGAGACAGCTAGAAGTGCATTAGCTCCCAAATTACTCTTGTTGGGAGTACCGTCCAAATGCAAAAGCTCTTTATCAATTTTAGTTTGATTCTCAATAGACACCCTCGAAAGGACTGGGGATATTTTCTCTTCGATATTTCTTACAGCCTCGTCTGCAGGTAAAGAAATCGCCTCATTCTCCCCCTTACTTTTACCCTCTGGGACACAGGCCACCCCAACATTTCCAGAAGTGAGATGGACTTTTGCCTCCACAGTATAACTACCTCTAGAATCCAAAATTTTTCTGGCTGTTATTTTACTAATTAAACTCATGATTTAATCACATTTTGTGCATCATTATTTAGGAAAGAAGACATATCCAGTACAGTAGTATCTAGAATCCTCTTTATAGCTTCTACTGTATTGAAAGCCGCATGTGGTGTAAGAATTACATTTGGCATGTCAACAAGGATATGATTTGCGAGCACTGTCTCTAAATCATGCCCTTTCATTGTGCCATGCAAATAAGCCCCCATCTCATCCTTAAGGATACCCTCCTCTTCTAAAACATCTAAGCCAGCACCTCCTAATTGACCAGATTGTAACGCCAAAACAAGAGACTTAGTATCAACTATTGGCCCGCGAGCAGTATTTATAAGTATCGCACCCTTTTTCATTTTAGGTATCGTCTCACTATTAAACATGTGATTTGTCTCTGTAGATAGTGGTACGTGTATAGTGACAATATCACTTATCTTCAATAGATCTTCAAAAGACATGTATTCGAACTGGAGCTCTCTAGCAAGATCCTGGTTCGGAAATGGATCATAGGCGACCACCTTCATATCGAAACCTTTAGCCATTCTTACAGAGTGTTTACCAATCCTCCCTGTCCCTATAACACCAATTGTCTTACCCTTAAGGTCAAAACCTGTCAATCCTTCAAAAGAATATTTACCAGTCTCTTTGATATTATCGAAAGCTGGAAATATTTTTCTCGAAAGAGCAAGAATCAATGCGAAAGCAAATTCGGCAACAGTATTCTCACCATATGATGGAACATAGGAGACGGTAATACCCCTATCTTTCGCATAAGCGATATCGATATGATCAAATCCGGTTGACCTTGTCACTATCAATTTCAAATTTGGCATTGCGTCTATGACCTCTCTCGTCACGCTAGAATCAACAAACACACAAAGAACCTCTGAATCTCCATCTTCCGGTAAATCATCCTTAGTAACAATCCTTTCATGCAAAAAAACCTCAGACCCAGGAATATCGGACATAATTTTTTCCTTCAAATAATCAGCCTCCCAAGATTTGATACCATAACAAGATATTTTCATAATTTTATCTATTTATTTATTATCCAACCATTATACTTCATTTTTCTTTTTCCGTTCAAGACAAAATCCCGTGATTTCTCGCGGGATTTTGTCTTGCTTTGATTTGGCTTAATGTTGCTTCTCTTTTTCAGCAATCCTTTCTAGTGTCTTTACAACAGTATCAGGGTTAAGCGACATACTTTCAATCCCAGCATCAACCAAAAACTCTGCGAATTCTGGGAAATCAGATGGGGCCTGTCCACAAATACCTATATACTTACCTCTACTTCTACATTTTTTGACAACCTCTCTAACCAATTCCTTCACAGCATCATTGTTTTCATTTGCTATATGAGTCAATTGTCCAGCGTCTCTATCTAGACCCAAGGTAAGCTGAGTTAGATCATTTGAACCAATAGACATCCCATCAAAAACATCCAAAAATCTATCCGCCAATATCACATTACTTGGTATTTCACACATAACATAAACCTTAAGAGATGGGTCATGTTCTCTGGATAAACCATATTTTTTCATAGTAGCGAGCGTTTCTTCTGCTTCTTTCACTGTCCTACAGAAAGGAATCATGGGTATTACATTATCTAGCCCAAACTCTCCCCTAACCTTGTTTATAGCCTGACATTCTAGACCGAATGCCTCAGAAAATCTCTTATCATAGTATCGAGAAGCGCCACGCCAACCAATCATCGGATTGCTCTCGTCTGGCTCATAAAGACTCCCCCCGAGAAGAGTTTTATATTCATTCGTTTTGAAATCAGAAAAACGAATTATTACTGGATTTGGATGAAATGCCGCTGCAATCTTGGCAACTCCCTCTGCGAGTTCATCTATATAAAACTTTGTCTTATCTTCATAACCAGCGGTAATCTTTTCTATTTTTTTCGCGAGCTCTCTTTCATCATAATTTTTACTTTCACTTAACGCCTTGAAATTCAAAAGTGCATTTGGGTGAACTTGAATATGGGAACTTATTATAAATTCTAGCCTACCAAGCCCAACACCCCTGACAGGTAATATATGGTTCTTGAAAGCCTCTTCTGGGGCACCAATATTTACCATTATCTTTGTTTTGGTCTCAGGTATTTGATCTAGTTTATGCTCTATAACTTCAAACGGGATTTTACCATCAATGACAGTTCCCTCCTTACCAGAAGAACAGTCGACAGTCACCTCTATTCCATCTCTCAGAACCTTTGTTGCATTTTCTGTACCGACAACACAAGGAATTCCAAGCTCTCTTGAAACTATCGCTGCATGGCTTGTCCTCCCACCTTTCTCTGTAACAATAGCTGAAGCAATTTTCATTATTGGCTCCCAATCCGGATCAGTAATCTCTGTAACAAGAACTTCTCCTTCTTTAAACTGACCAATATTTCTGGCGTCTTTTATCACCCTGACTTTACCACTTGCAATTTTCATACCAATCGCAGTACCTTTTGTTATAACCTTGCCACTACCATTCAATCTATACTCGGCATACGTATTCTTATTTTTAGAAGAGTGTATTGTTTCTGGTCTAGCTTGAACGATAAATAATCCATTTGTTTCTCCATCTTTAGCCCACTCTATGTCCATCGGCTGATGGTGCCCGTGCTTTTTTGAAAAATAATCCTCAATAGAAGCTCCCCATCTTGCAAGTTCCAATATTTCACTATCATTCAAAGCAAATTTGTTTCTATCTTTCATTTCAACAGAGACTTTCTTGGTTGTACTTCTGCCAGAATAGACCATCTTTATATCTTTCGTACCAATATCCTTAGCAATAAGAGATTTTTTCCCAGCCTTAAGTCCTGGCTTCCAAATTATATACTCGTCAGGAGTGACGGCTCCTTGGACTACCATCTCCCCCAATCCATAAGAGGCGTTTATAACTACAACGTCTTCAAATCCAGTCTCGGTATCAAGAGTAAACATAACTCCAGATGACGCAAGGTCTGAACGAACCATTTTTTGTACCCCAACAGAAAGAGAAACGTCAAAATGAGAAAATCCTTTGTCTACTCTATAAGATATTGCCCTATCAGTGAAAAGAGAAGCTATACACTCTTTTGTATATTTCAATACGTTTTCTCCACCGGCAACGTTGAGATATGTCTCCTGTTGGCCAGCAAAAGATGCTCCTGGCAAGTCTTCAGCAGTAGCACTAGATCGTACTGCAACATCAACATCTTTTGTCTTGTAGGCATTTGAAAGATCACTATAAGACTTTAAAATCGCATCTTCCAAGTCTTTCGGGATTTTTGATTTCAGAATTGTACTCCTAACTTCCTCTCCTCTTTTTTGGAGATTCCTGATATTACCAGTATCCAAGTCCGACAATATCTCTTTTATCCTGTCTTTTATACCCGCCTTGTCTAAAAAGTAGTTATAAGCATAAGCCGTCACTGCAAATCCATTTGGTACAGATATACCCATTGAAGTTAAGTTTGAGTACATTTCTCCAAGCGCAGCATTCTTGCCGCCTACATATGGTATATCTTCTATACCAAGTTGATCGAACCATAAGATGAATGCTGTATCTTTATCCATATTTATAAAATATTAAATTTTTAAATTACTTTTATTAAAACTTATAATTTGAACTTATTAATGTTTTAGAGCAACAACAAAGTCAGCTGTGTTCGAGCCAGTAACTCCTGTGATTAAATGCCCACCAACTTTTTCGAAAAAAGAATAAGAATCATTGTTGCTTAAAAACTTTTCAATTGAAACTTTTTTCTTTATTGCTTGGCTTTTGATTATTGTATCACATATAGCACCGGCAACATCTGTATTATCTCGTCCATCTGATGCAAAAGGGATGATTATTTCGCTCTCCCCAATAAACCTTAGCGCAGAGAGAGCCATCTCTTGGTTTCTTCCGCCATGACCATTGCCCTTTATTCTAACAACTGTCTCTCCACCAAAAAGAAGTGCGCTGTGAGCTGGAGCCTTATTAAGTTCAATGGCGATACTCTCCCCTATAATCGCGGCCTCACCTATCATGTCTTTGTTCACAATAGTAGGAACAAAACCCTCTCTCTTTGCACTTTTATACATGGCCTCAAGTCCTATATCGTTTGAAACTAGAAGAATATTTTTAACATTTTCAAAATATTTCCAATCCTTTGGAGTCTCCATCAAAACATCACTCGTTATGGGAACGCGATCTTTTAGAAAATATTTATCAAATATGTGTTTGGCATCTTCTACAGAAGTTTCGTCCAAGACCGTCGGACCAGAAGCGATAAATCCCAAATCATTGCCAACAACATCAGAGAAAATAAGGCTTACAACCTTAGCCGGATATGCGTATCCAGCCAAGTGTCCACCTCGAGCCATGGACATATGCTTCCTAACAGTATTAAGTTCTTTTATATTTGCCCCAGCTCTAAAAAGTGCGTCAACAACTGTTTTTTCATCGTAACAAGTGAAGCCTTTTGGTTGGCAAAGCATAGTAGAGCCCCCACCTGAGATAACTGCAATCACAACATCATCCTCCTTTGCTTCCTTTAGCACATCAATCATCTCTTTCGTTGCATCAACATTCCTTTCACTCGGGAAGGGATGATCGCACTCAGCGGATTTTATACGCTTAAGTCTTGGATCGCATTTTATATCTATCACCATACCCTTATATATCCTATCCCCCAAAATTTCCTCTAGGACAAAAGCGGCGTCTGTGGCACATTTTCCAACACCAACGACAAATATGCGTGATTTTTCAGGTAAGATTATGGTCTCATTTGAAATCGTAAGAGCATCACCAAAAACAGAAATATTTTCCCTCAATACCTCTACGGTATCTATAGACAAAAGACCGGCTTCGACAATCTTCAAAGCAGAAGTTCTTAGAGAATTTGTCGCTAACTCACCTAAATTTTTTATTTTCATCGATGTTAATTATAACATCCGTAAAAAAACAGAATTATTTTATTGTGAATAAAATAATTAATCCTTACCAATATATTTAAACCTAGGAACTTCCTGACCAGCCCTCTCAACATTCTCAGCAAACATATTAAGGTTCCTGATCCACACCTGCCCATCGCCATAAAGAGCTTTGTATACCACAAGATCCTCTAGAGTTTCAGAATCTTTAGCTACACACAAAATCTTGTATTGACCTCCTCTTTTATAATGCTCATATATACCACCGATCTCAATCATATTTAATATTTATTTAACATCCCCCTGTTAAACATCTTATACCTTACTTGCCATGGCATTGTTTATACTTCTTTCCGCTTCCACAAAAACAAGGGTCGTTTCTACCAATTTTGTCTTTTGATATTTCCCCGCCACCCGTTATAAGTCTTGCGGCCTCTTCAGTTCTTTTCAATTCCTCAGCCTTTTCCCTTGGTAACATATTTCCTATATGTGGCAGGAGCCTTGAGATTTGATCAAACATTGTCTCTTCCATCACCCTAAAGAGTCTTAGCCCTTCCTTCTTGTATTCAACCAATGGATCTCTTTGGCCATAGGCTCTCAAATTTACCGAGTTTCTCAAATAATCCATTGCCTCCAGATGATCAACCCAGAAGAAATCTATAGTCTGAAGTATTATCATTCTTATTGCTCGATAAAAATCATCCGCACCAATTTTCTGCTTTTCTTGTTGGATAATCTCAAGTAGTGCCTCATCTCCTGATACAACAGAATTCAAAAATGTGTCGATTGATTGATGACTACCGAGAAGTATATTTCTTCTTCTTTCATACATTATTTCTCTTTGATGGTTTAAAACGTTGTCATATTCTAGGACATGCTTTCTGGTATCAAAATGGAATCCTTCTATCTTTGTTTGAGCGGCTTCAAGAGACTTGTTTATGAGCTTATTCTCTATAGGTTCATCTTCAGGTATACCAAAGCGCCCCATCATCCCTTTGATAGAATCATAGGCGAAGACCCTCATGAGATCATCCTCAAGCGATACAAAAAACTGCGTTTCACCAGGATCACCCTGACGCCCAGATCTTCCTCTAAGTTGATTGTCGATTCTTCTTGCTTCATGCCTCTCAGTACCAATGACAAACAATCCCCCCAAAGACTTAACCTCCTCATATTCCTCTTTTATAAGAGGGGCTCCACCAAGTTTAATATCAACCCCACGCCCAGCCATGTTCGTGGCGATAGTCACCGCCCCCTTTCTTCCAGCCTGAGCAATAATCGAAGCTTCTTGTTCATGATTCTTGGCATTCAAAACCTGATGAGGAATTCCGGATTGTTTCAGATAGGCCGATAGGATTTCATTTTTTGCGATAGAGACAGTACCTATGAGTACCGGTTGCCCCTTGTCATTTAATTCTTTGACTTTTTTTGCCAAAGCCAAAAGCTTGCCTTTTTCAGATTGGAAGATAAGATCGTTCCTATCCAATCTTTGACTCTTTCTGTTCGTTGGGATAGAGACAACTTCGAGTCCATATACTTTGTAAAACTCCTCGGATGATGTGGAAGCAGTACCCGTCATACCAGAGAGTTTTTCGTAAAGTCTAAAATAATTTTGATATGTGATAGAGGCGTAAGTTCTTGACTCTTTTTGAACAACGACATTTTCCTTGGCCTCAATGGCCTGGTGCAACCCCTCCGACCACCTCCTACCTGGCTGTAGTCTTCCAGTAAACTCATCGACAATAACAACTTCCCCGTCTTTGACCACATAATCTTTATCTTTCTCAAAAAGTGCCTCAGCCCTAACAGCTGTTTCTAAATGATGAACATACTTAACCCCCTTTTCCGTATAAATATCTGATACTCCCAAAAGTTCTTCTGCTTTGTTTATGCCGTCATTGTTTAAAGTTATCGCCCTCAATTTTTCATCAACCGAATAGTGCTCATCTTTCTTTAGCTTCTTGGCGATTATTGCAAAAGTTTTATACAGATCCTCTGAATCTGTTGATGGAGCTGAAATGATGAGAGGAGTCCTAGCTTCATCTATCAAGATGGAATCTATTTCGTCAACGATAGCAAAATAATGACCTCTCTGTCTTAACACCCTTTCTTCATATTCAAGATTGTCTCTCAAATAATCAAAACCAAACTCGCTGTTTGTCCCATAAGTAATATCTGCTTCGTATGCCTCACGCCTAGACGATGGCCTCAAAAATTCATGAACAACTCTGAAAGAGCCTTCTTCATCTCTCTTTTTATCATCCTCACTATTTGTATGTGTCTTATCGTAAAGATATGAAGCATTGTTATTCAAAACTCCAACAGATAGACCGAGAAAATCATGAACCTCTCCCATCCAGACCGCGTCTCTTCTTGCAAGATAATCATTGACAGTCACTATATGTACTCCTTTCCCAATAAGAGCGTTTAGATATGCCGGAAGTGTAGAGACAAGAGTCTTACCTTCACCTGTCCTCATCTCAGAAATGCCTCTTTTATGAAGGACAATCCCTCCCAATATCTGTACATCAAAATGCCTCTCACCGCGAACCCTAAAAGAAGCTTCTCTTACTACCGCATAGGCTTCTGGCAAAATATCTTCAAGTTTTTCCCCTTTACCCAACCTCTCTTTAAATTCAGAAGTCTTGTTACGCAATTCAATGTCAGACAAAGGTTGTATATATTGCTCAAAATGGTTAACCCTAGCCAAAACAGGCTTGGCCTTATTTATGGCCTGAGTACTTGTATCTCCAATTGTTTTTATCCAAGAAAGCATAGTTTTTGAATAATATCACTCTAGACTCACTAAGCCAAATAAAGCAAAAACCTCTCTTGCGAGGGGTTTTTGCTTGAAGTGAGAAGCTCTGGTGAGAGCTCTCGGAAGAATTACATCTTCTTCTTTGAAGACTTCTTTGCTGTCTTCTTTGCGGCTTTC
Organism: uncultured Candidatus Saccharibacteria bacterium; assembly: GCA_964443725.1. Classification (GTDB taxonomy): domain Bacteria; phylum Patescibacteriota; class Minisyncoccia; order Phycocordibacterales; family JAKFXT01; genus CAYUDP01. The sequence goes on from CAYUDP010000007.1 coordinate 8,744, forward strand.
TTTGCCTTCTTTTTTGCTGCCATATTATTGACTAAATTTTATTACTAATTCTAGCGACTGCCGACCTTAGTTACGCTCCACTTTATCAAAAAAAAATTTGTTTTGAGGGCGAAACTATATGTAACAATCACTGTGCTATCTACTTAATATTATCTATCACTAGTGGTACATGTGACAAATTTTTTTTTCAAAAAATTGTGGATAACTTACAAAAAAATAAAATTAAAAACCAACATAACAAATTTCTTCTTCCAAATTTAATTTAGTTTTTTCAAAAAAATTTTTTTTAATTTCTTCAGCAAAATTTTTCACCTCAAAGGAAGAACTTCCTCCAAAATTTACAATTACCAGAGCTTGGTTCTCTGCAGTGCCTACATTTCCAACTCTTATTCCTCTAATATTAAGAACATGGTCCAAGACCCAAGCGGAAGAAATCTTTACAAGGCCATTTGGCAATTCCCAAAACTTGGCATCTTTATATTCATTTAAAAAATATTCAGCTTCTTTTCTATTTACAATAACGTTTTTGAAATATGACCCTGCCGTTCCATACTTACTTAAATCGGGCATTTTTTTACTCCTTATGTCTAAGACTGCATTCCTGACATCTTTCAAAGATGGATCAGAAATATTCATTTTCTCGAAATGAATTCTTATATCTTCATAAGCCAACTCGTACTTATGTTTTTTATTTAACTTATAAACTACTGACAGTACAACACTATGCTTCAGCTTGTTCTTGAAGATTGAGGATCTGTACTCAAACTCACAATCTCCATTTGAAATATTTTTAACTTCACCTAAAGTTGGATCATAATATTTTACAGATGAGACAACACTCGAGATTTCTGTTCCATAGGCTCCTATGTTTTGAATAACAGAAGCACCAACAACCCCAGGAATTCCAGACAAGTTTTCTATACCGCTAAAATTGTTAGCAACAGACCATTTTACAAAATCATCCCAAGTCTCACCCGAAGAGACTTCTATTTCAACTGAATCTTCATCTTCTGTAATTATATTTTTCCCAAGCAAACCCACTTTAATCACCACCCCATTAAAGCCATCATCTGAAAACAGAGTGTTCGATCCGCCACCCAATATAAAGACTGGCAAATTTTTGTCTCTAGCAAAAGAAAAAGCCTCAACAAGAGACTCAAGATTATTGACAACAAAAAAATATCTTGCCTTTCCACCAAGCTTGAAAGTCGAGTATTCTGAAAGTAATATTTCTTCTTCCACAAAAGTAGCGCCTAAATACGGCAAGCGGGTGCTATGCTCCAAACAAATATCTAATTTATGTGAGTGCAGCCGCTAGCCGTATTTAGGAACAACTATAAATATAGTATCACAATAAATTGGCTCGTAAATCCCACAGAAAAAGCTTGCTCTAAATCAAGTTAGTAATATCATATATACATATAAGCAAATCATTTTTGTATGGGAAAAGGAGACAATAGAGAAAGAAAGGAAAAAAAGAAACCCAAAAAAGTTTCTAAATAAAAAACAAGCCACACAAAGGTGTGGCTTGTTTTTTATTTAGATAAATACTAGATCAAGGAGAGTAGCCTTAAGATATGTGGCAATTTTTTGCATAGGGGGGAGTGGAGAAAGTGGGTTTTCCACAAACGAAAATTCCACCTTGTAGGTGGAATTTTCGCAGACATTCGTTTGTTTTGAGCTAACAACTTTTGTTAGCATTTTTTTATTTAGAAAATTATTATTTTTTGGCATGAAAATAATAATTTTCATTGCCTATATTTGTTCGAATTGTTGATTAATAATCTCAAAAAAACTCATGGTTACTTGTTGGACAATGATCCAAACCCTCTGCTAATGAAACCCGTTTAACCCCATCTATCGTTAAGCAAACTTATCTTTAGGGTTCTGGACCATAGAGCGGTGAATATTTAGGATCCGGCCATCGACCAGTACAAGTCACATGAACATATTCACTATCATAAGCAATTGTTACTCCAACAAAAGGATCCAGCGAAACAGATGCACCATACTCCGCAAAATTTTTAATACCAGATGAGGTCTCAGACCAAACCCAAGGGAAAAGATTATCTGTTTCATTAAACCTATTTCTACCAGTATAGTAATATACATCTCCAGGATATCCATTTTTTAAAAACGTATAATAATGCGATGGATCGCCTGGACCAAAAACATATCTGGCTTTTATCTTTGGTTGTATAGTATTATAGGGAGAAGGCCTTAACTCATATTTACCCATTATATCAATTTCGATACGGTCCGCACCAGATCTTCCATTATTACCACTACAAGTAATAGCACCCTGCGTGGCCCTTTTTGCAATTAATTCTTTCTTTGTTATACCACCTAATGTAGAGCCTGAGGACCCCCCACTCCCCACAGCCTTCCACGCAATTCCATCACAATACTCTAGAGTCTTAGAGGTAGAATTATATCTCATACTTCCCGCTTGTGGTTGACCTGAAGCACCACAGGTTGTGATAGTTCCATCAAAGCTTCCCGGTTTTATTACTCCATTTGCAACCAATACATCTCCTACTGAATTTAGATTACCTACTCCTAGTCCTCCTGTTTTGTTTTGATCTGTGTTTCCTGTATTTACAGGTAAAGAGACACTTCCTCCTGGTGGATCAGATACTGGAGCTGTCCAAGCTGAGACATAGGCGCTTCCTAGTACTAGTGTAATAGCAAGGAGGGTTGCTTTAAGATAGGTGGTGGTTTTTTGCATTTTTGTTGTTTTGGTTTGTAATGTTTATTTATATGTATTTTAGCATAGGGGGGGGGTGGAGAAAGTGAGTTTTCCACAAACGAAAATTCCACCTTGTGGGTGGAATTTTCGCAGACATTCGTTTGTTTTGAGCTAACAACTTTTGTTAGCACTCACAGGTGAAATATTATCATCCACGCCATTTTTGTCAAAACTACTAGAAACTAAACTTACCTGAAAGAATCTCTTTTATAAGATTTTCATACTGGGCTTTGTTTTGAGGAGAGTCTAAATCTTGGGCTTGTTTTACAACTTTAACTGCATCAACTGTTCTACCCAACTTTACATACATACCAGACAAAGCAACAGAAGAATTGATATCTTTTGGATTGGCCTTAACTTTTTCTTCCAAAACTTTAGCTGCCAAGTCATATCTCTTCACAGCATAATAAGATCTCCATATCCTATCATCGGGATAGAAAGGATTGCCATACTTTTCATTAAAGAGACTTTGGGCCAGTTCGTATTTACCGTCATATATGGCTGCATAGGCATATAACACTCTTGCATCATTGTAATTTTGTTCCAAATCAAAAGCTTTTTTTGCAGTTTCTAGAGCCAGATCAAATTTATTTTGGCCAATTTGTGAGTTAACAACCTCAAACATTATCGACTGCTTACTCGGAGAAAGTTCGAGTGCTCTATTTAACACTTTTTCAGCTTCGACATAGTTCCCATAGACATTATCCATTCCTCCAAGGAAAAGCGGGAACCTAGCATCATTTGGAGCCTCTTTCATCATTTTCTCCATCTCATCTCTAGCAAAAGAATAGATTTTTGCCTTATCTTCACTTGAATAAGTATTTGATGTGCCAGCGTTAAGACCTAGCTGTAAAATTTGCTCACGGATCTCTTGATTGCCAAATGTGTTATACCCAACCGCCTTCTTAAGAGAGTCTAGTTCAAGAGAAAGGTTGGACCTCATCCCATAGGTCAATCCCTCTATCAGAGTCTTATTGGCACTTATAGGTTTTGCATTCAACGTATAAACAGAGTAAGAAGTGGCGATTATTATGAGCACGATAACAAAATACCCACGGACGGACCCCTGAGGGGCAATAGAATTTATGTAATCACTATCGACCACTTGCTTGTCTTTGGCAGTGTGGAAATGGAGGTAAGCGAGGATAGTAGCAAAGAGTATATAACTTACAATGTTATCGAAAACGAAAATGTTGTGGAAGAAATAAGCGAACATCAACCCAGAAAACATTGCTTTCTCTGATAGAGACAGATCACCATACTTCCAAAGTGCATATATAGCCGATAAGAATAAAGACAGATAAGCAAGCAGTCCCAAAATTCCACCGTTTATAAGCCAATCAAGAACAACATTGTGTGTCCTATCAAACCAAGGCTCCTGAGAATACATCCTTGGGTCATAATATTTATTAAAAACATAATTGAAATTCTCCTGTCCCCAGCCAAGTATTGGTCTTTCTTTGAATCCCTTTAGAGCCATAGGCCAAACATATCCTCTAGCCTGTGTTTTAGTATCATTTATAGACATTGAGGCAAATCTACCCAGGACTGGATTTTCCGTCACCCAAGACTGTTTCCTAACGGAGTAAAAAGCACCCGACAAAACAACAATAGCCAAAATCACCGCAAAAGATGCTTTTCTTAAGGTCTTATGTTTATCATCTTTAATAGCGATAATAAGAGCTGTTAAACCAAGCCCACCAATAAACCCTAGTATGGCTCCACGAGTAGCAGTGTGATAAAGCATTACAGACAAAATCACAAATTGGAGACCATAAAGCCACTGCCTCTTCATAAAGACAAAAACAATAGAGAGTATCGCGGACAATATAAGAGAATATATGTAGAAAGAGTCACTAACAGAACTACCCTTATCTGAAGAGGCAAAAAGAATTATAGGCAGAATAACAGACAAAACGCACATGACAATCTTACTTCCATCTCCCCATCTCTCATTGAACCTCCTCATAAACAAAACTCCAGCAATAAACAAATTGAATATTGCGTATATAGCCAAGTAAGTAGCATTTCCGAGAGTCCCATCAAGACGCACTCCACCTTGGTTTATATTGTATAAACCGGAGAGCTGCATGAACCCATACATCGACATTATGAAACTCGACAAAAGAGAAACGTTAAAAAGTTTTTCCCAAAGATGTTCCGTATTTACTACAGCTCCAGTTATCAATGTAAATATAAACAAGTGAGCAATAGTCACAAAACCTTCCATTCTCTCAAAATTACTCCACAAACTTTTTGCCGGATTCTCTCCATTCAAATCAGCGATTAAGGTAATCAGAACGAAAGCAACAAAAGACCAAAGTATAAAAGATGGCTTAGGTCTATACTTAGAATCCCTGAGGGCAAGGATAATATATAAACCAAAAATAATCTCCGTAATAATTCTGAAAGTAAAGTTCTTACCAGTTATAAATGGGAAGAACATAGATCCAGAAACATACAGGGCTATAAATGGAGTAATAAAAATGCCAGTCAAGATGGCGTATTTCAAAAACTTGTTCATATAAGTTGAGAGTATACAACAAACCCACTATTTTTCCAGAAGAAAAGTACGGACGCGCCCTTAATACCACGTATAAAATAAAAATTCTAAGGTTTTTGAGCTATCACCCAATAATAATCAGATCTGTCAATTATTTTCACCAATATATTTAACCCCCTACCAACAAATTTTCTGAACATACGTTCATATTTAGATATTTCCTTTCTCTTTTGATTTTTTATAACAGAAGTATTATTTTCTATCTCACTTGGATATTTTTTTAATCCAAGCCTAAACAAACATTCGGATATTCCCAAATTGCCATCATTGAAATCCCTAGTCCCTGAAGAAATAATTTTGAAACCAGAATCCTTCAAGATGATATCTATAGATTTTTTACTAAAATAAAAAAAGTTTTCAGGATTTATTAGCTTATGTTTAAATTTACTAGCCTTAAGAGAATAACTCCCTGAATCAAGGGTCTCGATTATTAAATACCCACCACTCGGCAAAGACTCAAATATTTTATCAAGTGTATCTTTTGGATCCTCCAGTCTTTCGAGTAAATGAAATAGACTTACAGATTTCGCATACCCCTTCTTAACCAAATTTAGTGCTTTTTTTATATCCCCCTCAGCTACTGGTAATTTTTTCCTCTCAGCATACTCAACTGCCTCTTTGCATATTTCCACCCCCCAAACATCACTAAAACCACTATTAATCATAGCTTCAACAAACAAGCCTTCGCCACAACCAATATCGCAAAAATTGTTCAGATCAATAATTTTTTTAAAAAGTTCAACTCTAGATAAACAGTTTTTCTTACGCTCTTTTAGTTTGACTGGGTTTAAGTCTGGTTCCCTCTTCTCATAGTGCCCAGTTGGAAGTTTCCTAGACTCCCTATAGAAAATCCCACACGATGAGCATTTACACATCGGTATTGTATTGTATCTAACTGAATATACTGGCTTTCTACAGACGTAACAATTCTGTTGCATAATATATACAAACCATTTTATGTATTTTTATGTATTTTTCAAAAATAAAACATAAACAAACCAGTTATTGTGACAATGTCAAATAACTATGGGTTTTATACTAAAATTACGCTAGAATTACCAAAAACAGACTCATGGACAATATCTCAAGAACCGAGCAAAAACTTCAAGTAAATTTACGCTCATTAATAAAAAGTAGTATCTGGGTCACATTATCTCAAGTTGTGGCAACTCTTTCGACTTTGGCACTAGCAATAGTTATGGCCAAATATCTATCCAAAGAATCCTATGGCATTTATCGTTACATAATATCTATTTCCACAATAATAGGGTCATTTACTTTAAGTGGTGCAAGTACTGCCATAATACAATCTGTCTCAAGGGGTTTTGAGGGAGAATTAAAAAAATGGGTAAATATATTATTTAAATGGAGTGTAATACCTTGGGGAATATCAATACTGACTTCATTTTATTATTTGATAAACCAAAACTATGCAGTCTCTATAGGAGTACTTCTGGTTGGTATCTTATATCCAATACTTTCTTCAACTCTTCTCTACTCAGCTTTCCTAAGTGGTAAGCATGATTTTAAGAGAATGAGCACATTTAGTTTCATACAAAATATTTTGCCATCAATTGCCGGCATATTGTTCATACCTATAACAAAAAACCCCGTGATCTTAGTATCGATATTTATACTGACACAAACATTGGTTTCAATATATTTTTATTTAATAACAACAAAAAAATTCTCGACAAATGATTTGGTAGACAAAACTACAAAATCCCTAAGTATAGAAATAAGTATAATGAACACACTTGGAATTGTAGCTGATCAAATCGACAAGATTTTGACTTTTCATCTCTTTGGAGCGGCCCCACTTGCAGTATATGCTCTAGCCTCTGCCATACCAGAACAAATAAAGGGAGTAATGAAAGGTGTAGAAACCTTGGCGCTTCCCCGCTTCGCAAAGGGAGATTTGCGTGCTATTAGAAAAACTCTACTTTATAAGATGTCTATACTTGGAATATTCGTCTTGGCTACAATAGCCCTTTATATTGTCATTGCTCCTTTCCTGTACAAACTAATATTCCCAAACTACCTGCAATCAATATATTATTCCCAAATATATTCGTTATCGCTAATCGTCGGGCTAGCCTATCTACCAACAAGTATTTTGCAGTCCAAAATAGACGCACTTAAGGAATTGAGATACTTCGGGGTTTCGTCTTCAATATTTCAAATCATTTCTGTTATATTTGGCGCTTATTTAGGCGGGGTCATTGGTATTATTTTTGCCAGAATAATAACCAGACTATTCAATCTAATAGTTTCAACTATCCTTACATTCAAAATAAAAATTAAAGAGAGTTAGTGTCTCTCACAACTCTTGCAGGAACACCATACGCAATTTTTCCTTCAGGAATATTGTCTGTCACAACCGATCCAGCACCAATAACACAATTTGGTCCAATTGAAACACCCGGATTTATTATTACCCCCTGGGCTATCCATGTTCCATCCCCAATCGAAACAGGAGTATTAAAGTGACTTCTAGAATAAAGAGGAGAATTATAATCAAGGGAAGATGTGTTTATTGTGGTACTAGCTGAAATATGAACTCTTGAGCCAATTTTTACACCACCTCTTCCATTTATATACACGAAATCATTAATCCTACTATTATCTCCTATTGATACATTCTCCGGATAAAGTACCTTTATACTTCCATAGACGATAGTATCTTTGCCAAAATCTTTAAACAAAACCCACCACTTCAACGTTCTAAGCCTTATCAAAAAAAAGAAAACTGTCCTATTGATTTTTTGTGCCAAATTTTTCATATTTTTATAATACATAAACGATTTATCCGTACCCACTCCATTTTAAGAGATTATCTTTTGAAAAAAGACTTTACTTTATCAATTAGATATCCTCCTGTAGAAACAGTGACAATAAACACTCTCAAATCTACCTTGCTATCAACACTCTGTCTAGGAATAATAAAATCATCTAACTTACCAAATAAATCTCCTGGAACAACCGAAACTGCCCCCACAAAACCCATTTCACCCAAATATTTTATAGACTCAACAGTAAACCTACCCTTAGGATAAGCAAATATATTTCTCTCACCACCAAGCTCTCTCTCGAGAAAATCCCTAGAACTACTTATCTCTATCTTTTGAGATTTTTCATCCAATTCATTTAGGTTTTGATGATTGTGAGTATGTGGCATAAACTCAACTAAACCAGTTTTTTCCATTTCTCTCATATTCTCTAAGCTAAGCATACTAAAACTTTCATTTAGCACCTTCCTCTCCCCACCGATTAACCCAGTAATAGAAAAAATGGTTGATTTAAAATTGTATTTTCTTAATATTGGAAACGCATTTGTGTAATTATCCAAATACCCATCATCAAAAGTTATAGCAATAAGATTTTCGATGTTTTCCCCATTTTTTTTACGTCTAATAATCTCCGAAAGAGAAACGACCTCTCGACCAGTTTCCATCAAATATTTCATTTGCTTCTCAAATTCACTCTCCTTAACAACAAAAAAAGCTTCTTTATCAGAGACAGAATGATACATTAAAACCACCGGCCTTGGCCTCTTAAAAAAGGGCAAATAATAAAATATTTTTTTAATCGTATTTGTAAGCATTTATTTAATCCAAGTTAAAATTTTTTTAGCCCTATTTATCCAAGAATAATCTCCAACATTAATATAGGCCTCATTCGCCCTTTCAGTCGCCAAATCATAGTTAGCAAATACCCCGCCTATTGCGTCTGCAAGACTATTTTCATTGTCAGCCTCAAAAAAGAACGCATTATTGTCATTAAGAGTTGCCCTAAGCGATGGGATATTGGAAGCTAAAATGGGTGTATTTGAAAACATACTCATATAAACCTTAAGGGGTGACGTATATAAATTCGACACTAAACTCTTGGCTGAATTTGGTATCACCAACAAATCAGCGGCCTTCAAGTATTGTGGCACCATTTTATAATTTACATGCCCTTTAAAAATCACATTACTAAATTGTTTCTTGAGATCATCTATGGAGACCTCTTCACTAAATCCCAACATAACAACTTTTATATTATCAGGTAAAATTTTACTAGCCCTAAGCAATGTATCGTAGCCCTTCCACTTGTCCATTTTCCCAGCATAAAGTACATACTTAATATTATCTTCAAAGCCAAGTTCCAATCTTAAATTATTTTTTGTATCAAGGTGGGCAAAATCCTCCCTGTCAGCACCATCCTCAGCAATGAGTATATTCTCTTCTCTTACGCCCCTTTTTATATAATCGTCATATATTCCTTTAGAAATAACTACCACTTTATTAGCCTTAGAAAAAACGGATACAAAAATATTCCAACTGGCAACATGAGACTCCCAAGTCACCTTCTTAAAGATAGATAATGGAAATATCGGTAAAATATCACGACTATAAATTTCCCCGTCTTTCAGTATCAGATTAAAAAAAACTGAAACAGCAAAAGAAAAACTGTGGACATAAAACATTAATTTTTCAAACACCCCAATATGTATAAGATCTAAGGACGGCAATTTGATTATTTTGAAATTTCTCTTAACTCCATAATACTCAAATGGATCTTCATTTATTTTATTTTTTCTACTTGGAATATATAAGGTCACCTCGGAGTCGCAATCAGAAAAAGCCTCGCACATCTTCATTATTTGTATACCATGAGCTTTTTGTGTCGGAAGCCTTATATCGGCAACAAAGTTTAATTTCATATTATTTTTTTAGAAACACATTATATCCACCAACTTGTTTACTGTCCTTTTTAAAAATTAAATCTATTACCCTAAATAAAAAGACAAAAAACTTGTAACCACCCAAAGGACTTAGTCTAATCCATGTCTCAAATCTACCCCGAACTGGACAGACCTCTATTGATGAAAAATCCTTAAACATCAATCTTATTGAATCTTCAGTAAATCTCCAATAATCTTTGTAATAACCCTTCTCCGCATGATAGTAATAAAGAAATGGCAAATACAGAAAGGCAAGCCCATCATCTTTTAGCACTCGATATATTTCACTTGTTGCCTTAAATGGATTTTCTATATGTTCAAAAACAGCAAGACAAAATATCGCATCAATTGAGCCATCTATAAATGGCATATTATGTATATCGCCTAAAATATCTGGATGAAAGGTATCAACTGGATCCATTATCAGATATTCAACATTCTTTGTAAGTGGAAGAATCCACTCATGACTACTATCAAACCGATTATTCTTTAATTTATCTATTCTAAGACCGCCACCAATATCAATTATTTTCTTTTTTTCAGAAAAAATTTTTCTAACAACATCATCGAAAAAATATTCGTCTTTTCTTTTTAAGAAATTCATTTTATTTTTTGTTTAAAATAAAGAAATGATGATATTGATTTTCAAACGGAACAAAATCATCCTCGACAATAAAATATTTACTTAGCTTAGACTTAATAGTATCTACACTGTAGCCCATCTTGCCAATCTCCCAATAATGCTCCCCGTTAAATACATGTTTTTTCATAAAAGGTATTTTAAAGGAAAGTTTAATTTCTTGTATAAACGGCAATTTAATTAGAAGTTTAATTGGCGGGCCGAAATGAGGCAAACTTATAACAACCCTACCCTTAGACACCCTGGAAAGTTCGGAAAGAGATTTGTCAAAATCAATAAATGGTAAATGTTCCAAAATCTCAAAAGCACACACGACATCAAATTCAGAATCCTTAAACGGTAAGTCTCTAATATCAGCAACAACATCAGGCTTTAAATCCTCTGCAAAATCACAAGAAGTGTAGTCTATATTTGGCAAACTCCTTAAATACTCCCCGACAAATTTTGACCCAGTTCCTATCTCTAAAACAGATCTAGGGTTATTCACAAGGATAGATTTTAATTGATAAAAATAACTTGCGAAACGAGCAAGATCATTATATTTTTCAAATTCGTATACTTCTTTATTTACTTGAACCATAAAAATCTATTATCCTTGAAACCAACTTATGAGTGGAAAAGTTATCCATAGCCGAATTAGTTAAATAATTTATCAAATCTTCTTTATCTTCTGAACGAAGGAGGTCCTTTATTTTATTAGCTAAATCTTCAGAATTTCTTTCCTCAAAAATCAACCTGTCCTTATATCGCCCAAAATATTTTTCAAAAGCTCTATTTGATACAAATACAGGCATCCCAAGTGCCATCCCTTCAATCACAGCTTTATCAAGGCCACCGGTTGGGCAAAGATTCACAGAAATATCATATTTTGATTCAAATTCTGGCAATTTATGGAAATCGATAGGGCCGACAAATCTTATTTTACTAATTAAATCCATATTCCTTATTTTACCCTCTAGAAAATCCTTATATTTTTTATCTTCCAAGTTTACCGGATTGCCAATAAGATCAAGCTCACAATCGACATTCATTTGATTAAGATCTGATATGGCGTCAATTAAAATATCGAGGTTTTTTATTTTTGTAATTCTTCCAACACTTGTAATTTTTATCGGATCTATAAAATCTCTTTCTCTAAAATAGATATTGAAATTCTCCACGTCTACCCCATGTGTCTCGGTTATGGTGATTTTATTAGACTTGATTTTAAAACCATCTTTAGTGACTGTGAATATGCGCCCGACAAGTTTTTCGGCTATATATAGAGAAAATGTTTTTTGCCTATGGTTATACCATAGGGCGACCTTTTTTCCCCACATCCTCCAGATGGCGCCCCCAAGCAATACATAGACTTGGTTCATGTGAACAAAAACCCCATCATATTCTTTTCTGTATTTAAAAATAAACCTAAAAAAATTAAATACATACTTTATCTTTGACTGGCCGCCCTCCTTACCCAAAGATAAGACTTTTACATTATCTGGTAAATTACCATCTCCCCTCTCCAAACATATAACAATCAGACTCTCGCATTGTTTTGCAAATTCACATAGCCAAACAAAGAAAAACCCAAAAACAGGATCTGACTTGCTAAC
>CAYUDP010000007.1:21119-25260 GCA_964443725.1 uncultured Candidatus Saccharibacteria bacterium
CTCCATCCCTCAAAACTTACCACATCTTTAAGCCCCAGATCAAAAACCATTTTCACCAAATTTTTCTTCAAACTTCCATCACCAACTATAAACAATTTAATGTTTATAGTTGACTTTACAACCCTAGACAAAGCTCTAACGACTATTTCGACATTTTTCTCTTTTTCTAACCTAGACGCCAACAAAATATTAAAACAAGTATTTGAAAATTTATTATTTACCTCGGCATCGTCATGATTACCGATTCCAATCTCTGGTTGAACGGGCATGACGTATATATTCTTAAATTTAATCTTTGTTTCAATGAGACTTTTTCTTATTCTATCTGACACAACCCTTACTATATCCGCTTTTGGAATTAGAAATATTGCAATAAAAAATCTTATTTTATTTAATATAGACTCCCCAGAAAATCTCGATGACAAAAAATCCGTATGGATTTGTAACTCTAATTTTGTACCCAGAAACTTACTTATAAAATAAGCAACTAAGCCAGTCTCAAAAGGATCTTGAGATGATACTAAATCTACTCTCTCAATCTTAAACAGTGATATGTAAAAAGCAGAAAACCAATAGCTCATCTTACTAATCGATCGACTTGGATATATAGCCAATTTCCCGTCAAAAATACCTTCTATATTAATATCTTTCGATAGCACAACAACATAGAGCCCATCTGTCACTGAAGAGTACCTTTTTAACCTAGAGTACAAATTACTATTTTTAACAAAAGCTGTTTTATCCCTTGATATTATTAAAATCTTTTTATTTTTAAATATCCCCATAAACTATTTAGATTCGTGCAACACTTTTGACACAGAAGAAACCATTTTGTCGACCGAAAAGCCACAAACTTTTTCATAAGCCTTATCAACCATGGCACTTGTCTTTGTTTTATCTTTTAGAATATCTGCTATAGAAATTTTGATTGCTCTTTGATCATTAAAAGGAACCAATAGCCCACTAATACCATTTTCGATCAACTCAACGTTACCTCCCACTGAAGTAGTAACTATAGGAACCTTAACTGCCATAGCCTCAAGTAAAAGATGGGACAGTCCTTCATAGGCCGTATTCAAAACTAAAACATCAGCCGCCATTAGTTGTTGAAGTGTCTGATACCTTGAAATTTGCCCAGTAAAATGAATAGTATCTTTCGGTAAGAAACTGGCCTGCTCTTCCAATTTTTCTCTATCTGGACCAGATCCTATTATGACCAGCCTTATTCTTGGAAATTCGTCCTTCAGTTTTGGAATTATAGCTATCAGATCCTTAAAACCCTTCCATGGAACAAGACGCCCAACAGAAACGATTGTTGGCCCAGAAAAGCCAAGAACTTCTCTTAATTTTTCTTTCTCTCCAAGATTTGGCACACCTTCGAAAGCATTGTAAATAACTTTTATTTTCTCGCTATCTACCCCCCACAAAGAAACGATCTTCTTTAGATAAAAACTTGGGACAATTACAAGCTCTGCACTATCTGCAACATATTTTTCTATTTTCTTAAAAACTTTAACGGGCAAAGAGTAATCTTTTTTTTGTGCAAAGTCATCCAATAAATCTTTGACATTAAATCTCTGGACTGATTGCTCCCAAGCATAGTCCCCTACTATTTTTACAATAAATTTCTTTCTAAGAATTTTTGATGCAATAAGTGCTGGCAAGCCAACACTTACAGGATCTTGTCCATAAATAATATCTACACCTTTCGAACTCAATAATATTTTGAAAAAGTACGATATATGCCTCAATATTTTTGGTAGATGCCTAACAGATCCAAAAGAAATTATAATTGGTTCTATATCATATTTTGGTAATTCATCCCTTAATATACGAGAATAAGTAGCTGGCCCACCTATGTCTGGCGGAAAAAGTGGTGTAGCTATTATTATTTTTATTTTTTCTATCTCCATTTATATTTTTGAAAATACTTTATCATCCATAAGTTTCGCAATTCTCGACCAATCATATCTCTCAAAAACCATCTCTCTCGCATTTTTTATTATCTCCTTAGTCATTTCTTTATTATCTAAATAATTTTTAACCTGTCGTGCGATATCTTCAGGGTCTCTGACTTTTACAGCCCGCCCAGTTGGTTTTTTATCTTTATTTATTTCAGGATCATACAAAAAATCTGCTATACCACCCTCTTGAGTGGCAATAACTGGCAATCCCGCTGCCATAGCTTCTATGAATGAAATTCCAAATCCTTCTGTAATTGATGGCCTAATAAAAATGTCAGAAACGGAAAAATAAAGTGGTATTTTATCGTGCCCAACCTGTCCAACAAACTTAACCCTATCACCAACCCCCTCTTTTTCCGATAAATCCATAAGCAGATCTTTGTCTGGACCAACTCCCAATATTAGAAACTTAACTCTCTCATCAAGAAACTTCAAAGATCGGATTACATCATCGACTGCATTTTTTGTAACCAATCTAGAAGTAGTAATAAGATAAACATCCTCTACTTTCTTGCCCAATTCTACCTTCAATTCGTTGATCGAACTTAAGTCCTGTAACTTGGAGAAATGTTCCATGTTTGCACCATTAGGAACAATAGCGACGTCTCCTACATATCCCATACTTTTAACAAATCTCTCTAGATATTTTGAAGTAGCAACAGCTATATCCGCTTTTGAAAATACCCATTTAAATAATTTTGATACAAAGCGTGTTTTTTTAAGATAATAATCTATAGGATCACCATCATCTGCCCTTACGATATACTTTATATTTGGAAATATGAGTTTCAGAAACATCGGTGCGAAAGACGAATAACTCGTCATTATAGAAAAGACGGCTTCATATGGTTTTCTCCTATGCAAAACGGCTCCATATACACATGCCCAAAAAGGATATAGATACTTATTTATTACAAGTGGAAATTTTTTAAAATCTGAAATATTTATGTTTTTCTTTGTAAAGCCAATCCTAAAAACATCTATATTTTCAATTTTCTCAAATCTAGGCAAAGCAGAATCAAATCGCAAAGTAACCAGATCAAAAGAATATTTGTCCTTAGGTAGTCTGGAAAGAACTTCTTTTATAGCAACTTCTGCTCCACCAACAAATGGATAATAAGAAAGTGAAAATATAAGTATCCTCTTACCCATAATTACTGAGTGAGATTCTTTGCATCTTCCACCTGGCTTCTATATCCTTCATATATCTTTCTCAAAGAATCCTCCATATTGATTTTAGGGGCCCAAACAAGTTCTTCTTTAGTATTTTCTATATAAGGCACCCTGTTTTGAACATCTTGATACCCCTTTCCATAATAACCCTCAGCTGTCGCCCCAACTATCTTAACCTTATCTGAAAATTCCTTATACTCTTCATATTCATGAGCAAGTTCCAGCATTTTCTCTGCCAATTCTTTTATTGACCAATTATTGTCTGGATTACCTATATTATATATTTTACCCTTTGCTATTCCGTCCTTATTTTCAATAATTTTTACCAAAGCCTCTATACCATCAGATATGTAAGTAAAAGCTCTCTTCTGTGTACCACCATCAACAAGTTTTATATTTTCCCCTCTGACTATATTTCCCAAAAATTGAGTTATGACTCTTGAACCTCCCTCTTTATTATCAGACAGTCTATCGAGTCCAACCCCAACCCAGTTGAATGGTCTGAAGATAGTAAAATCAAAATCATGTTGTTGACCATAAGCCCATATTACCCTATCCAGCATTTGCTTAGAACAAGAATAAATCCACCTCTGTTTATCAATAGGCCCTAAAACAAGTTTTGACTCATATGGATGGAAAAACTCATCTTCAGACATACCATAAACCTCAGATGTCGACGGAAAAATAAGCCTCTTGCCATACTTAAAGGCGGCTCTGACTATTGGAAGGTTGGCCTCAAAATCAAGCTCAAATGTTTTGAGTGGATCTTTTACGTAACTAAGTGGAGTTGCTATGGCAACGAGTGGCAAGATAACATCGCATTTTTTTATGTGATATTCAATCCATTCTTTGTTCACCATTATGTCCCCCTCAAAGAAATGAAATCTCTCCTCATCAAGAAGATCCTTTATTCTGTCCGACTGTATATCCATTCCATAAACCTCCCAATCTTTGTTGTCTATGATATACCTGCTTAAATGATGCCCAATAAATCCATTTACCCC